>JAZRVT010000051.1:0-45045 GCA_045599325.1 Bacteroidales bacterium | reverse complement strand
GACTTGCATGTGTTAAGCCTGCCGCTAGCGTTCATCCTGAGCCAGGATCAAACTCTTCATTGTATAATTTTCTATATAACTCTTAGTCGATTCCCGTAACTCTTTTCAGTTCCTCATTTCGAACTGACGCTTTGCTCTTCTCAGATTTTAATCGTGTTAAAATCGGTACTTGCTTGTACTTTTATTTGTCTTCCAATATTTCAAACAACTTCCGTCTCTTCCGAAACGGGCTGCAAAGGTAACTACTTTTTTAAATCTTGCAAAAATAATTGCAAGAATTTTTAAAAATTATTCACTTTTCTCCTCAACAGCCTCTGCAGGTGCCTCTGCGGGCGATGCCGGAGCCGCCACAGTCTCTGCATTCTCGATGCGGACCTTCATGGCCTTGCGGAGACGGTTGATGGAAACGATCTCCGAAACGCCATAGACAAAGATACCGAGACCGAAGAGGATGGCCAGAGTCTTGACGATGGTGTTAGGGCCGAGGAGGCAGATGATTCCCAGGACGATGGTCGCAACCGGAAGGATGTAGAGCCAGATGTCCACCTTGATGGTCTTGCCGGCCTTGATGAGATTGACAATCTGCATCACTGCAAGGACTACGAGGAGTGCTCCGAGGATGAAGCCTACCATCTGGACGAGCCATCTGGTGGCAAGAAGGAACACGAGGCCCACAACAAGCGCGCAGATGCCGTTGATCAGTGAGGTTGTCTCCCTGTCAGCCTTGTCCTTGCATCCGAAGTACTTGATGAGGTTGACAGCGGCGAGGATAAGCATCAGGCCGCCCAGGACATAGAGCACCACGTTGATGATCGTTGACGGCCAGATGACGAGCGCAAGGCCGAGAATGATGGCGACGGCACCTCTGGCATAGCCGTAGGATGGGTTGAACAAAGTTTTAACGATTCCCATAATAGTTTTATTTTAAAGTTTATTATTGATTGCTTCGGACATTCTCTTTACTGGACCGTGCACCAGCCGCCGACAGTGGATGCGCTGATGGAGCTGTCATACATTGCCTCGGCGGTCGAAGCCGGGAGGTAGAACCGGCCTGCATATGTCGCTGTGACACGGGTGTAGAGGACATAGTGCGCGTTATGCTTCATAAAGAGGTATGAATAGACGCGGTCATCGCGGATATCCTGATAGAAGCCGTCGATCCTGTCGATGCGGATCTCCCAGCCTGCAGGGAATATCTGGGAAATGGCCACATTGGTGTAGTCTGTGGTCTGTGAAAGATTGATGACGTGGAGCGAGACTATGAAGTCTGTTCCCTGCTCGAGGGTGAACGGATTTACAGTCGCGCCGTCAGGGGTCTTGTACTCGACATACATCTTGATGCCGTTGGAGATTGCAACCTCTTCACCCTTCTCAGGGATGCCGCGCGAACTGACCACAACATAAGCAGGGGACTTGGACGAGTTGGTCACCTGAAGCGACAGGGTCCCGCTTGCATTCTCATTGAGAGAGCCCTGCGCCACAGCCTTGCTGCTGCGGAGAGTGACCTTGTCGCTGCCCGATGTGACTGACACATTCAGCGGCTCGCAGGAGTTGGCCTTGACATAGGCAGCCACTGCATTGAGAGCCCAGGCAGTGCTCTGGGTGCTCATATACCATTTGCGGTCGTTCAGACGGTTTGCAAGCTTCTCCACACACTTGAACGCGGAGGTCTTGTCGCCCAGTCTGGTGAAGACCATAGCCGCTGTGGCAAGCACTCTCTCCTCGCTGTCGAAAGTCGAAGAGAATCTGTCGAAGAGCTCTCCCGCACCCACTTCCCTGGATGAAGGGATAATCTGACGTGCGACATCGTTCTTGCCGTCAAGGGCATATGCGCCCGCAAGATACCAGGCCACAGCCTCAGATTTTCCGGCAAGGTCACCTCTCAGGCGGTTCATCGCACTGCGGTCAGGGTTGCCGGCAAGTGCGAGCACATAGCAGGCGTACGCTCTTGAGACTGCGGCATAGGATGCTCCGGACGCCACTGTCTTCAGGTAGCTGATATTGGACTTCTTAAGCGCTGCAGGTACTGCATAGCCTGCATTCTGCGCCTCTATCATAAAGTGGGTGGCATAGATGGTACCCCAGTCGCTGGCCCCGCTGTAGGAGGCTGTTCCTGGCCAGTATGTCATTCCGCCTGAAGGGATTGCGAATGAATTCAGCTTGGAGATCGCCGCCTCTATGTTGGTTGTGCAGGATGCTGAAGTCTTGGAATCGAGTTCCACGAGGCTGCCGAGGTAAAGCTGCGGGAATACAGCGGAGACAGTCTGCTCGACGCATCCGTGAGGGTACCCGGTGAGATAGCCGAGACGGTAGTCGAGGTCTACAGGAGGAATGGCCGAAGCCTCGACCGAAACGCTGTTGGTGCCAGGCCTGCCTGCAAGAGGGAATTCTGCATTGACTGTCTTTCCGCCCTCGACCAGCATCACCTTGGAATTGGCGGTCATCGGGTTAGGGTCGCGCACATCGATCTCGAGATCCTCAGTGGAGGTGTCCCCCGCGCCTTTGGCGACAGTCTTTATCTTTGCAACGCCCTCTTCGGAGCCGGCCTTGAGGGTGAAATAAACTATCTTCTCGCCAGCCTGCTGGAGACTTGTCGAAGCGGTCGAAGAACCGATTACTGAAAGAGGTCCGGAAGCCGACACTTCCACATTCACATTGCCGATGCCGTCCTTGGTTGTCATCACTGTCACAGGCAGTGTGACCTCCTCATCCGTACCCATGACCCTAGGGAGGGCGGCCTTGACCATGACAGGCTTGGTGACAGAGACTTTCTTCTCGGCGGAGCCCATTGAAGAACCGTCCGTAGCGATGACCATCGCACGGACAGAGCCTATATACTGAGGTATCCGGACGGTATGCTTGCCGGTGCTCTTCGCCTTGACAGTGAACGGACCGAGGAAGAGGGATACCGGCTTGAAGCGTTCAGCCTGGGTGTTAGGAGTTATGAAATCCGAATTCTCACCGTCACCGCCGATTGCGAAGATCTGCTCCATCCTTGCGCCATAAGCGCCAATCACAAGGTCGTACAGGTCCCAGGTCCTGACACTGAGGGCCTCAGGGGCATAGAAGTAATCCCAAGGGTTCGGAGTCTTGAAGCGGGTGAGGCTGAGGAGGCCTTCGTCGACGAGAGCCACGACATAGCTCATCTCCCTGCCGTTCTTCTCCTTGACTGAGAATGAGACTTCGCTTTCAGGGCGCACCTCGCCTGCGATGTCGATGACAGGCTCGAGATGGGTCGCCTGATCCTCGACCTTGATGCGCTCCACACCGAACATCCTTATCGGAGCGTCGTTGCCGGAATTGCCGTATGGCTGGACCAGTGTGACAGAAACAAAGGCATTAGGGGTCATTCCGCTCTCAACCGGAACCTGTATCTCTGTCCGGTCGCCCTTGCAGTCAACCCAGAAGTTGCTGACCACTCTCTCGCCTTTCTCGACTGAGACAAGCGCCCTGGCGCCGCTTGCAGAAGGGATCGAGAGACGCGCGGTCTCGCCAACAGTGTAGACATCCTTGTCGAGAGTCATCGGAAGCTTGACAGCAGCATCGGATGCTCCGCTCTGGGAATTCTCATAACTGCTGGTGACCATCACCACCTTTGAAGCGGCGTGACCGCCCTTGAGGTTAGTGACACGGATGAAATAGAATCCGCTCTCTTCGCCGGTGAAGTCCTCTGTGAATTCAGCGGCACCGCCGGATATGGTCTTGCGGAAGGTCTTGTATGGTTCGTTGTATGAATCCTTCGCATAACTTGCAAGGTCGGCGGTCGAACTCCACCACCAGCTCCATCCCATCTTGTATAGCTCGACTTCCACTTCGGTGGAAGGAGCTGCGCCGCCCTTGTAATCGAGGGCTGCAATAGAGAATTTTGCAGGGCGGGCCTTGTCTACATACATCTCGCCCCAGTCATTCTCCTTCTCAGGTGCACTGATGCCGACATAGGTGTCGAAAGGCGACAGGAGAACCTGGCAGTTGTCGATGCTGCTCTCGCCGCTCTTCTCGAAGACGCGGGTCGTGAATACTGCATTCATCATTCCCGGGCTCTTCCTGGAAGCAGGCAGGCTTACATTGAAGGCAATCTGGCCCTGGCTGTCTGTCGTACCCTTGAATACTTCAATCTCCTGTGAGGTGAATTCCCGCGAGCGGTCCTCGAAGGTGTACTTCTCATATCCCTTGAATGTGGTCCTGCCGCGTGACAGGACAGCCTCAACCTTTGTCTCGAGGCCTTTGGCAGGGTTGCCCACAAGCCATTTTGCGGAGATGTCACCGCGGACGTTCCTTGCAGGGACGGCAGGCTTGTCGTTGAGTGAGAGGTTGATGACGATGTTGTTAGGCTTCACGGTCTCGACCTTGACAGTCTTGTAGTATCTCTGTCCGCCGGCAGTGATGACTGCCTCCCAGTTGCCTGTCTGGGATGAAGCGTCAGTCTGGAAGGTGAAGGCATACATTCCGTGGTGGCCCTGGTTGTTGACGATGGTCTTCATCGTCTGGCCCTGAGGGCTGATGAGGGATGCTGTGACTGGATGGTTGGCCGGGAGGACTCCCTCATCGAGCATCGAGACGAATGTGAGGTGGATCTCATCGCCCGGACGCCATACGCCGCGCTCTCCGAAGACATAGCCTTTCTGTCCCTGCTTGAAGGATGTGCCGTCAACATCGAAGCTGCTCAGAGAGATGGCACTGCCTCCGGTGAGGGAGACATAGCTCTTGTCCTCTCCGCGGGAGATGACTGCTGTCTGAGGAGTGTCATTGTCAATCTTGCAGTCAAACCGTCCGCCGGACCCTGTGGAGCCTTCAGCAATCAACTGGTTGACATAGTTGTAAACCTTGACTTTGGCGCCGTTGACAGGCGCCGCTGTGATGATGTCGGTGACGAAGAAGGTGTATTCGCCCTTTCCGGATCCTTTAGCAATCACAGAAAGGTCGGAAACGAGCACGTTGCGGACCCTCTCCTCATAGTCGTTGTATGAGCCGAAGTAGTAGTCGCTCTCCCAGTGGCCCTCGCTGAACTCGGCGAGCGGCTCGCGGCCGCGGATCTCGACGCGGTAGATCGCTCCGCGCTGGACGTTGACCAGGTTTGCGATGTTCAGGCCGTATGTGGAGAGGTTGCGGAGCTTCTCGGAGTTGGCCTCGCCCAGGACGATGGTGGTGTCGAGCACCACGCGGGCGACATCGTCAGTGTAGCAGTATTTGCTTGTCAGGCTGTTGCCCTGGAGGAACTGGAGGACATTGTTCTCAAATATCCGCTTCACCCTGACCTCGGCCTTGACATAGTTGATCGACTGGAAATAGAGGTTCATCCCCTCTTTTGAAGGGAGGATCACACCATTGCTCTGGAACTTTACGGACGGCTCGTCGGAAGGGACGTCGAAGAAGCGGGCGAAATCCTCTGTAAGGGTGGAGCCGCGGCTGCTCTTTATATTTTTGGCGATGCAGATGTACTGCTGCTTGTCAGCCTTTACGGAAGGGTAGATGGCGAGGACGTTTCCGTTTACTGAATATGTCATCTTGCCCTTGCCGGGAGCCTGAACCAGTTCATTGAAGTTCTGCCCGTCTGCAAGAGGCGCCGAGAAGGTCACATAATATCCGAAAGGCTGGTTCCTGGTCTCAGAAGTCAGGACATAGAACTTGCCTTTTTCAGGAATCGTGAACTTTCGGGTTCCCTCTGCGGCATATTTCGGGTAGGAGTATTCGAAGACAGCCTTCTGTTCGGATGGCCCCGCAGAGAGGCCGCTGACAGTCACAGTATGCTTCAGGCCGTCTTCAGCGTGCTCCCAGGAGAGAGTATTGGCCGCTCCCTTCACCGAGAAGCCGGATTCCAGATACTTGCTGTCAAGGGCATCGGAAGAGGATATCTCCACCTGCACCCTGTAGTTGTCCTCCCTCTCGACGCAGAGCGGCGAGAAGTCGAAGAGGATGACCGGTGCAAGGGTTTTTACCTCAAGCGTTTCGGTCTTCCCTTTGACGCCGGCGAGGCTCCCGAAGTTTGCGGAGACCTTGTAGGTCGCATTATAGTCGAGTTTCTGCTTCGGATAGATGCAGATGGTCTGGGCGTCGACCACATCGACGTCGAAGTCCACTGCAGGAGAAATCTTCACAGCCTTTCTGACAGCATCAAGGTCTCCGGTGCTGCTGTCCAGCGTGCCAGCCGCCAGAGTGAATGAAATCGGGTCGTCAACCCTGATCTCCTTTGAGAAAGAAGAGAGGGCTGAATCGCCGCCCTGGCCCGCGGTGCAGGAGACTGCAACAAGAAACAGGGCGGAAAATGCAAGGATACTCAGTATTCGTCTCATATTCGGTTATTATTGTTTCATCAGATTAAAGAGACTGCAGACAGCATCGCAGTCAGAGGGATTGACATCGTTCTCCTTGAAGAACGCTTCGATGTCGGCCTTCCTGTCAGGGAAACACTTCTGGAAGTTCTTCTTGGTGGCAGTGTAGAAGCGGCCGTTGCGGTAGAGCATATACAGCGCGGTGTAGTTCCAGTTCGCCGGAAGGAAATCCACGTACTTGTAGCAGTGGCCGGTGAATTCATCGCGGCTGAAGCTTGAGATGGAGGATGTCGACGAGGCCATTCCGTATGCCCCTATCTGTTCGTTGTTGATCAGCACCATAGTCTTCTTCAAGCCGAGGAAGACCTCTCCCGCCATATCGACGAGCTTGATGAAATTCTGTTTGTCGCGATAGAATACATCCTTCCCCACAGTAACCTTTATGGCCAGATGGGAATCGTTGAGGACCAGCGTGTCACCCGACGGGTCGATGAAGCGTATGGTCTGGTCGAGATTGCAGATGTTTATGTTGCCCGACTGAATTTTGCCGTCAGGGAATGATATGGTCCCGGTGCTGAACTGGGGCAGTGCGTAGAAAAGGGTGTCGAGCGACACATTCTGCGCCCGGGCGGAAAGGCAGAGGCACATCAGCAGAAGAAGGGTGGTCAGACGTTTCACGGTGTTGTCATTATACTGGTGAAAGATGTAAAAATACAAAAAAAATGGTTAATTTAGAAGTCCGATGAGCAAGTTGACAAAAATAGTTCTCATTGCAGTCCCTGCAGCGTTCCTGCTGATAATCTACCTGTTCTCCCTGCCGAGGGAGATGTTCAGGGCCCCTGTCTCCGCAGTGCTGGAAAGTTCCGACGGGAGGCTGCTCGGAGCAAGAATCGCTGCGGACGGACAATGGAGGTTCCCCCCTGTGGAGAGCGTCCCGGAGAAATACACGGCAGCCGTCATCTCCTATGAGGACAAGCGTTTCCGGTGGCATCCGGGAGTGGACCCGCTGGCAATCGCCAGAGCTGTCCGCCTCAACCTGAAGAGCGGTGAGATACGGAGCGGCGGCAGCACCATCACGATGCAGACCATCAGGCTCAGCCGCGGCAACCCTGACCGCACAGTAGGGGAGAAAATCCTCGAGATGATTCTTGCGACCAGGCTTGAACTGCGCTGCAGCAAGAATGAGATACTTGCGCTTTACGCCTCCAACGCTCCGTTCGGCGGCAATGTCGTAGGACTGCCGGCAGCTTCCTGGCGCTATTTCGGCCGCAGCTGCGAGGAGCTCTCCTGGGCTGAGAGCGCCACTCTGGCAGTCCTTCCCAACTCCCCTGCCCTTATCCATCCCGGCAAGGGCCGCGACAAACTGCTCGAAAAACGCAACTTCCTTCTGGACAAGCTTCTGAGAGAAGGCATCATAGATGAGACCGAATGCCGTCTGGCCAAGGACGAGCCGTTGCCTGACAAACCGTACCCTCTGCCTGAAACCGCATACCACTACCTCGAGAGCCTGCGCAGGGGCGGAGGCGACAGGATGTACAGCAGCCATATAGACTTCTCGCTCCAGACAAGGGCCGAAGCGGTTGTCAGCCGCCACGCTGAAGAATATGCAGCCAACGACGTTCACAATATGGCAGCGGTGATAATTGACGTCGCCACCGGAGAGCCGGTGGTTTATGTCGGCAATGCCGGCCACGGATCGAAGGCGCACGGCGACGACGTGGATGTGGCCCAGGCGCGGCGCAGCAGCGGCAGCACCCTGAAGCCGCTCCTCTACGGAGCGATGCTGGACGAGGGGCAGATTCTTCCCGATATGCTGATCCCGGATGTCCCGTTCCACTACAAGGACTTCAGCCCGAGCAACTACAACCACACCTTCGACGGAGCGGTCACAGCGCGCAGCGTGATTCAGCGTTCGCTCAATGTACCCTCTGTCAGAATGCTTCACGAATACGGCATAGAGAAGTTCCTGGAACTTCTGAAGAGGTTCGGGATGACCACCGTCGACCGCGGAGCCGACACCTACGGACTCTCGCTGATTCTCGGAGGTGCCGAGATAAGGCTGACGGAACTCGCTGACTGCTACCGGAAGATGGCGGCCTTCCTGACAGGCGTCACTACGGAGGGCTGTCCGCTCTCCAAAGGCGCAATATGGTGCACTTTCGATGCCCTGACAGGTGTCGCAAGGCCCGAGGAGGAGGGTGACTGGCGGAGTTTCAGTTCTTCCAGAAGGATTGCCTGGAAGACTGGCACCAGTTATGGAAACCGCGATGCCTGGAGCGTGGGAGTGACGCCTGAATATGTGGTGGCCGTATGGGTCGGGAACTGTGACGGCACAGGACGCCCGCTGCTGACAGGTGTGGGATATGCCGCTCCGGTGATGTTCGACCTCTTCGGTCTGCTCCCTATGACCTCCTGGTTCACTGAGCCCTCCGGCAGCCTGCGCGAAGTGGAGACCTGCAGGCTCAGCGGACGTCCTGTCTCGGATGCCTGCCTGGGCGACGGCACAGTGACAGTGCTCGCCCCCAAGGCCCCGCAGCTGCCTGACAGATGCAGCTTCCACAGAATCATCCACCTGAGCGAAGATGGGCAGTACAGGGTTGACAGCGGATGCTACGATGTGACAAAGATGCAATCGGTATCCTGGTTCGTCCTTCCTCCGGCCCAGGAGTGGTACTATATGCGCACTCACACCGACTACCGCCAGATGCCCCCGCTGCACCCGCGGTTCGGCGGGGAACAGGGCGCATCCCTGCTGGAAATCATCTATCCTCAGAACGGTATGACCATCGCCACCCCTGTCGCGCTCGACTCTAAGAGCCGCGGCGCTGTCTTCTCGGCAGCCCACGCCGACCCGGACGCTGTCCTCTTCTGGCATATCGACGGAAACTTCATAGGAGAGACCTCCCACGGTGAGCACAAGGTCAAGGTTGTTCCTGAAAGCGGTGTCCATACTCTGACCGTCGTGGATGCGAACGGCAACAGCGCCACAGTGCGTTTTACGGCAAAAGAGTGAATCTTAACCGGCTTCTGAACTTTTTTTTGGACAAATGAAATAAAATACTGTATCTTTGCAGCCTCAAAACGGTGGATGTAGTTCAGCTGGTAGAGCATCGGATTGTGGTTCCGAGTGTCGTGGGTTCGAGTCCCATCATCCACCCCAGAAAAAGAGAGACCGGTCATTGGCCGGTCTCTTTCATTTTGCCTTCAGGCTGACGGTTATTCAATGAAGCCGAGGATCTGGCCCTTGACAACCTTGTCGCCCTGCTTTGCATTGATGGAGACAATCTTGCCGGAAGCCTTTGCCACGCACTCTTCAATGCCGTAGTATGCCTGAACCATGCAGAGGACGTCGCCTTCCTTGACCTTTGTGCCGACCTGAGGAGCGACAGACTCCTGCTCGGATGCCACCTCCCAGGTAAGGGTGCCGGCAGCTGCAGCGTGGATAGGAGTTGCGTCAGGATGCTCCTCGACAACTTTGTTGATGTCGAAGGCAGGCATCTCGACTACCGGACGGGTGATGATCTTCGGAGCACCTGCAGCAGCCTTCTTTGCCTCGAGGTCCTTGAGGAACCTCTCTTCAGCGATACCGCTCTTGTAGTCACGGTACTGACGCTCGTGCATAGCAAGCTCGAAGAGCTCCTCGTCGTCCTGACCGCGGTCCCAGCCCTCTTCCTCCATCATCTTCTCGAAACGAGGGAGATCGTCAGGGAATGCATCCTGAGGGTTGCCGGTGTAGAACTCGAGACCTTTCTCCTTGACAATCTTCACGATTTCAGGAGCAAGCTTGCCAGGGAGCTGGCCGGTCTTGCCGAGGATCATGTTCATTGTGTCAGGGTCGATGGTCTTCCAGCGAGGCTCACCCTTGAGGGTGTGCATCAGGTTCATGAGGGCGGTGTTCTTGACATACTGGCTGAACGGAGTCACCAATGGAGGATAACCCAGGCGAGGCCATACATACTCAACTTCCTGGAACAGCTTGACTGTCATCTGGTCGAGTGTGAGCTCAGGCTTGCCCTGGTTGCGGAGCGACATATTGATAGCGCTCATGAAGCCCTTGAGGTCAGCCATCATAGAACCCATCATACCGCCAGGAAGGCCGCAGCCCACGAGGAGTGATGAGCAATAGTGGTTGGTAGGCTCGATGTAGTAGCCCAGGAAGTCGTCGATGAACTTCTGTGTAAGGGCGCGGGCCTCCATATATGCATCCATATTGATATCCTTCACCTTGAAGCCTGCATCTTTGAGCATGGCCCTGATGGTGATTACATCCGGATGGATCTTGCCCCAGGAGAGAGGTTCGATTGCTACATCGAGATAGTCAGCGCCTGCGCGTGCGACCTCGAGCATTGAAGCCACAGAGAAACCAGGGCCTGTGTGGCCGTGGTACTGGACCTTGATCTCAGGATATTTCTTCTTGATCGACTTGACAAGCTTGCCGAGGAATGCAGGACGTCCGATGCCGGCCATATCCTTGAGGCAGATCTCATCGCAGCCGTATTCAACCACCTTGTCTACGACACCCATATAGTAGTCAACTGTATGGACTGGAGAGTAGGTGATCGAGAGAGCGACCTGGGAGATCATACCGCCCTTCTTCGCGCCGATTACAGAGCCCTTGAGGTTGCGGTGGTCGTTGAGACCGCAGAATGAACGTGCGATATCTGTACCCTGAGCCTTCTTGACCTTGTACATAAGGAAACGGACATCCTCAGGCACCGGGTTCATACGAAGAGCGTTGAGACCGCGCTCCAGCATATGAGTCTGGATGCCTACCTTGTTGAAAGGAGCGCACCATTCGCGGACTGCCTTGTTAGGGTTCTGACCGTAAAGCAGCTGCACCTGTTCGAATGCGCCGCCGTTTGTCTCCACGCGGTCGAAGCAGCCCATATCGATGATGACAGGGGCTATCTCCTTGAGCTGGTCAACTCTGCCGGTGTACTTGCCGGAAGACTGCCACATATCTCGATAAACGAGAGAGAATTTAATTTCGCGAGCCATAAATGTTATTTGATTTAACTGTCGTCTTAAATAATCTACAAATATAGTGGGTTTCTTGAAGAAAAACAATAACTTTGCACTCCGCGCTCCTGTAGTTTAATGGATAGAATTGAAGATTCCGGTTCTTTAGGTTGGGGTTCGATTCCCCACAGGAGTACAAGATGAAAGCTTACGTATTTCCGGGCCAGGGCTCACAGTTCCCGGGTATGGGGAAGGACCTGTGGGACAGTTCCGCACAGGCAAGGGCCATTTTCCGGCGTGCCGATGAAATCCTCGGCTTCAGCATCACTGATGTAATGTTCAACGGTGACGAAGAGGCTCTCAAGGCCACGGATGTCACCCAGCCAGCAGTCTTCATTCATTCTGTAGCCGCCGCTCTCTGTGCAGGCGCCGCGCCCGAGATGGCCGCAGGTCACTCCCTTGGCGAATTCTCGGCCCTGACAGTCGCCGGCGCCCTGGGTTTCGAAGATGCTCTGAAACTCGTGTCCCTCCGCGCGAAAGCGATGCAGCAGTGCTGCGAAGCTGTGCCCGGCACAATGGCCGCCGTCGTGGGAGGCGACATCGACGTAATCTCTGAAATCTGCAGGGAGACTGCGGGCATCGTGATCCCCGCCAATTTCAACAGCGCGGCGCAGGTGGTCATATCCGGCGGGATTGAAGCCGTAGCCGCTGCCGGCGCTGCCATCAAAGAGCGCAAGGCCGGAAGGGTGCTTCCTCTGAAGGTTGGAGGAGCATTCCACTCCCCTCTTATGGAACCAGCCCGCGAAGAGCTTGCAGCAGCCATCGCAGACACTGAATTCAAGACACCTTCCTGCCCTGTATATCAAAACGTTGACGCACTGCCGCACACTGCGCCGGAAGCCATCAAGGCGAACCTGCTGATGCAGCTCACCAGCCCTGTCCTCTGGACTCAGACTGTCTTGAGGATGGTGGAGGACGGCGCCGATGAATTCATTGAGGCCGGTCCCGGCTCAGTGCTCAGGGGACTGATAAAGAAGACAGTCCCGGACATTCTCCTCTCAGGTCTGTAAAGGCCCGCGCACAATGTCAAAAAGCCTCTTCCGCCACCCAAAAGTGGCGGATTTCTCTTTCTTTTGCAGGAAAAAATCCATAACTTTGAATGATTTTTGGCCTTGGTCAGAACACAGGCCGCCAGACAAAGGAACTGATATACTAATTACATAACAATCAACAGATTATGGCAAAAGAAAAGAAATTCATCACCTGTGATGGCAATTTCGCCGCCGCTCACGTGGCTTACCTCTTCAGCGAGCACGCGGCAATCTACCCGATAACCCCTTCATCAACGATGGCTGAACTCGTTGACGAATGGGCGGCATTCGGAAAGAAGAATATGTTCGGTGAAGTTGTAAAGGTCACTGAAATGCAGAGCGAGGCAGGCGCAGCAGGCGCTGTCCACGGCTCACTCCAGGCAGGAAGCCTCACCACTACCTTCACCGCATCACAGGGTCTTCTCCTGATGATCCCTAATATGTACAAGATTGCCGGAGAACTTCTCCCTACAGTCTTCCACGTATCGGCCCGCACTCTCGCAGCACAGGCACTCTCCATCTTCGGAGACCACCAGGATGTGATGAGCGTCCGCCAGACAGGCTTCGCAATGCTTGCTTCAGCAAGCGTCCAGGAAGCAATGGACCTCGCAGCGGTGGCACACCTCTCAACCATCAAGTCAAGCGTTCCTTTCGTCCACTTCTTCGACGGATTCCGCACTTCACACGAAATCCAGAAGATAGAGGTCCTCGAGGCTGAAGACCTCCGTCCTCTCGTAAGCGACAAGTCTCTTGCAGCATTCCGCGAGAAGGCTCTCAACCCTAACAAGCCTGTCACAAGGGGCACCAACCAGAACCCTGACGTATATTTCCAGGCACGCGAGGCCTGCAACACCTACTACGACGCAGTCCCTGACATCGTCGCACGCTATATGGGCGAGATCAGCGAGCTCACAGGCCGCCATTATCTCCCGTTCGACTACTACGGAGCACCGGATGCAGAAGATGTCATCATCGCTATGGGTTCTGTCTGCGAGACAATCAAGGAGACTATCGACTACCTCGCAGAAAAGGGTGACAAGAAGCTCGGTCTCATCACCGTCCGTCTTTACAGACCGTTCTCAGCCAAGTATTTCCTCCGCGTCCTTCCTAAGTCAGTCAAGAGGATTGCAGTCCTCGACCGCACCAAGGAGCCGGGAGCCATCGGAGAACCTCTCTATATGGATATCAAGAACGTCATCGCAGACCTCGGCGAGAAGGCACCTCTCATCGTCGGCGGACGCTATGGCCTCTCTTCAAAGGATACATCACCTGCACAGATCATCGCAGTGTTCGACAACCTCAAGATGAACGAGCCTCGCAACGGCTTCACCATCGGCATCGTCGATGACGTGACCTTCAAGAGCCTCCCTGTCAAGGAAGAGGTTTCAATCGTGAAGAAGGGCACCTACGAGTGCAAGTTCTTCGGCCTCGGCTCGGACGGCACAGTCGGCGCCAACAAGAACACCATCAAGATCATCGGTGACCACACCCCTAAATACTGCCAGGGCTATTTCGACTATGACTCCAAGAAGTCAGGCGGATACACCTGCTCGCACCTCCGCTTCGGCGACCAGCCTATCGCTGCACCTTATCTCGTTTCAACCCCTGACTTCGTGGCGTGCCACGTTCCTTCATACCTCTATAAATATGATGTCCTCAAGGGAATCAAGCAGGGCGGTTCACTCCTCCTCAACAGTCTCTGGGACACTGAAGAGACATTCAAGCGCATCCCTGACTTCGTGAAGAAGACCATCGTTGACAAGAACATCAGGCTCTACCTGATCAACGCAACAAAGATCGCTTCCGAAATCGGACTCGGCGGCCGCACAAACACCATCCTCCAGAGCGCATTCTTCAAGATCACAGGCATCATCCCTTACGAAGAGGCTGTCGCCTATATGAAGAAGGCTATCGACAAGTCATACGGCAAGAAGGGTGAGAACGTCGTCAAGATGAACTACGCTGCAGTTGACCGCGGCGGAGACTATGTAGAAGTGGCAATCCCTGAAAGCTGGAAGGAAGCAACCGGCAAGTTCGTCAACGCGAACTACGGTCGCCTCGCTCCTGAATTCATCCGCAACGTCGCTGACGTGATCGCTTCTCAGAACGGAAACGACCTTCCTGTCAGCACCTTCTCCTCAATGGTCGACGGCACCATCCCTGCAGGCACAGCCTGCTACGAGAAGCGCGGCATCGCAGTGGAGGTTCCGGAGTGGAATCCTGCAAACTGCATCCAGTGCAACCAGTGCGCGTTCGTCTGCCCTCACGCAGCGATCCGTCCGTTCCTTATGACAGCAGAAGAGGCTGAAAAGGCCCCTGCAGGCATCAAGAGCATCCAGGGCAACGCCGCATTCAAGGACTACAGGTTCACAATGCAGGTATCTCCTGCAGACTGCACCGGCTGCGGCAACTGCGCCGACATCTGCCCGGGTATGCGTGGAGCAAAGGCTCTCACAATGGTTTCATACGAGTCACAGATGGCCGAGCAGGCAAACTATGACTATATGCACGCTAACGTAGGCTACAAGGACAACGTCGCACCTAAGGAACAGAATGTCAAGAACCTCGGTTTCGCACAGCCTCTGTTCGAATTCTCAGGCGCTTGCGCAGGCTGCGGTGAGACTCCGTACATCAAGACTATCACCCAGCTATTCGGTGACAGGATGATGGTTGCCAACGCAACAGGCTGCTCATCAATCTACAGCGCTGCGTTCCCATCATCACCATACTGCAAGAATGCCGAGGGACACGGTCCTGCCTGGCAGAACTCCCTCTTCGAGGACAACGCTGAATTCGGTCTCGGCCTCCACGTGGGAAGCGACCGAGTACGCGAGACTGTCGCATCTCTGATGCAGCAGGGTCTCGAGTGCAGCTGCTGTTCATCCGAGATGAAGGAACTCTTCGACAAGTGGCTTGCCAACCGCAACAACGCGGCCATCACCCGCGAAGTGTGCGACAAGCTCGTCCCTATGATGAAGGAATGCGGCTGCGACACCTGCAAGAAACTCCTTGAACTCCAGAACTTCATCCCTTGCCGCAGCCAGTGGATCTTCGGCGGCGACGGCTGGGGCTACGATATCGGATACGGCGGAGTTGACCACGTGCTTGCTTCAGGCGAGAACATCAACATCCTCGTCCTCGACACTGAGGTTTACTCAAATACCGGCGGACAGTCATCCAAGTCCACACCTGCAGGCGCTGTAGCCAAGTTCGCAACTTCAGGAAAGCGCGTACGCAAGAAAGACCTCGGAATGATGGCCATCAGCTACGGTTACGTCTATGTCGCTCAGATTGCTATGGGCGCATCCCAGGCACAGACCCTCACCGCCCTCAAGGAGGCTGAGGCATACGACGGTCCGTCACTCATCATCGCCTACTCTCCTTGTATCAACCACGGTCTCAAGGCCGGTATGGGCCACAGCCAGGTTGAGGAGAAGAGAGCTGTCGAGTGCGGCTACTGGCATCTCTACCGCTACAACCCTCAGCTTGAGGAGCAGGGCAAGAACCCGTTCATCCTCGACAGCAAGGAGCCTGACTGGAGCAAGTTCCAGGACTTCCTGAAGGGCGAGGTTCGTTACGCTTCCCTTATGAAGTCATTCCCTGAGAATGCCGCAGAGCTCTTCGCAAAGACTGAGGAGTTCGCAAAGTGGAGGCTCAACACCTACAAGCGTCTCGCAAACCAGCAGTAAGCCCTGCTGAGACATAATCTGATAAAAGCCGGCCCTAAACAGCCGGCTTTTATTATGCAGCAAAAGACTGCCATAGTTGAGATCCAGGTACTAGAAGCCTTTGAATCAAAACTTTATAGAATATCTTATGCTTGGCATTATTGGGAACAGGGATATATAATACCAACCATTTGCGCCAGTGTCATACACAAGCATTGATGGATTACGCTTGTTTAGAAGGTTGAATACGCCAAACGTAAGGTTATGGTTCAATTTCCTGCCACCTTCAACGGTAGTTCGGAAATCAATCTTATAACTCAGGTCAAACCGTACATATTCTGGCATCCTCCAGTTGTTTGTAGTATCATATACATCAATTCTAATCCTTCCATAAGGAAGTATTCCATCATACTGACCAGCAGATATTGTTTCCCAATGGCCGCTCTGATATGTGATGGTAGCCGTTAAATTCTTCCACCTTAGATTTGCATTGCAGATATGACGCCTGTCGAATTTTGCCGGGAATGGGAGGCCGTTGTTAATATTTTTGAAAACTCGGTCAGTCTTTGACCAAGTATAAGCCAATTCCCAAGAAAAATCTGCACCTGGAATGATGCCCTCATACAGGGTTTCACACCCATATGATGTACCTTGACCAACTTGAGCGATATCGTTCCATCCTTGTGCAGATGAGGTGAACAAACTCTCAGCATTCGCACAATATACAAGATTCTTCATTGACTTCCAATAACCGCCCATTGAAAAGCGATGTCCTGCAATTGATGAGAAGAAACCGCCATAATACTGTCGGGCATGCTCCGGATTAATTTTCCTGGTACTAGGGACAATCAAATCTAACGGCCATCCCAATGGTGACCCCTCCAAAGTGTGGTCATATTGAACCCTTTCGTCGAAAGTGACTGCAATCCCAAACTTGGGCGTTAAGTACCACTCCGCTCTTGCGCTTAATTCAGGATCTTCGCACTGATATGCTTTGAATCTATCAGAAGATCTGTTATTGTAGATATTCTTTCTGAAAGCGGCCATCACTTTCAGAAAGCGGTTCTGAAACCGGGCTTCAATAAAAGCACTGGCTATAAGAGGTTTTGTTGTATATTCTGTGTAATCTGCACGCTTAATGATTGCATAGTCCGAATTGTTCGTTTTGGCTGCGCCAGGACTCATTGCCAGACTTTGCAACTGACAACCTTCAGAAAGAGTGAAATGCCCGCCGAATAGAGTGTGCTTCGCTTTGATGGAAAACGTCTCTTCTTCTATGCGCGACTGCAACCGGAGCATTTCCTCTATTCCATTTATATTGGTAATATGATCTATATTGTTTTTGAAATAATTGTAGGACAAATCCGCAAGCAGGGTAATCCAACTAGAAGTATGCTTGTATGAAAGATGTCCTGTCATATTTTGCCATCCAAGCAAATAGTCAGCGCCAGAAAGACCAATAGCATAATTGTCACTGCTAGAGAAACAGGAGAATGATATTTCATCAGCAGATGTAATTTGAACTCCAGCTTTTGCAAACAGATCAAATACATTCATTGAAATAGCAGGCATTCTGTTATCCTTATCGAATGTATTTTTAAGAATATTGTACTCAAGAGCAAATGGAGACCATCTCCCGGAAGCCATTACTGATGCTTTACCTTTTATAATTGGAGCATTGACTGTGGCCTCAAGGAAGTTATTAGAAACCGATGTCTCACCGTTGAAAATAGAATCAAGACTCGGAGTATTGATGGAAATATGCGAAGCAGTAAGCCCTCCCTTGTCCCCGTCAAATCCTCCAAGACAAAAATCCATAGAAGATATAATGCTTGAAGAAATTGCTGAAGACAAGCCAAACAGATGACTATATCCATAAATACGGACACCATCTAACGTAATAAGGTTATTGCCAAGATTACCTCCACGTGCAAAAATAGCCGATGCACCCTCTGCACCTGAAGAAACGCCAGGGCGAGTCATAATGTATTTGATTGGATCATTCTCTCCAACTGGGCTGATAACGGTACGTAGGTTCTCTTTGTCTATATGAAATATGCTGGACTGCCATTGCTCAACTGCCCTTCTGTCTGTCTTTATAGCAGGCACCAGGGTATCAATCTGAGACTCACCACTATCAGCCACTTCGAGCCACTGAGAGGCGACTTGAGATCCATGGTAATAAATATCGCAAGTAATGGTATAAAGGTAATCTCAGGATATACATTGCGGTTGAGCGGATGCGCAGCAATTCTGTCAGCAGTTGCCTCTGCCGCTGCGGAGCTCCGCGCATCAAAAAAAAGAGGTCGACTTAGTCGACCTCTTAATTAAATCAGTAAGTCTTAGTCCTTGTATCCAGGGTTCTGCTGGAGTGAAGGGTAAGATACTCTCTGGTCAGATGAGATAGGCAGTGCAACCTTGGTGTCACCTGGCTTGATAGAGTTCTGATACTTGGAGTCACCACCGAACTCGTGCGGATCGACAGACTTGTCACGGGTGATGGTGCCGCCACGACGCATAATGTCGAAGAAGCGGTGGCCCTCACCGATGAACTCTTTCTGGCGCTCGGTCTGGATGAGGTCGAGAGTTGCAGTGACTGCAGGAGCAGTTGCATCGCAGCGCTGGCGGACAGCGTTGAGATACTTGCTTGCATCAGCTGAGTTGTTTGACTCGAGTGCAGCCTCAGCAGCAATCAGATAAGCCTCAGTCATACGCATCACGCGCGGGTTGTTGCGACGGAATGTGAACTGACGGTCCTTGTTGCCGATGAACTTCTTGAGCCAGTACTCACCAGTTCCCTTTGCACCTGTAGCAGGGTCGTCATACTGAATCATCTGAGCGCGGACATCGTTAGGAGTATCCTTGAAGAGGTTGCGCCACTTGAGGGTAGGGATCAGGCTGCCGCCTGCATTTGCATCGTCATACCAGAGGTTGTGGTACATTGTATAGAAACCACCGTCGCCATCGATATCACCGTTTGTGGAGATAGGGAGCTCGAGCACTGATTCGAGGTTGTCTTCCTCACCCCAGTAGTCAAGATAATCTGCACCGCTCACAAGCTTGTACGGAGAGTTGTTGATGACCTCGACTGCTGCAGTGTAAGCATCGGAGTACCTGCCCATATAGAGGTATACCCTTGCCTGGAAGAGCTTTGCTGCCCAGTAGTTGAAGTGGCCGAGGCTCCTGCTCTTTGAGAGCATAGGGATGGCAGCGTTAAGGTCGCTGAGTACCTGGTCATAAGTCTCGGCGACAGTGCTGCGCTGCATTTCCGCAGCCTCGTCAGGACCTACGCGGTGTGCGACGATGGCAGCACCGAGAGAAGCGCCCTTGTCGTAAGTGTAAGGCTGACCGTAGAGACGGGCGAGGTCGAAGTAGCAGAGAGCCCTGACTGCATAGGCCTGGCCTGTGTAGTCTGCCTTTGCGTCTTCCTCATCAGGGGTTGAAGCCTCGAGGGTCTCAATGTTCTCAAGGAAGGTGTTGCACCTCATGATCACATTGTAGTAGCTTTCCCAGAATGTTCCGAAATAGGAGTTCTGATTGGATTCGTACTGCCAGGTGTAGATGACAGCTCCGGTTCCGTCAGCCTGACGAGGGTAGATATTGTCCGCACGCAGGTCACCCATATAAGGAACATAGGTACTGTAGAGAGTATAGTACTT
The DNA here is from genome assembly GCA_045599325.1 of Bacteroidales bacterium. Classification (GTDB taxonomy): domain Bacteria; phylum Bacteroidota; class Bacteroidia; order Bacteroidales; family UBA932; genus Cacconaster. The sequence goes on along the minus strand of JAZRVT010000051.1, from coordinate 25,399 downwards.
GAGAGGTGTATACAGACCGTTGCATGCCACCTGGGCATCCGGTAATGTCACCATAGCGTTCTTGTCAACCACTGAGTCAGTAGGGACAGTGTCAAGAAAGCCCTGGCAGGCAGTGAGGCTGAAGAGAGCGACTGCCGCAATTGCTATATTCTGAAATATCTTTTTCATACTCATAATAATTTAGTCGACTAGAATGTAAGGTCAATACCGAATGTCACGGTTCTCATAGCCGGCATTGTGTAGTAGTAGTAGCCGCTTGCCTGGATTTCAGGGTCAATGTTAAGACCTGTGAAAGTGAGGAGGTTTGCGCCTGCAACATAGATACGCGCGTTGCTCATGCTCATCTTCTTGGTGAAATTCCTAGGAAGACTGTATGAGAGAGTGAGGTTCTTGAGGCGGAGGTAGTCACCCTTCTTTGCGAATCTGCTGGAGTAGTAGTAACCGCCCTGTCCGTTGTCAGCGACACGCATAGGAACATTTGTGTCGGTGTTCTCCGGAGTCCAGGCATTGAGCTGATCCTTTGCGATACCTCTGTGAGTCCAGTAGTAACCGTCGCTTTCCATCTGCTCTACACCTTCATCCCAGATGTAGTGGCCGTACTTGTAAGACCAGGCCATATCGAGAGTGAGGCCGTTCCAGCCTGCGTTGATGTTGAAACCACCGTAAGCCTTAGGAATAGCTGTCACACCGTCAAGAATCATGTTGCTTGCGTTTCCACGTGATGTAGGGAAGTAGTTGTAAGTGTCGCAAGGAACTGTCTGGCCCTCATTGATGACAGTGCCGTCCTTCAGGACGACTGTCTGGTCAGCTGTTTCACCTGCCTCATAGAATGAGCCTTCTGCATACATAGGCCAGCCTTTCTCGAGGCCTGAACCCATATAGTCATCCTGCTGGCATACACCGAGATAATTCCTGGTGCGGTACTGGTAGAAGCTGTAGCCTGCAGTCCAGACGATAGGAGTGTCGGTGATCATTTCACCTTCTTCTGAGAGTGCGAGAACCTCATTGTGGAGAGTGTTCCAGTTAGCTCCTACGGAGAGGTTCCACTTGTTGACGTTCTTGAGGATGTCAACATTGACGGAGATCTCCCATCCGCGGTTGAGCATTGAGCCGATGTTTCTCAGAGTTGAAGAGAAACCTGTGATTGAAGGGATGGTTGCGTCAAGGAGCAGGTCTGTAGTGACCTTGTTGTAGTACTCGACTGTGAGGTTGACCCTGTCGAAGAGAGATGCATCGAGAGCGACGTTCCAGTTGTGGTTCTTCTCCCAGGTGAGCTCTTCGTTGCCGAGAGTGTAAGGATAGCTTGCACCTTCGTCGCCATAGCCAGTGTAGTCATAGAGTGCCATATAGCCGAAGTGATCTGATGGCAGAGTACCTGAAGTACCGTATGATCCACGGATCTTCGCATCGTTGATCCAGGAGACATCCTTCATGAATTCCTCGTTGGAGAATCTCCAGCTTCCTGATACTGACCAGAAGTTACCCCAGCGCTTTGCAGGTGCAAGGTGGGATGAACCGTCACGGCGGAATGTTCCGGTGAGGTAGTACTTGGAGTCGAAGTCATAGCTGAGGCTTCCGAGTGCGGAGAGGAGTGCGCAGTCACGTGTGTAGCTGTAACCTCCGTCGTAACCTGTTGAGAGATAGGACTCGGTAGCACCCATATATGAGAAGTCGATCTTGCCGATAGTGGTCATAAAGTATTTCTCCTTCTCAGCCTCCCAGCCGACCATTGCATTGATATGGTGCTTGCCGTAAGTGTTGTCGAAGGTGAGGGTCGTTGAGCTTACGAGACGGTCAAGGTTGCGGTGGCGGTTGCCGATGTAACCTCCGATGTCGGAGTAAGCGTAGAAGTTAGGGTGACCGTAGGTCCAGGCGAACTTGTCACGTACATAGAGCCAGTCGTCGCTGATGGTGGTCTTGAGTTTCAGCCAGTCTGTGAAGCTTGCCTCTGCCCAGCCCTTCATGATGAGACGGTTCTGGTAAGCGTCGTTGATCTGGTTCTCATAGGTAGCGACAGGGTTGACTGTTGAGAGGCCGCTGTTCCAAGGCTTGAGGTAGAGTTCACCTGTGTCCTTGTAAGCGTATGGCCATCTCGGGTTCAGAGCGACCTTCCAGATGAAGAACGGGTTGTCCTTAGATGCCCAGCCGTCCTGGTGACCAGTCTGATACTGCCAGGAGTACTGCATTGTAGCGCCGACTCTCAGCCATTTTGCGAGGGAAGCCTCAGCGTTGATGGTTGTGGAGAAACGCTTCAGGTAGTCGATGGTGACGACACCCTGCTGGTCGGTCCAGCCCACTGATGCATATACTCTGCCCTTTTCTCCACCGCCAGAGACACTGAGGTCGTAGGTCTGGCTGATACCGGTGCGGAAGAGGACGTCCTCCCAGTCTTTGTAGATGTATTTGCTGTAGTCCTGCTTTGGATAGTACTCCTCGACCATTTCGTCGACATAGGCCTCGATGGAGCCGTAGCTCTTCCACTCTGACGGGCCTTCGATGTTAGCGTAGTTGGTCCAGGACATCCTGTGCAGATACTCAGCCTCCTCGTCGTTTGCGAGAGGGTAGTTGTCATATGCGAAATATGAGAAACCTGCGTTGGCCTTGAAGTTGGTGGTGATGTTTCCCTGTTTTCCTTTCTTGGTGGTCACGAGGATGACACCGTTGGATGCACGGCTTCCGTAGAGGGAAGCAGCTGCAGCATCCTTGAGGATGGTGATGCTCTCGATATCGGAAGGATTGAGGAAGTTCATCGCACTGGTTGAGATGTTTCCTGATGAATAGTCACCGCTTGTTGCAGGGACACCGTCGATGACGTAGAGAGGCTGGTTGCCGGCATTGAAGGAGCCGAAACCACGGACAGAGATCTGAGCCTCGGAACCAGGCTGGCCTGAATAGGAAGCGACCTGGACACCAGGGGCCTTACCTGCGAGCACCTGCTCGAAGCTGACGACCGGAGCGTCCTTGATAGCGTCCTGCTTCACGACAGCGGCAGAACCTGAATAAGATCCCTTCTTGACAGTGCCGTAAGCCACGACCATAACCTCGTCAAGGGCTTCTGTATTTGGCTGGAGAGCTGCGTCGATGACGCTTCTGCCTGCCACCTGGACTTCAAGGTCGTTGAAGCCGATTGATGAGAACACCAGAGTAGCGCCATTTGGGACATTTGTCAGTACATAAGTACCGTCATCCGCCGAAGCGACACCAGTCATTGTTCCCTTCACGACAACGCTCGCGAACGGAATCGGTGATCCATCTGAAGAAGAAGTCACTTTACCCGTGACTTTGTTTTGCGCAAATGCGACATTGAGCGACAATACCGCAAGCGCAAGGAGCAATACTTTCTTCATAAATGATGTTTTTGGTTAGATAATTAGGTTATTTGTAATAAAAAATTCGCCTTGAATTATAAAGGTATCAACAAAGATAGAAAAAAAATACAGCAGTTCCTACAAAGTTTTGTGGAATTACCCTTTTCATTCAAAATTATTTTTAGTTAAATTTGTATCATTCCTTTGCAAGAAGACTAATTTTCAGGCAGAACAACCGCCCTGACTACTATTGAACAACCCAAATATTTAACAAAAAAACTGCTTATGAAGAAAATTATGCTACTTGCGATGGCCCTGCTGACATTCAGCACCGCTTTCGCACAGAACAGGGTCACTGGTAAAGTGACTTCTTCAGACGGCTCGCCTATCCCATTCGCCAGCGTGATCATCAAAGGCACAATGACAGGCGTAGCCTCAGCGGATGACGGAGCCTACACTCTCGACAATGTTCCGGCAAACGCAACTCTCGTATTCTCCTCCATCGGCTTCAACGACCTCGAGGTCCTCGTGAACGGAAGGGCAAGGATTGACGCCGTGCTCCAGCCTAACGCCGAATCTCTGGAAGAGGTGATGGTCGTGGCTTACGGTACTGCAAAGAAAGGCACATATACAGGTGCCGCTTCTGTAGTAAAGCAGGAAGCCATAAAGGATATGCCTACCGTATCGTTCGAGCAGGCTCTTACCGGTAAGATTGCCGGCATGCAGATCACCCAGTCTTCAGGACAGGCAGGCTCCGCATCCGAGATCCGTATCCGCGGTATCGGCTCAATGAACGCATCCAACGAACCTCTCTACGTCATCGACGGTGTTCCTGTGATTTCAGGTGATGCCGGCCAGATGAGCGACTACACCTATTCTACAAACAACGTGATGTCCACTTTGAACTCAAGCGATATCGAGTCCATCACAGTCCTGAAGGACGCAGCTGCTTCCGCCCTGTACGGTTCACGTGCAGCAAACGGTGTCATCCTCATCAATACCAAGAGAGGTAAAGAGGGACGTCCTACAGTCACCTTCAAGGCTTCAGTCGGTATCACTCCTGAATGGGCTACCGATAACTACGAGATCGCTTCCGCTCAGGACAACGTCGATATGATGTACCAGATTTTCTGGGATTATCAGACTTCTGACGGCGAGGATGCCGCATACGCATCTTCTTATGCACTCCGCCAGCTGAACACGAAGTGGAACAAGTTCGGTTATGACCTCACCAAGAATGACACTGAGCGTTACGGTCATATCACAATCACTCCGAAGACTGACGGCCAGCTCAAGCGAGTTGACGGAAATGGAAACATCGTCTTCTTCGACTGGGATGACGCATACTTCCGCACAGCAGTCTATCAGACTTACGACCTCAGCGTAAGCGGCGGTACAGACAAGAGCACATATTACTCTTCATTCGCATACACCAAGGACCAGGGCCGTGTCTTCGCAAACGACTTCGACCGTATCAGCGGCCGTGTCAACCTGAACCAGAAGGTCGGCAAATTCGTAGAACTGCAGACCAATGCCAGCCTTGCATACACCAACAGGTCAGGTTACAACGATACCCGTAACACAGGATCCAACTTCTTCATGCAGACCCGCAACCTCCTGTGGCCTCTCTACTGGCCGGATGACTACAAGACCGGTGACCCTTGGACCGTACGCTACGATTCACTCGCCCAGAACCTTCTTTACTACAACGACCTCTGGGAGAACACCTCCAAGACAATGAAGATCACCGCAAGCGAGACCGCGACCATCAAGTTCACCGACTGGCTGAATTTCCGTTCAGTATTCTCATTCGACAACACCACAGTCCGCGACCATATCTACTACAGCGCAGAGCACTTCAACGGTCAGTCGACCCACGGTTCAGTCAATGAGATGAACACGAACTACCGCAAGGTCGTCTCATCTTCAACCCTGAACTTCAACAAGGAATTCGGCAAGCACAACGTAAGCGCACTGGTCGGTTGGGAAGCCGAGAAGAATGACACAGACTTCATGCGCGCATCAGGTGACAACCTCCCTGTCGCCTCTCTCCATACCGTCTACACCGCAGGTACTCTCGATGCAAACGGCTACAGCTGGGGCAACTCGATGATGTCACTCCTCTCAAAGGCTGAATACAACTATGACAACAGGTACTACCTCTCAGGCAGCTACCGCCGTGACGGTTCCTCACGCCTCGGTCCTGAAACCCGCTGGGGCAACTTCTGGTCAGTGGCAGGATCCTGGAGAATCAGCAATGAGGCATTCATGCAGAATCAGGATGTCATCAGCAACCTCCGTCTCCGTGCATCTTACGGTGTCAACGGTACTCTTCCTTCAAGCAACAACGGCTGGCGCTCACTTGCAAGCTACGCGTACAAGTATATGACCAACCCTGGCGGCGCCCTTGCCAATGCAGCTGATGCAAGCCTTTCCTGGGAGACCAGCTACACCACCAACGTCGCTCTCGAATTCGGCCTCTGGGACAACCGCCTCACCGGTACAGTCGAGTGGTTCAACCGTGATTCAAAGGACCTTCTCCAGGACGTTCCAATCTCACGCATCACAGGATTCAGCTCAACTCTCCAGAATGTCGGTGTCATCAACAACCACGGTATCGAGTTCGAGCTTGCAGGTGACATCATCAGGACAACCGACTGGAAATGGTCTGTCGGTCTGAACGGCTCATTCCTCAAGTCAAAAGTCGTCGAACTGTATGACGGCGCGGATATCCAGTGGTGGGATCCGACCGGAGGTGACGACCGTGCAAAATATGTTTACCGTGAAGGTGAATCTACTCTGGCATTCTTCGGCCGCGAATATGCAGGTGTAGAAGAATCCACAGGTGCTCCTATCTATTATTCCAACAATGACAACGCCGACATAACTCTCAACGGACGCAACGTTGTCTACAGCTATGAGGATGCTGACGAGGTCATCATAGGCGATGCCACCCCTCTGGTATACGGCGGTTTCAACTCCGACCTCTCCTGGAAGGGCCTCAGCCTCAACCTGAATTTCATCTATAAGATCGGAGGTCTCCTCTATGACGGCGCTGAGAAAGACATCGCAGACGACGGTTACTACTGGAACCGTATCCGCGGCCAGCGTTACTTCGAAAACCTCTGGACACACAGCAACCACAGCGGAACAGAGCCTCTCATCAGAGGTATTGACCTTGAGGACGCAATGATAAAGAGCTCACGTCACCTCTATGACGCATCATTCCTCAGGCTCAAGAACATCACTCTCAGCTACAACCTTCCTAAGTCAGTTGTCAGCCACATCGGCCTCAGCGGTGCACGTGTATATTTCACAGGTGGAAACCTTCTTACTTTCTCAAAGTACAAGATTGCCGACCCTGAAGTCAACACTTACAGTACAAGAGGTTGGGAAACTCCTATCGGAAAGACCTACACCTTCGGTCTTGAATTCAGCTTCTAGCAATTGCCATCGAACTTAAAGATAATTGGAACATGAAAAAGATATCAATCGTACTTTCATTGGTCTGCGCTCTGGCACTGACATCCTGCGAAGGATTTCTCGATGTGGCTCCAACACATCAGGCAGATGCCTCCACCTGTATCTCAAACGCAGAGGATGCCCAGATCATGCTGAACGGTCTGTACAGCAAACTGACCGGCTCAAGCCTTTTCGGCAACAACCTTCTCCTCATCGGTGACGCCAAGGGAGGTGACTTCACAATCTATACCGGCGGTTTCGGCGGTGACGGTCTCTACTACTATGACCACTCCATCACAAGCAACACTTATTCAGGAATCTGGTCATCAGGCTACAATGCAATCCTTCAGGCCAACAACATCATTGAGAACATCAATGAGATGAAGAATGAAGGCACCAACAGCTCTACCCTTGACGACATCCTCGGCCAGGCCCTCACAATCCGCGCACTTCTCCATTTCGAAATGGTCCGTCTCTACGGCAAGCCATACAATATGGACAACGGCGCATCCTGGGGAATCGCAGTCGTCACTGAACCTGTCGATGCAAAGGCGCAACTCCTGAGAAACACTGTAAAGGAAGTTTACACTCAGATTGTCGCTGACCTCACTGAGGCCGCTCCGCTCCTTTCAAAGAGCAGCAACCTCGGATATGCAAACTACTACGCAAACCAGGCTATCCTTGGAAAGGTCTATATGTATATGGACAATTTCTCGGCCGCAGCAAGCTGCTTTGACAATGTCATCAACAGCGGCAAGTACAGCCTCTACTCTCCATCGGAATGGACTGGTTCCTGGAAGACTCAGCAGGGCAAGGAATCCGTCCTCGAGCTCGCCATCTACCCTAACGAGGGCGACCTCGGCGGCAGCTCGATCGGCATTTACTTCCGCAAGAGGGCACACGGAAGCTCTTCAGCTTACGGCAACCTCTATGTAAGTGAATACTGGCACAACATAATGGCCGAGAATGACGTACGCTGGAACATCATGGATTATGACCATATGCACGGCGACGAAGCCCGCAGCTACTGGAAGGATGCCTGCTACAAGTACAGCGGCGACATCAATCTTGCAGGTGACGGCAAGTCTACATCAACTGCAGTCAACATCAAGGTCATCCGCCTTTCAGAGGTCTACCTGCTCGCAGCAGAGGCTCTGGTACGTGGCAATGGCGACAAGGCTAAAGCAGCTGACTACCTGAATGCGATTGCAAAGCGTAATCCTGACTATACTCCTTGGACAAAGGACAACGTCTCAGCTGATGAGATCTACAAGGAGTACCGCCGTGAGATGCTTGGCGAAGGCAAGCTGTTCTACGAGGCAATGCGTCAGAACGTAACCGTCCAGTTCGAGGACGACGCCTGGTCATTCGGTACAAAGCCAAAGAATACCCGTGGCGCTTCATTCAACAGGAACGACCCTACCTACGGTTTCCATATGCTTCTCCCGATTGCAGAGTCTGAGATCAACACCAACCCTGAAATCCAGCAGAACCCTGGTTACTAACAGGTGACTCCAATAAATGAAAAGAGGTCCTCGCGGACCTCTTTTTTTATCTGTCATTCAGACTCCGTCTTTGCAGCACGCCTTTCCGCCCGCCGCTCTGCACGGGCCAGCCGTCTTGCCTCTCTCCTCGCCTGCCGTTCAGCCTTCCTTACCGCTCTTTTCTCGGCACGGGTCAGAGTCTTCTGCGCTGCTTCCTGCTTCAGGAAGAGATCCTCGCGGGAGATTGTCTCAACTGCCTCCTGTACTTCTGCCGGCACGAAACCCTCTTCATCGCTGTCCTTCACAGTCCGGCCGGAATCTGCAGCGATAGCCTCGAGTTTCTCGACAACTGCGGCCACATAAGCGGAATCGCTGACAGCGACAATGCTGTCCGCTGCAGGAGTCATCTCCACCGGCAGGGCGGCTATGCCCGCACTGTCGGCAGCGGCCGCTTCAGTCCCAACTGCTCCAGCCTCAGCCTCCTCGGCCTCACGCCGCTGGCGTTCCTCCTCCTGACGCTGGATACGCTCAGTTTCGAGCTTCATCAGCAGCTCCGACATATAGTTGTCGAAATAGTTGTCCACCTCGCGGTAGCGCGGCTGGTGGATGCCTTTGTACTTATAGGCCTCCGTAGGCTTTATCGTTCTGTCAGTAATGGCGTTGCGGTCCACAGGCCTCTCCCCGCCCCTCCATTCGAAATCCTTGAGCCTCTGCTTCTCAGGCACAAGTTCGCCTACCGGGTAGGCATCGCTCTTGATGGATTCCATATAAAGAAGCCTCTGCGCGTTGCCATCCTTGATGGCGGCGGTCATCATCTTCGCCTCCTTGAGGTTTATGGTTGTCACTGACCCTTCCTCCGCCATATAGAACACAGCGCTCACGCCCCCGAGGGCGTCGAAGCGGTACAGCTGGTTCTCGTGGAAATAACCCAGCATCTCTGTGCTCTTTATCTGGTTGAAGTGTATCGAGTCCTCCTGCGATATCATCCAGGCATCCGTCACCATACTTCCGCGGAAGACCTGACCGTCCTTCATCATCAGCATCATCTCCTCAGAGGAGAGCTGATTCTTGACGGCGTTCCAGAGCACGGGACGGTTATACAGCCGCGCCACCGAATCCAGTTCGGTGAAGACCAGCGAGTCGCAGGCGCCCTGCAGGTCCGAGCGGTAGAATCTGACATTGTTGTATGCCCTCAGGTGACGGACCGGCGTAGAGTCGCGCAGCGCCACGGCCGCATCTGAACCGACCTCAACCGAATCTGCCGCTGCCGCGCCGATGCTGTCCGGGGCGGCGCCGATGCTGTCAAGCGGCGGGGACTCCTTGTCCGGAAGACTCAGCTTCTCCTTGACTGCACTCAAGGAATCAGGCAGCTGTCCGAGCGCTGCGAGCGAATCTGCAGCAGCCTTTGCCGCAAGCGCCGCAAGGGAATCGGCCTCGGCCTTCTGCTGAAGCTCAAGCCATTCAGGAGGCAGCTTGCCCACCTTGCGCATCTTCTCTATGTTCTCCTGCTCACGGCTCGCGGCTTCGTCAGCACGCTTCTTGCCGATAGCGTCAAACATTATATCCTCTATGCGCTTGGCCGCATTCACCTTCTCAACCGAATCGATGCCGCACATCGGCACGGAATAGACGAATATCGAATCGGCGCGCAGATAGAGAGTGTCGACCTCGTGATTCTCGTTCTCGCCGTAGTAGACCACGGCAGGGTTGTCGGTCAGGATACCGCTGGCAAAGGTGGAGTCAGTGTCCGGCTTATAGAGGATATGGTCGCCGAGGCATACCATAAGGTTGACGGTGTCAAGCAGCTGTGCGTTGCTGTACAGGTCCACGTCCCTTGTGGTCTGGTCGAAATAGAGCTCGTCGGCCCACGCCTCGTAGTCCGGGTTGTTCATAAAGACGCGGTTGGAGAAGTATGCCATCTGCGTGCCCCTCTCATACCATCCGGCATCAGCCTTCAGGAAACCGGCGTCACGCCACATATATGTGTTGACCCCGAAATATGCCTTCTCCTCCTGAGTGAGGTACCGCAGGTCGTTGGTCTTGATCTTTATGGTGTCCATAAAGAGTTCGACCTGGTCCTCGAAGGTGAATGTCTTGAGTCCGGCGTCGTAGGTGCCGCGCCGGCTTTCGATCACGTTGCCGTCCTTGTCCTTCATCGCGCCGCCGCCTGTGAACACGGCGGTGCTGTCCTTGGTGTTGTACTCCAGCTGGTTGGTCCTCAATGTGTTCCCCTCCTTGTCGAAGAGTTCCACCAGGCCGCCTCGGAACTTCGCCAGATTCTGGTCGATGATATATATGAGTTCCTCGCTGCGGAGCATCGTGTTGTCCTGGATGACCTGCACGTGGCCGAAGGCCTCTATGACGTGGTTGTCCACATTCCAGGAGGCGGAGTCACAGAGGAGATAGGTGTCGTTGTGCAGGAACCGGGCGTTGCCCTGGACAAGGCGGTAGGTCATTCCGTACTTGATGAGCTGCTGGGCGCGGTCTGCCTGCACAAGCCAGAACAGACTGTCCTCTGCCGCCTGCTGCTGCGCGCGCAGCGGAGTCAGAACTGCAAATAGAAGTGCTGTCGAGAGTATGATCCTCCGGACGAAAGACATAGCCTATTTGATCCAGCCGTCGTTCTTGAAGTCACACTCCTTGAAGAGAGGGTCTATTACTATATAGGTGCTCTTCTGCTTCTCCTTGATGAACTTGTCAACAGCCTCTGCTGCATTCTTTGCGTCCGCTGCGTCCAGAAGGATTGAGAAGTCCTCCTTGAAATTGGCTGTGTGGGAAGGAATCACCTTCTCAAGATAGAGAATCTTGTAGATGGTGTTGCCGTCGCGGCCCTCATTGTCAAGAGATTCGAACGGTTCGGAGATGTCACCCTCCTGCATCGAACGGAGGCGGTTGTAATCGGCCGGCTTGAGCTGGTCCTTCTCGAAATATGAGGAGCCGGTGTATTCGTCAGCCATCAGGCCGCCGCTGGTTGCGCTGAGACGCTCTTCTGAGAATCTCCGTGCAGCATCCTCGAAAGTGAGGCTGTCCACCTGGATCTGGTGGCGGATACTGTCGAGCTTGCTGAAGGCCCTGTTACGGTCTTCGCTTGTATACTGAGGTTTTATGAGGATGTGGCGGGCGTTGAACATATCGCCGTCACGTGCGATGAGCTGGATGATGTGGAACCCGTCAGGAGTCTCGACCACCTGCGACACCTGTCCCTCCTTGAGGGACATCGCAGCATCTGAGAACACCGGCCAGAAGATTGCTTTCGAAGCCATTCCGAGTTCGCCGCCTTTGTTGACGCTGCCCGGGTCCTCGGAATAGAGACGGGCAAGCGTTGAGAACTTCTCGCCGTTGAGGACCCTTTCACGCAGACCGATGAGTTTTTCCTTGACTGCAAGATTGGCCGCCTCCTTGTCAGGATAGAGGCCGATCTGGCGGATGCGGTAGCGGGTGCTTACCATCGGAAGGTCCTCCTCAGGGGTGTCAGCCACAAACTGACGGATATCCCTCGGGGTAAGATGCGGGATATCCTGCTGGACATTGCCCGTCATCTGCTGGATGAGGGACTGGTCGCTGAGTGTGGAACGCCACTCCTCGCGGAGTTTGTAAAGAGGCTTGCCGAAATAATCCTCAGTCGCCGCTTCGCCGCCGAGCTGTGTCATCACCTCGTTGAGCCGCTGGTCAAGCGCTGCCTCAACCTGGGTTTCATTGACAGTCAGGGAGTCGAGCTTGGCCTGGGTGAGGAAGAGCTTCGCGGTGAGATTGTCTTCGAAAATCTCGCAGCGTGCTGCACGGTCGACAGCAAGGCCGCGGAGGCGCATCATCTGTGCCTCGGCCTCTATGTCTGAGAGCATCACGACATCGTTGCCCACAAGGGCCACGGTTCTGTCCACCAGACCGCCGTCGTACTTCTGGGCCATCGCAGCGTTACATACGATGAGGGCCGCAGCGGCAAAAGAGAAAAGTTTCTTCATTTCAAATCATTTTATCTTGAATAGTTCGGAGCCTCGCGGGTGATGGTCACGTCGTGCGGATGGCTCTCGGCCATACCGGCAGCGGTGATCTTCACGAACTTGGCTTCACGAAGCGCTTCAAGGTTCTTCGCGCCGCAGTATCCCATTCCTGCGCGGAGGCCGCCGATGAGCTGGTAGATCACCTCGGCGAGAGCGCCCTTGTAAGGCACCTGGGCTACGATGCCTTCCGGCACGAGCTTCTTGATGTCCTCCTCCATATCCTGGAAATAGCGGTCCTTTGAACCTTTCTGCATTGCTTCCAGCGAACCCATTCCGCGATAGGACTTGAACTTTCGTCCATTGAGGATGATGGCTTCGCCCGGAGCTTCCTCGACGCCTGCAAAGAGCGAGCCAGCCATAATTGTACCGGCGCCTGCAGCGAGGGCTTTCACGATATCGCCAGAGTAGCGGATACCGCCGTCAGCGATCACAGGGATGCCTGAGCCCTTGAGGGCGTTGCTGGTGTTCATCACTGCCGTGAGCTGAGGTACGCCGATGCCGGCGATGATGCGGGTGGTGCAGATCGAGCCCGGACCGATGCCGACCTTGACAGCATCGACTCCGCACTCCTTGAGAGCGAGCGCCGCCTCCGCTGTGGCGATGTTGCCTGCCACGATCTGAAGGTCAGGGAATGCAGCGCGGATTTTCCTGATTGTATTGAGAACGCCGACAGAGTGGCCGTGGGCTGTGTCGAGCACCACTGCGTCCACACCTGCGCTGACAAGTTTCTCCACATCCTCGCAGCTGTGGGAGTTGATGCCCACTGCCGCTGCCGCGAGAAGCCTGCCGCGGTCGTCCTTGCTGGCGATAGGGTTGTTCTTGATCTTGGAGATGTCGCGATAAGTGATGAGGCCGACGAGACGGTTGTCGGAATCCACGACAGGGAGCTTCTCGATGCGGTTCTTGCGGAGCACCTCGGTCGCTTCAGGGATTGTGGTCTTAGGACCTACGGTGATGAGGTTCTCTGAGGTCATCACATCCTTGATCGGGGTCGAGAGGTTGTCCTGGAAGCGGAGGTCACGGTTGGTGACGATGCCGATGAGACGGTTGCCGGCGTCAACAACAGGAATGCCGCCGATATGGTTCTCCGCCATCAGACGGAGTGCGCCGCCCACATTGCTTTCGACAGAGATTGTCACTGGGTCATAGATCATTCCGTTTTCAGCACGCTTGACCTTGCGCACCTGATCCATCTGCATATGGATAGGCATATTCTTGTGGATCACTCCGATACCGCCGGCGCGGGCGATGGCGATGGCCAGGTTTGCGTCGGTCACAGTGTCCATCGCCGCGGAGACGATAGGCACGTGGAGCGGAATGTCGCGGGTGAACCAGGTTTTGATGTCAACCTCTCTCGGGAGAACTTCAGAACGGGCGGGAATGAGCAGTACGTCGTCGTATGTCAGACCTTCCATAACAATTTTGTCGGATTCCATTTATCGCAAATTAGATATAATCTGCAAATGTATGAAAAAATCCGCAAAAAGATTCTGTTTATGCGTGCGCGGGCGCATATCGTGAGCCCTGCCTCTCGTCTCTCTCCTCCAGCCTGCGCTCAAGCATCTGGACCATCTCAGCGTAGCGCACGAGCCCCCACGGGGTGGACGAGACAAAACGCGGCGGGACCTCGCCGGCGAAGCGCTCGATACGGAGGTCGGGGCGCAGCCTTGTCAGGAAGTCGATGAAGAAGTCAATATAGCCGTCGAGGTTCCAGGTCACGAAGCGTTCAGGGTGCTCTGCGAACTCCTGCTCCATACGGGTCCCGCGTATGAACTGCAGCTGGTGGAACTTCACGCTGTCCAGCGGCAGGGCGTTTATCCTCTCCGCAGCCTCCATCATCATCTCACGCGTCTCTCCGGGCAGGCCGAAGATGAAATGGCCGCCAGTCAGAAGACCCCTTGCAGAGGCCTCGTTCACCGCTTCCACAGCCTGGGCGAAGGAATGGCGGCGGTTGATGTGGTCAAGGGTGGAGTCATAGCACGACTCGATGCCGATCTCAAGGAACACCACCTTGCCGCGGCTGCGGATCTCTGCGAGACAGTCCAGCACGTCAGCGCCGAGGCAGTCCGGGCGGGTGCCTATCGCCAGGCCGACGACATCAGGGAATGCAAGCGCCTCCTCATACAGCCCGCGCAGGCGGGATACAGGTGCATAGGTATTTGTATAGGGCTGGAAATACGCAAGATACTTCGAAGCGCGGGCATAGCGCACCTTGTGGAACTCCATCCCTTCTGCCAGCTGCTGCGTCACGCTCTTGTCCGGGGTGCTGTAGTTGGGATGGAAGGCATTGTTGTCGCAGAAGGTGCAGCCTCCGCGGGCGAGCGAACCGTCACGGTTGGGGCAGGTGAAACCGGCGTCGACCACAAGTTTCTGAAGCCTGCAGCCGTACCTCTCCTTGAAATAGCCGGCAAAAGAATTATAGCGTCCCGATTGTGTCATCGCAGCCCGATTTTCTTGCACAAAGGTAATAAATTCGTTATATTTGTTAGTTGAACACTAAATACAACTCTAACTCCAAACCTATGAAAAGACTTCTGGCACTGGCGATGTGCGCAATGGTCGCCTTCAGCTGCAACAGCCCTGAAAAAGGCGGGTCCGAAAGCACCGAACCCGAATACAAGGAACTCAACCAGGTAGCGCTGGCCACTCTCTCAGTCATCAATATGCGCGAAGATCCCGACTATGCCGCCGAACTCGGCACACAGGCACTGATGGGGACCCCTCTGAAATTCCACTATGCACCCGAAGACGACTACTGGGTCAACGTCGAGACCCCGGACGGCTACAAGGCCTGGGTCAACGACATAGCAGTGAAAGTTGTGACTCCGGAAGAGCTGGATGCCTGGAAGGGGTCGAAGAGAGTCATCGTGACAAGCTACTACACCTTCTTCCTCGAAGAACCGAAGGAGGAATCACAGCACGTCTGTGACGGTGTCTGGGGATGCATCGCCCAGTACAAGGGCACAACCGGCAAGTTCACCGAGGTCATCCTTCCTTCCGGAAAGACCGCATTCGTACCTTCCGCAGACGTGGAGGACTTCGAGACCTGGGCAGGCAGCAGGACAGCGGTTGTCCCTGCTGACGCATCACAGGCGCAGATCGACGCAGCACGCGCCGCAATCCTCGAAACAGCGAAGAAGTTCGTCGGAATCCCTTACCTCTGGGCCGGAACGTCCATCAAGGGAATGGACTGCAGCGGCTTCTCCAAGACAGTCTACTACCTCAACGGCTACCTCACCCTCCGCAACGCCTCACAACAGTACAAGACCGGCGAGCCGGTCGATGTCAGCCAGGGCTATGACAACCTCCAGCCGGCAGACCTCGTATTCTTCGGCCGCGAAGCCACCGAAGAGAGGCCGGAAAGGATCACACACGTCGGCATCTATATGGGCGACGGAATGATCATCCACTGCGCAGGCGCTGTACGCATCAACAATGTGGCTGACGAGAACGCTCCTGACTACTACAGCCGCAAGATCATCCGCGCAGCACGCATCATCGGCAACCAGGACTGCGGCAAGGGCGTTGTCTCAGTAGCGCAGAGTCCGGACTATTTCGTAAAATAACAAAACAATCATAATATGAGCGACCGCAGACAATTCCTCAAGACCGCAGGCCTGCTGACAGCAGGAGCTGCACTCTGGCACCCGTCAGACCTCTTCGCAAAGAGCGCAGGCGCCGCAAAGAAATCAGGCAGCAAGAAACTTGAACTCGACTGGGAGGACTTCACAGGCATTATGAAGTTCACCTTCACAATCTCAGGTTCATCGCGCACCACAACCCCTATCGTCATCACCAAGCTCACCTGGGACGGCTACAGCGGGTACGGCGAGGCCGCTATGCCTCCATACCTCGGCGAGACCGCGGCTTCCTGCCACGAGTTCTACAAGAAGGTCATCGACAGCGTGCTCCCTAAGTTCGACAATCCGTTCCAGATTGAAGACATAATGAAGGCCGTGGACAAGCTGACCACCAACAACACAGCTGCGAAGGCCTCCATCGACATCGCGCTCCACGACCTCGTGGGCAACATCTTCGGCCAGCCTTGGTGGAAGATCTGGGGATTCAACCCGAAGGATGCCCCTTACACCTGCTACACCATCGGTTACGACGCTTCTGACGAAATGGTCAACACCAAGATCGAGGAAGCTTCCTGGAACAAGCTCATCAAGGTGAAGCTCGGTATGACAGAAGCTGAGGACAAGCGTATGATCAACCTCATCCGCGCACGCGACAGCCGCCCGATCGTCATCGACGCCAACCAGGGATGGACCGACAAGTACTACGCTCTCGATATGATCCACTGGCTCAAGGAGAAGGGCGTGGAGATGATCGAGCAGCCTATGAGCAAGTACAACCTCGACGAGATCGCCTGGATCACAGAGCGCAGCCCGCTCCCTGTGATAGCTGACGAATCCTGCCAGCGCCTGACCGACATCCCTAAGCTCAAGGGCGCTTTCCACGGCATCAACATCAAGCTGATGAAGTGCACGGGCCTCTGGGAGGCAAGACAGATGATCACTATGGCAGAGCAGAACCATATGAAGCTGATGGTGGGATGTATGACTGAAACCTCAGTGGCAATCTCCGCTGCCGCTCAGATCTCACCTAAGGTCATATGGGCCGACCTCGACGGCAACTACCTCCTCGGCAATGACTGCTTCGACGGAATGAAGCTCGTTGACGGCCGCATCACTCTGGATGACAAGCCTGGCCTCGGACTCTCAAAGAAGAAAGGAATCATCAGTTTGTAAAATTTGACTATCTTTGCACCGCATAAAAAACAAAGGATATGAATTTACGCGTTATCAAGAAGGATATTGAATTCCTCGTCGGCGATTTCGTCGAAGACTGCCTCCTCTTCGCTATGTTGCACCCTGAAAAGGACCTCTCACAGGTGGAGGTGCTTATCAACGAAGCCAGCGACCTGGCAGACTCTCTCTTTGCGAAGGTCAACCATCCTGCAAAAGATGTCAAACTGAAAACCTATTATAACGGTATCGGAACTGAGCTCCTCGAGAGCCTCGACGCTCTCTGCGAGAAACTCAGCGAACTGGCGAAGTAAACTTCGCCGTTCGGGCAAGATGCAAGAGGCTGACCTTCCGGTCAGCCTCTTGTTTTATTATCAGAAGTCGAGGGGTACGGGGGATGTGAAGTCCTCGCCGCCGCGGACTATGCCGTCACCGGTGTAGTCGATGCGTCTGAGGGGCTTGCCATCGGCGCCGTAAGTTGTCTTGGAATACTCGTTCGGGCGGATATCCTTCCCTATCCTCTCCATTCTGGCATCGAGCAGCTCCGTCACAAGAGCCCGCACCGACTCAGCCTCAGCGAGGCTGGAATCATCAATATACTCAACGACCTGAATCCTGTCGCCGGAGTCATACTCCACCTCCACAAGCCAGCGGTCACGGTTCTTGTCCTCCCGGTCCGGAGAAGTTTGCGGATATGAACTGAAGCGTCCCGCAGCCACCATCCCGGCAATCTTCTCAGCAAAGCCGTCGTAAGGAATCACATAGCTCCAGCCGGCATAGCTGCCCATAGTCCGGCGATAGGCAGTCTCAAAATTGTATTCCGGATTGGAAGTCATATAATAGACCTCGCAGTCGCCGCCCTGACAGCGCTCATAGCGGAAAGAGGTCAGGGCACCCTTCGGGGCGCTCCACTTTTCAAGGAAAGCGTCGATCTCCCCGGCAGTCACTGTCTTTGAAGCAGGTACAGGAATCCCGCGCCAGAAATCAAAATATTTCTCCACCGCATCGAAAGCCTCCCTGCTGCCCTCCGGCCAGACCACATAGCCGTGCGCATTGATTCCGGTACCGTCAGGCCAATCAGCCTGCAGCGACCAGCTGCTGCCGTCCGTCACCTCTGTATCAGGCTCATAGAATCCCTTGTACTCATACATCCTGTACTCCTTGATGATACGGGCAAGGTCAGTGAAGACCCTTCGGTCCTCAGTCCTTATCGTCTTCTCGGAAGGGAAACACTCATCGAGGATAATCTCGGTAATCCCCCCGCTGTCCAGGTGAGCCTGATAGCTGCGGCCCGAATCCTTGACCATCCCGTTGCCGTGGCGGTAGAAGAACCATTCAACCTTGTCAGCGGACGGAACAGACGCCCACTGCTCGAAATAGTTCGCCACAGCCTCTGCGGCATCCCGGAGCCTGCGCGGTGTCCTGGCGTATCCGTCGGAAACAATCTCCGCACCGGAGCTGTAGGTGACCGACAATCCCCAGGATGAGCCGTCAAGCACCTTGCCGAGAGGCTTGTAGTGCTTCCTCAGCCGGCCAAGGCCGTAGGTGTCAACGATCCTGGCGAGGTCCTCCATCGTCTCCCTGCCACAGACATAGGAACTGTCCTTCATACCTTTTATGACAGTCACACAGACAGTGCCGTCATCCATAAGTTTCGCGTCGTAGCTCAGCGCTGAGCCCATCGCGCTCCCCTGGCGGTCATAGTGGAAAGAGGTGATGTCGCCGCGGTTCCGGGCGGTGCATCCTGTCAGTTGTGTCATAGCAGTGAGAATCAGCAGTATCTTTTTCATAACGAGACAAATATACAAAAAAACAGCGACGGAACTCCGTCGCTGTCGTCTAATTATCAGTCAGTTGTCATTCTGATTTCTTCGGGCCTTTGTTGAAAGGCTTCTTCTGACCGTCCCTTCCGTGGTTTGAACCGTTGGGGCGGTTGCCGCCGTTGCTGCGGCCGCCACCGTTGCCGTTGCCAGTGCGAGGCTTCTTCTGAGGCTCGACATAACCTTCCGGCTTAGGGAGGAGAGCCCTGCGGCTGAGACGGTACTTGCCGGTCTTCGCGTCAATCTCGAGGAGCTTGACATCGACCTCGTCGCCGACGTTGACAACGTCCTCGGTCTTCTCAGTCTTGGCCCAGTCAAGCTCGGAGATGTGGAGAAGGCCCTCCTTGCCAGGAAGAATCTCTACGAATGCACCGAACTCGAGGATGCTGACGACCTTGCCGTGGTATACTTCGCCGACCTCAGGCACTGTGGTGATGGCCTTGATTCTTGCAAGAGCCGCATCCATACCTTCCTTGTTCTCGCCGAAGATGTCGATGACACCGACAGTGATGCCGCCGTCGCGAGGCTCTTCATTGATGGTGATGGTTGTGCCGGTCTCCTTCTGCATTGCCTGGATGGTCTCGCCGCCCTTGCCGATGATTGCGCCGATGAATTCGCTTGCAACCTCGATCTGGATGATGCGCGGAACGAACGGCTTGTAGTCTTCGCGAGGCTCGCTGATGGTCTTCATCATCTCGCCCATAATATGCATACGGCCCTGGCGTGCCTGTTCGAGTGCCTTTGCAAGCACTTCGTAGCTGAGGCCGTCGACCTTGATGTCCATCTGGGTTGCGGTGATACCGTCCTTTGTACCGGTGACCTTGAAGTCCATATCGCCGAGGTGGTCTTCATCGCCGAGGATGTCGGTGAGGATTGCGTAGCGGTCGTTAGGACGCTCAGCGTCTGTGATAAGGCCCATTGCCACACCTGCCACAGGCTTCTTGATCTTCACGCCCGCATCCATAAGTGCGAGGCAGCCGCCGCATACGGAAGCCATTGAAGATGAACCGTTGGATTCGAGGATATCGGAGACGACGCGGATTGCGTACGGATTTTCAGGAGCCATAGGGACAACCGGCTTGAGGGCGCGCATCGCGAGGTTGCCGTGGCCGATCTCACGACGGCCGACACCGCGCTGTGCCTTTGCCTCACCTGTTGCAAACGGCGGGAAGTTGTAGTGGAGGACGAACTGGTCTTCATCCTGGATGAGAACCTCATCGTGCTCCTTCATATCGAGCTTTGTGCCGAGGGTCACTGTTGCGAGGGACTGAGTCTCGCCACGGGTGAAGATTGCGCTTCCGTGTGCGCAAGGCAGGTAGTCCACCTCGCACCAGATAGGGCGCACCTCGTTGCAGACACGGCCGTCGAGACGGATGCCTTCGTCGAGGATGAGGTTTCGCATAGCCTCTTTCTCTTCATTGTGGTAGTAGCGCTCAACGAGCGGAGCCTTCTCCTCGAGCTCCTCCTCAGGGATGGTTGCGAGGAATTCCTCCTTGATGGCTGCGAAGCCGTCCTCACGCTCATGCTTAGGCTTTGCTGCCTTTGCGAGAGCATAGCACTTGTCGTAGCAGAAGTCGTGGACAGCCTTCTTGAGCTCCTCGTCCTCAAGGTCGTGAGGATAGTCGCGCTTGACCTCTGTACCGCACTCCTTGATGAGTTCCTTCTGGATGCGGCAGTGCTTCTTGATCTCCTCGTGCGCAAACTTGATTGCGTCGAGCATATCTTTTTCGCTGACCTCGTTCATCTCGCCTTCAACCATCATAATGTTCTCTTCGGTTGCTGCGACCATAAGCTCGAGGTCGGAGTCCTTCATTTCGCTGAAGTTAGGGTTGATCCTGAATTCTCCGTTGATGCGGCACACGCGGACCTCGGAGATAGGGCCCTGGAACGGAAGGTCGCTGGTTGCAAGGGCGCAGGATGCTGCGAGGCCTGCAAGTGCATCCGGCTGGATGTCCTTCTCAGCTGAGATGAGGTTCACGTTTACGAAGACCTCAAGGTGGAAGTCTTCCGGCCAGAGCGGCCTGATAGGGCGGTCGACGAGACGTGAGATGAGAACTTCATAGTCTGACGCCTTGCCTTCCCTCTTCATGAATCCGCCAGGGAAACGGCCTGCTGAATAATATTTCTCCTTGTAGTCGACCTGGAGAGGAAGGAAATCTGTGCCTTCCTTTACTTCTGTTGCTGCTGTGACAGTCGCCAGGAGCATTGTGCCTCCCATCTTCACGACTGCGCTGCCGGCTGCCTGCTTTGCAAGTTTGCCGGTCTCGATCTCGATTGTCCTTCCGTCGGACAACTCGATGGTTTTCTTGATGATATTCATTATTTTCCTCTTAAATTTCGGGCGCAAATATACATTAAAAGAGGTAAAAAGAAAAGAGGCCGCAATAATATTGCGACCTCAACTCTCTTTTCCCTACTATTATTTACGAAGGTTAAGGGCCTTCAGAATAGCTCTGTATCTCTCGATGTCAGTCTCCTTAAGGTAGTCAAGCATCTGGCGGCGCTTACCGATAAGACGCTGCATAGCACGCTGTGTGCCGGTGTCCTTCTTGTTGTTCTTAAGGTGCTGAGTCAGGTGAGCTATACGGTAGGAAAACAAAGCAATCTGGCTCTCAGGGGATCCAGTGTCAACATTAGACTTTCCGTATTGTCCGAAAATCTCTTGCTTTTTGTCTGCGTTCAAATATTCTGACATAGTTGCAAAAAATTAAATTATACCTGTCCCGATTTTTTCGGGACTGCAAAGATATATATTATTTCCGACTCTGCAAGTTTTTATCCGGAATACTCGTCCTTTCCGGCCATTTTGCCCGTAACTGGCAAAAGTGGAGCAAGGTACGGGCAGGGGTTCGGAAGAAAACAGCCTTTCAGGTATCTACGGAGCCGATTCTGCCATTCGGAATGCCCGTAACTTGCCAAGGATTTGCCAGTTACGGGCAGTGTGCTCTTCTTCGACTAAAAGAGATAGAACAGGGAGACATCCCAAAACCGGCGGCTAGAGCTTTTATTGATCAGAGTATACGAATAACCGCTCCTCAACCTGATCTTCCTGAAAAAGTCGAATGATACACCTCCGCAAGCCATCAGCCCCAAAGGATGTTTAGCTACCCAGTATTCATCTGGGGCTATTCCTCCTACTCCTGGAGGCACGTGATATATGCCAACAAACACGGCAGGGCCTGCATATAGGCTGACATTGATATTATCGGTTGAAACTATGCGGAATCCCGCCGTCACGGGGATATGTATTCTATGGTCATATCTATCGATTTCATCCTTCACGGCTGAATATTCCAGGCCTGCGGCCGCTGACCACCCGCTGCTTCTAAACCGGTATTCATATTGTCCTCCCACCAGAAAGCCACCAGTCGAATAATAGGAACTCGCACCATACCGCCTGCTGACGTATCCGGCCCCAATGGACCATGTCTGGCCATATACACAGGAATATGTCCCTAATATGAACAAAAGTAGTATCGCTATTCTTTTCATAATAAACTGTGTCTTATTGCAAAACCATTAGAATAGATAGAACAGGATGATATCCCAAAACCGGTGAGTCTCGCCGTTCGTATGATCAATCAGAGCATATGAATAGCTGCTCCTCAACCTGCACTTTTTGGAGAAGTCAAACGATACACCTCCGCAAGCCATCAGCCCCAAAGGATTATTATCTCCCCAGTATTCATTTCCGACTTTGATTGAGGTATAACTTCGATCTCTATGATAAATACCCACAACCATAGCAGGACCTGCATACAGACCGACATTGATATTGCCGGCAGAAATAATGCGGAATCCCGCTGTCAAAGGGATATGCACTCTTTGGTCATAATGAACGCTTCCGGAATTACTGTCCTTCACGGCAGAATACTCCAGGCCTGCAGCCGCTGACCACCTGCTGCTGTTAAACCTGTATTCATACTGCCCACCTATCAGAATGCCTTCAGTCGAATAATGACCCTTCTTCTGCCTGTTGACGTATCCCGCCCCTACGGACCAGGTCTGAGCAAAAGCAGCTGTCGATAATGCAATAAGCGCAATAACAAGTACTAAATGCTTTTTCATAATAAAAGATAAAGCGACTATAATCTAATTCGATATTTCAAACCCAGTAATCACTTTATGACTAAAACAATAATTAGCTGTGTCATCACCGTAATCGCTGACAAATATCCAGTCGCCATCTACTGCACATAAATGACTGTCACCGTCTCCGTCATATCCCCAGTTCATCCTGTAGAAAGATTCGGTGTATGGCGTTTCAGTGGTCCTGACAAGATATCCTGCGGGTATATGGAGAGATCCCCCCTCTTCTTCATCTGGATCTTCCTCAGTCTGGGAACTTTGATTTTCGGGATCATATGTATCATCCGGATCATAAATGAAGTAGGTCGTAATGTTATGTGTATTTCTTAAAAGTCCATCTATTATCCAGGCGTGCCCTTCATTATCGCCAAAACTGTACCCTGTTGCTATTGAAGGAATTCCATTTATCAGATTTGAACACACCACTTCCGTAAATTGTGAATCCAAATCATTGTAATCTATTCCAAATGCATCATGAATTTTAACACCCTTTATATTATTATAGTCGACATGACTTCCTTTTAATTCATCACTTGAGGTTGCATATGCAGACCCGCCCATATTATACACTTCTTCCAATACTTGACCAATATGGGCCATCAGAACGGCCACATACTGATGCGAGTGCATATTATCAAGCGCATTCAAGGCCATCTGTGACCAAACTGATGTTGAGAGGGAATTCTCATCAAAATACATCGTGTAATCATTTGGATGGGCAATATTGCTGATTCCATCGCAATAACCATAGGAATATTCAGGGATAGGATTGTCGGCATTTGCATACAGCCAATAAAGTATTTGAGCATAGGCAACAACGGCACAAGATTGAGCGCATCTGAACGAATGACTTGCTGTAGCATATGGTGCACAGGCATTCCATGGTTCGACCTGTCCCCATTCCGTACGGATGATATGTGGGATACTAAATGTAGAGGCATTGTATTCTGTTACAGATCCGATTCTCTTCCATCCTTGCCAACTGTCATATGGGTTACCGGACTTGCAGGTTGGAACAATATCGGGCGCAATAGCTTCCCAAAACTCGGTGTGGCTGTTTGATACGCATAGGTCATCATTTTTCTTCAGGCAGCAAAGAATCTGCATTTCATAATTAAGCCAGTATCGTTCCGTGGGATTTAAACCGTCAAAGGAAAAGTTCCCATCCCCTCGCATTATTATCGGTTGTACTCTTCTGTCATTTGCCACGATCTCCCAACTATCGCTGAACTGCACAACATATACAACAGTATCTATCCCATTATATGGAATTGGCACAATTTTAAAGTCATTGGATTTTGTCAATGATTCCGCGCCTGCATTATGAATCATCGAAACCAAATTTTCAACATGATTGTTAGATAGACTGTATGAGGCGCTTATTGTTACCGGCGCTTCTTCATCGTCATCAATATATAGACACAGGATGAAACACTTATGGCGAGAGATAAACATCCCACCAGAGCGATACTTAATGGTAAAAGCTTTTTCATAATTGATGGTGTTATTATTCACATTCAGGATACAAGATGCGCTTTCCTTATATAGATGCAACTTTTATCCAGAACGCAACAGATGATTAAAAATTTTTGTCAGATGAGTCCTATATATCGAAGAACCCAGTATAAGTGACACCGGCGACTATCACAACGCGATAGCAGCCTGCTGGAAGTTGCTCTGCCTTTCGGCATAACAAATTTATATCTTACTGGACCATTTTGTTCGCCCCTAAAATCACATTTCGGTATTTTTAGTACCTAACTATCGGATTATCAATGATATCACAAAAGCCACCTTGCGCCCTTGCCTAAATGGAAACCGCTCATCATTATGCAATTTTGCAGTGATGCCGTCTTCCCGATTAGTCCAGCATCAACATCTCTGCTTGATTTTGCCCGTAACTGGCAAAAGTGGCGCAAGGTACGGGCAGGGGTTCGGAAGAAAACAGCCTTTCAGGTGTCTACAGGGCCGCCGCTGAAGAAGACTCCTGTGACCCCCTCAAGCCTGGAAGCCACACCCCTTGCCGGCATTGGATATCACCAGATAGCGGACCTCCCTGCCTCCCGCAAGTTCGATGAATTTCTCCATCACGTTGTCCGGGCGGGTGCCGCCTCCGATGATTACCAGATGCCCCTTCGGGGCTGCCGATGCCGCTGCGCTGCAGCAGACAATCAAAAGAAGCACAGATACTGCGCGGAAGAATGATTTCATAACAGACAGGTTATTTGTTTACCCCGTAAAGTTAGGAAATAATAAATTATGCTATCATTCACGTGGCAAGCGCAAGATGGGCAGAATTGAGGCCCGATGAAAAAGGCTTATCTTATCCTACTACTTTAAAAAAGATAGAACAGAGAGATGTCCCAATATTGGCGATGACCATATCGGCTTTCCAGCGAATATGTGTATCCGCTCTTCAGCCTGATTTTTTTTGCGACGTCAACTGATACGCCCCCACATAGCATCATCTCGAAAGGGCTGTAC
>JAZRVT010000050.1:0-49514 GCA_045599325.1 Bacteroidales bacterium | reverse complement strand
TGAGCGCCGCGTTGAGCTTATGTATGACAACAACGACCGTTACTGGTCACTCATCCGCTGGCACCAGCTCGACAAGCTCGATACCACCAAGTATCCTGAAATCGTCCAGGGCGCCTGGATCGGCGACCACTACCTCGCTACCAACCATCCATACATTGTCAACGGCTATATCTCAACCGCTGACAAGGGCGACCGCAAGTACGAGAGCAGACAGTATCTGCGCCCGATTCCATCAGGTCAGATCGGTTACAACCCTCAGATCGGCCAGAACCCTGGCTGGTAACAGAACCTTCGGCAGATCAATCTGTCATTTTGAGAGCCGCCCTCCGGGACGGCTCTTTTTTATTTGTCTATTATTTATTATTTTTACAATCTCCTTAAAAATCTGACAAGTATGTTCGACAGACAGATCTATATCGCGCGCAGGCAGAGGCTTGCCGCAGCCGTCGGCAGCGGCATCATCCTTCTCCCCGGCAACAGCGAGGCCTCCTGCAACTATCCCGACAACACATACCTTTTCCGCCAGGACAGCACCTTCCTCTATTATTTCGGCCTTGACAAGCCCGATTTCGCGGCTGTCATCGATGCCGAGAGCGGAGAGGAGACCATCTTCGGCAACGACGTCGATATCGACGACATCATCTGGATGGGCCCCCAGCCGCTTGTCTCAGAGCAGGCGGCAGAGGTTGGCGTCTGCAGGAGCGCACCGTTCTCCGCTCTCGCGGAGGTGATTGCCAGCGCTCAGAAACAGGGGCGCAGGATCCACTTCCTGCCGCCATACCGCAACCATAACAGGATTCTCCTCAGCAGACTGCTCGGCATACCTGTCGAAGGGCTGAAAGAGGCAGCCAGCGTGGAGCTCATCAAGGCAGTGGTCGCACAGCGCATAGTCAAGGAGCCTTGCGAGATAGAAGAGATTGACAAAGCCTGCAACCTCGGCTACGCGATGCACTACACCGCTATGAAGATGATGCGCCTCGGAATGGTCGAGCAGGAGCTTGTCGGCGTGATGGAGGGCGTTGTCCGCAGCGGCGGATATATGTGCTCCTTCCCTACCATTCTCTCCCAGCACGGAGAGACGATGCACAACCACTCGCACGAGGGCGTCCTCACTGAAGGAAAGCTCTGCGTCATCGACGCCGGTGCTGAAATCAGCTCCCACTACTGCTCCGACAACACCCGCACCCTCCCCTGCGGAGGCCGTTTCACACAGAAGCAGAAAGAGGTCTACGACATTGTCGTCACTGCCAACGACTACGCACGCGAAACTGCCCGCCCGGGCATAACTTATAAAGAGGTGCACCTCGGCGCTGCCAGAATCATAGTCCAGGGGCTCGCTAACCTGGGTCTTGTCCACGGCGACACCGACGAGATGGTCGCTGCCGGCGTTCAGGGGCTCTTCATGCCTCACGGCCTCGGCCACAATATGGGTCTCGACGTGCACGATATGGAGGACCTCGGCGAAAACTACGTGGGCTACGACCCGGACCAGACCCGCGCCAGGCAGCTCGGGCTCGGCTCTCTGAGAATGGCCCGCCGCCTCGTTCCCGGAAATGTCATCACTGACGAGCCGGGCATATACTTCATCCCTGCCTTGATCGAGCAGTGGAAGGCTGAAGGGTACAACGCGCAGTACATCAATTTCAGCAGACTCGAGTCTTACTATGACTTCGGCGGCATCCGCCTCGAGGACGACCTGCTGATCACCCCTTCAGGCGCGCGCATCCTCGGAGCGAAGAGACTGCCGATCTATACCGAAGAAGTTGAAGAAACAATGAAATATTGATACGCATATGAAAAAAATCACATTCGCACTTGCAGCACTCCTTTTCTGCCTCGCCGCTTCTGCCCAGAGCATCGGACAGGCCGAACTCCGCGAAATCCGTGAAAGCTTCACGAAGGACCCTTCAACCAAGGCTATCCAGAATGCCCTCACTTCCCAGAAGGACATCAAGAGCCTTGTCTACAACCACGACAACGCCGGCACCATCGACCACTATTTCAAATACCGCGTGGATGTCAAGGGAATCACCAACCAGAAAAGTTCAGGCCGCTGCTGGATGTTCACCTCAATGAATGTCCTCCGTCCTGGCGTAATGAAGAAATATGACCTCAGGGATTTCGACTTCTCCCACAACTACTGCTTCTTCTGGGACCTCTTCGAGAAGGCAAACCTCTTCCTGGAGAATGTCATCGAGACAGCCGGAAAGGATATGACCGACCGTGACGTCGTCAACTATTTCAAGAGTCCGGTCGCAGACGGCGGTGTCTGGAACCTCTTCTGGGATATCGCTGAGAAATACGGCGTTGTACCTCAGAGCGTAATGCCTGAAACCGCCCACTCCGACAACACCTCGCAGATGGACGCAGTCCTCAAAGAATACCTCCGCACCTGCGGCTGGAACCTCCGCGAGATGATAGCAGGCGGTGCAAAGGACAAGGCAGTCAGAGCACAGAAAGTAGAGGATCTCAAAGGTGTATACCGCATCCTCGCACTCTGTATGGGCGAACCTCCTGCAGAGTTCACCTGGAGATACAAGACCGCTTCAGGAGAGGTGAAGAGCATCACCACCACCCCTCTCGAGTTCTACAAGGGCATCATCCCTGAGAACTACAACCCTGACACCTTCATTATGATCATGAACGACCCGACCCGCGAATACTACAAGGTCTACGACATCGCTTCATACCGCAACACCTATGAAGGCATCAACTGGCGCTACCTCAACCTTCCTAACGAAGAGATCAAGCCGGCCGCACTCGCATCCATCAAGGACAACACACCGCTTTATGTCTCCTGCGACGTCGGAAAGCAGCACGACCGCGACAACGGCATCCTCGACACAGAGAACTATGACTACGAGTCTCTCTTCGGCATCAAGCTCGATATGGACAAGAAAGCCCGCATCCTCACCCGTCAGAGCGGATCATCCCACGCAATGACCCTCATCGGCTGCGACACTGACGCCAACGATGTCCCGGTGAAGTGGGAATTCGAGAACAGCTGGGGTGCGTCCTCAGGCCACAACGGCTACATCACCTTCACAGACGAATGGTTCGACGCATATCTCTTCAGGATTGTCATCAATAAGAAATACCTGAGCGAGAAGGCAGTAAAGGCCGCTTCACAGAAACCTGTCCAGCTCCCTGCCTGGGACTATATGTTCTAGAACCCCGTATGCTTGCGCTCAAGATCATAGCAGTAGTCTTGGGAGTGCTCGGCCTCATAGGCTGCATCATCCCCGTGCTCCCCGGCCCGCCACTGTCGTGGGCCGGGCTGCTGCTGATCTATCTCAGCGACCGGAGCGTGATGTCCACACAGTTCCTGATCATCTGGTTTGTTATAATGGTCGTGGTGACTGTACTGGACTATCTTGTCCCATCCTGGTTCACCAAGAAGACAGGCGGATCCAAGGCCGCCGCCCGTGGCACGCTTGTCGGATTGTTCGTCGGACTCATCTTCTTCCCTCCGCTGGGAATGATCATCGGATCCTTCCTCGGAGCCCTGCTCGCAGAGGTCATCGTCAACGGCAACGAAATCTCGAAGTCCATCAAACCCGCCCTCGGCTCCTTCCTGGGGTTCCTCTTCAGCACCGGCCTCAAGCTGATATCCTCCGGCGTGATGATGTACTATATCATCAAGATGCTGTAGCCCCCTTTCCTGCCGCCTGCCCGGTTTCCCGGCCGCCTTCCCGGCTTCCAGACCGCCTTCCCGGTTTCCAGACCGCCTGCCTGATTTCCCGACCGGCTGCCCGGTTTCCCGACCGCCTGCCTGATTCTGTTCGTCGTCGCGTCGTGACTCGCCTGGGAGCGTGATTTGTAAAACCCTGCTATTCAATACTTTAAGCGATTTGGCTTCCCGAAATTCGGGAAGCCAAAATGCTTAATTGACTGATACTCTATCATTTATGAAACACGGTACAAATGCAAGAATTTGCAAATCTGCTTTGCAGGGGCTCCCGTCAAGTAGCTGAGCTCGTAGAACAGTCCCTCCAGTTGCAGCTTTTCCATCTTCTCGAAGTTCAGTGGATACTCATAGCCCATTTCCATAACGATCTGAATCATTTCCTCATATAGTGAGTAGTTTTCCCAATCTTCAGGAATATCATACTCTTCCCCGGCGGTGTTCTCAAAAGCCGAAACAGCCTTCTCGAATGAACCGAACCAATGAATCAGGAATTGGTAGTCCAGCGGGTTGTATCTGGAAATGATATAGTCTTTCAACTGTGCTGTTTCAACATCATTCAAACCATTGAAAATTCTTGAGTAGACAGAATATTCTATCGGCTGTCCTTCCTTGAAACAGACATCAACATACTTCAGCGACCTTCTCATCACCGATCTGCAGTGCCTTTTGACAAGCGGCTCCGAGAATGGATGATCAGAATAATAGTATGCAAGAAGATTCCAACGGTAGTCAATGGCCATCTTGACAATTAGTCCGGCAACTGGATTATTGTTCACATAGGCAAATGATCCTTTCACTTTCTTTCCTGTCGTTTTGGAGGCACTGCCAAAAGCCTTCAGGAACAGTTTCCCCGTACGCCCGTGATGAATGTTATATGTCCTGGCGAAAACTGAACACAACTCCCATACGAACCCTACCATCGCATCCCGGCCACCGAATTTGGAGAATGAATGAAAGTGGTTGCGCATCAGGCAGATGCTCAATGTCCTGACATTGTATTTTCCGGCAAGGATGTAATACAGGGTAAGAAAATAGATGTAGTCTGCATCATCGTAGAAGATACAGAAACCGTTGATTCCCTTGGAATAGATGTGGCACGGACAGCCGTCGCGGTAGATTCTTTTCTCACTCCTCATTCTCTCTCCTCCTCTTACTTTATGTGCTGACCTCAGCAAGGTCAACAGGAAATGGGCGTACAGCACGGAACTCAAGTTCTGGACCGTCCCCACCCACCTGAAGGCCTCCGCGGATCTGCAGCGCATCACAAAATTAGCATAAAATCCATATGTCCGCAAAAGAATCCCGAGTATTATGCATATCTTTGATATATCATTAGAATAGAACCGTTTATGAGAACAAAGCATCTTTTTTCCATAGCAGCCTCACTGCTGGCTGTCATTATGTTGCCGGCGTGCGGGAATGGGACTGATAAACAGACGGCTGAGAAGCAGGCGCACCAGGTTGAGCAGGCAGAAATCACGTACGCAGAGGTCTATGATGACACTGCGGACCCTGCCCTTCAGGTTGATGAGGCGATCGCCGCTGCCGCTGCCTCCGGCAGGTATGTGATCTGCCAGGTGGGCGGGAACTGGTGCCCGTGGTGCCTGATGTTTGCGGACTTCATCAGCAAGGACGAAGAGATCAGGAAGATTGTCGACGACAACTTTGTCTATGTCCATATCAATGTGCGGGGCAAAGAGCCTGAGACAGGCAAGAACTTCAGGTATGATGCGGCGATGAAGAAGGTCGGGGATCCGGACAGGTTCGGTTTCCCTGTGCTGGTGGTGCTCGATGGAGAGGGAAAGGTGATCCACACCCAGGATTCAAGTTATCTGGAGGAAGGCCGTGGCTACAACCGTGAAAAAGTCCTCTCGTTCTTCAAGAACTGGACTCCGGAAGCCTGTTCACCTGACGTCTAGGCCTGTTACCGGAGGTTGAATCTGGAGCGTGATTCGCAAACCGCTGTTTTTCAGCACTTTAACCATTTTGGCTTCCCGAAATTCGGGAAGCCAAAATACGCTTTACACTGTTAATCAATCACTTACAAATCACGCTCAGCGGCGGGAGGAGGTGCCTGTATCACGCTCGGCAGCGGGAGGAGGAGCCTGTATCACGCTCGGCGGCGGGAGGAAGTGCCGGCGCGCTGAAGGCGGGGAATTGACGGTGCTGCTGCGGAATGCCGGCACCACACCGGCGCCGCGCCGTCTTCACCTCGTCTGGTAGGAGTAGGATGCGTATTTGAGCGGGAGGGGTTCGTCGCTGAGAAGGCGGTAGAGGGCGGGGTCGCGGAGGACATCGCGGATCTCGTGCTCCACTCCGTCTATCCTGATGGTGTGCCAGATGAGCCTGACGCCGTGGCTGTAGTCTGCGTAGAAGTTGCCGTGGCGGATGAAGAGGGGCTGCTGGAGGGTGCCGTCGGGGTGCTGCCAGCCGTAGATTGCCACCCTCTTGCTGCAGGCGGGGTTGCGCTCCACATAGCTTGTGAGCACGATGTCTTTCTTCAGGCCGGAGATAAGCTGGCCGAATTTGTAGCCGTATGCCTTGTAGAGTGCCTTGATGGCGTTGTTGCTGTCGTGATAGACAAGAGAGGTCTGGTTCCTTCCTTCAAACGGCCTGAACGGGAAGATGTCGATCCTTCCCTCTGCGGCATCGTAGATTCTGTCGACCAGATAGGTCGTAGGCAGGCAGCAGTCGAGCGCGTCTGCTATCTGCTGCGCTGCAATAGGACCCATCGGCATCCTGACGCAGTCCGCATCACATCCGACGGAGACATATTCGGGCAGTATCCACATCTCGACGATGTGGTGCCTGCGCAGGATCTCCACACTGTCGCAGGTGGCGGTCTTGAATCGCAGCTTGCGGAAATGTCTCATCGCAGAAGGGACCTGGCCGTCGAGCACGGTGCGGACGATTGTCGAGTCCATCTCCCAGAAGCCGAGCGTGTCGAGCGACTCCATAAAGCCGAAGCCCTCGACTGCAGCCTCCGGCCGGCCGGCGAAGTAAGGCACTTCCATCGTCTCACGTGTCAGCCTGGACCAGACTGCCTTTGTGTTCTCGCGCCTGAAGGCTTTCGGGCTCTCGAGCGGGCCCTCTTCGGAGAGGGGTTCTTCGATTATTGTATCGGTTGTGACCTGGGCTCCGGCAGGCAGGGAGAAGATGAGTGCCGCCGACAGGCAGAATATTGATATCAGGGTGTGTTTCATAGCCGTAAAGTTAGACATTCTTTTATTATCTTTGTATGATTTCACACAAAACCGGAACCTTGACTATGAAAAGGAATCTTCTCTTGATTGCGCTCCTGGCAGTATCATTGCCGCTTGCAGCGCAGAAACCGTCTCTGGACCACAGCGTCTATGACAACTGGAAAAGTGTGGGCCGCATCTCTGTGCAGAACGACGCAGAGTGGACCCAGTGGACTGTCGCCCCGCAGGAGGGTGACTCTCAATGGCACCTCTACAATATCGCCACCGGCAGGGAGTTCGCGATTGACCGTGCAGCCGGGGCAAAGCTCTCCGAAGACGCATCAAAGGCAGTCTTCAGGATAGCGCCTCTCTTCTCCGAAACCCGCCAGGCGAAGATTGACAAGAAAAAGGAGGACGAGATGCCTAAGGACAGCCTCGGAGTGCTTGACATCAAGAGCGGCAATATCGAGAAGTTCGCAAAGGTGAAAGCTTTCAAGTCCCCTGAATATCTCGGGAACTTCATAGCCTTCCAGTCGGCCGAAAAGGACAACGACACCCTCTATGTGATGAACCTCTCAACCCTCGCCATAGACACCCTGCAGCCGGTCGAGTCTTATTCCTTCCCTGAAAAGGGCGACCGCCTCGCATATATCACAAAACCGGGCAAGAAAGACAGCACCACTGTCAAAGGCATCTTCTGCTACGACCCGGCTGCGAAATCGACAACCGAAATCCTCTCCGGCGAAAAGAAGTCGACATTCAAAGGTCTGAATTTCAGCGAGAACGGCGACAGGCTGGTCTTCTTCGCCAACCTTGACACCACAGACGCGGCAAAGAAGAGCCCCGACCTCTATCTCTACGACGGGACAGTGAAGAAGCTGCTGGCCCACGATTCGGACCTTCTTCCGAAGGGCTGGAAGATCGGCGACAACCGCCCCGTCGAGTTCTTTGACGGATGGATGAGCTTCGGCACCTGCCCGATTCCGAGGGAGAAGGACACCACTCTGGTCGAATTCGAGCAGGCAAAGATTGACATCTGGGTCTGGAACGACGAATATATCCAGCCGCAGCAGCTTGTGAACGTGAAGCGCGAGAAGGAGAGGACCTATCTCGCCAGGATAGGATACGACGGCAGCGGGTTCGTCCAGCTGTCTGACGAACAGGTCCCTGACGTCACTGTCCGCGAGGATTTCATACAGGACATCATACTTGCAGCAACCGACAAGCCTTACAGGATGCGCCACTCCTGGAACTTCGATGCCTGCATAGATGTGTACCGCATCAACATTGTCGACGGCAGCCGCAGGAAGATTATGGAGGGAGTGCCTCTGACCCCGGTCCTGAGTTCCCCTGACGGAACCTGGTACGTGGCCTTCAACAATGAGGACAACAACTGGTATCTCTACGACCTGGTGAATGACAGCCTGCGCGACATAACCTCCAGCCTCGGAGTCAATTTCTACGACGAAGACAACGACCGCCCTATGCGCCCGGGCCCGTGCTCGCGCCCTGTATGGAGCGAAGACTCGAAGTTCTTCTGGATTGCCGACCGCTATGACATATGGCAGTTCGACCCGACAGGAAAGACCGCGCCGTTCATGGTGACGGAGGGCATCGGCCGCGCGACCAACACCACCTACACCTATATGAACCCGTACAGCGAGCGCAGCAGGAAGTCGGGAGGCCTCACCGTAGCAACCGGCAAGAGCGCATATTTCACCCTCTTCAACCATACCACAAAGCAGACCGGCTTCGCAGTCAAGGAGATCCAGAAGAAGAAGTCCAGACTCACAAAGCTGGTCGAGGGCCCTTACACATATGCTGACGCCGCATTCTCAGCCGGCAAGAAGGGCGGATTCATCTATACCCGCGCAAACTTCGAGGAGGGCAAGAACATCTGGATGACGAAGGATTCCTTCAAGAGCCAGCAGCAGCTCACCGACATCAACCCGCAGCAGCGCGACTACAACTGGGGCACTGTGGAGCTGGTGAACTGGACCACTGAGGACGGCATCCCTGCTGAAGGCCTCCTCTTCAAGCCGGAGAACTTCGACGCATCGAAGAAGTACCCTGTGATCATCTATTTCTACGAGAAATATTCCGACGAGCTCTATGTCTCCCGCTCACCGGCGCCGAGCGCATCGACAGTCAACATCCCATATTTCGTCAGCAACGAATATGTCTGCTTCATCCCTGACATCTACTACACCGACGGCCATCCGGGGCAGAGCTGTCTGAAGTCCCTTATGCCGGCCTGCGACATGCTGTGCGAGTATCCGTGGATCGACGGCGACAATATGGCCATCCAGGGACAGAGCTGGGGCGGCTACCAGGTGGCATACCTCATCACCCAGACCGGCCGCTTCAAGGCTGCCGGCGCAGGCGCCCCTGTCAGCAATATGACCAGCGCATACGGCGGCATCCGCTGGGAGAGCGGTATGGTGCGCACATTCCAGTATGAGCAGCAGCAGAGCCGCATCGGAGACGACCTCTGGCACGGCTTCGACCTCTATGTGGAGAACTCGCCGCTCTTCTTCGTGCCGAACGTCACCACTCCGGTGCTGATAATGCACAACGACAAGGACGGCGCAGTGCCTTGGTGGCAGGGCATCGAGTTCTACAGCGCACTCCGCCGCTGCGGCAAGCAGGCCTGGCTGCTCCAGTACAACGACGAGGCCCACAACCTCCGCGAGCGCCGCAACCGCAAGGACCTCAGCCGCCGCCTCGAACAGTTCTTCGGCCATTTCCTCAAGGGCGAGCCAATGCCTGTCTGGATGTCGAAGGGCGTTCCTGCAACCCTCAAGGGCATCGATTACGGATTTGAATACGACGAAGAAAAATGAAAAGAATAATCACTATCCTGGCTATGGCAGCAGCAGTCTCCTGCACCACACAGGCCGGCAAGGCGCCTGTGATCGAGAAACACGAAATTGAAATCACCGACCGCCACTTCACCCCGGAAGTGATGCACCAGATGGGCAAGGTCTCCGACCCTCAGGTATCGCCTGACGGCACAAAGATCCTCTACGGTGTCACCTATACCTCGATCGAGGAGAACAAGGGTGTCCGCAACCTCTTCGTGATGAACATCGACGGAACGGACAACCGTCAGATAACCCACTTCGACAAGAGCGCCTCCAATGCACGCTGGATCGAGGGCGGGCAGCGGATCGCATACCTCCAGGGCGGTCAGATGTGGGCAATGAACCCCGACGGCACAAAGGCTGTGAAGATCAGCGACGTGGAGAGCGGAATCAACGAATTCAAGATTGCTCCGGACGGAAGCAGCGTCCTCTATTCCTACGATTTCAAAGTTGCGAAGAAGGCCGCTGACATCTACCCTGACGTGCCGAAATCCTCCGCACGCACAATCGAAGGGCTTATGTACCGCCACTGGGACCACTTCGTGGAGACCGTCCAGCACACCTGCCTCGCCAACTTCTCGGACAGCAAGGTCGGAGCGTCGTTCGACCTCCTGGGCGACGAGCCGTATGAACTCCCGACCGATCCGTTCGGCGGACTGGAGCAGCTGGCGTTCAGCCCTGACGGACAGAAGATAGCATACTCCTGCCGCAAGCTGACAGGACGCGACTACGCCTTCTCCACCAACACGGACATCTACCTCTACACCATCATCTCCGGAGAGTGCATCAACCTGACTGAAGGAATGATGGGATACGACACCAACCCGGCCTTCTCGCCTGACGGCCGCTACCTCTCCTGGATGAGTATGGAACGCGGAGGCTACGAGGCAGACCGCGTGCGCCTCTTCATCCTCGACCTCGGAACCCTCGAGAAGAAAGAACTCACCGCAGAATTCATCTACGACGTGGACACCCCTGTCTGGATGCCGGATTCAAAGGGGCTCTACTTCTGCTCGATCGTCGAGGGCACCGGCGAGATATGGAAAGCAGACCTGGAGGGCAACCTCTCCCGCGTCACCCCTCAGCACGACTACTATGACTTCGGAGAGCCGCAGGTCGCCGGAGAGCGCCTGATAGCCACCAATGCCTCAATGCTCCGCCCTGCGGAGATTGTCTCCATCAACTCCGCCGACGGATCCTGGGAGCAGATCTCCCACGAGAACGACGGCATACTCGCCCGCCTCGAGGAAGTCTTTATGGAAGAGGTATGGATTCCGACCACCGACGGCAAGAAGATGCTCACCTGGGTGCTCTATCCGCCGCGCTTCAGCGCAGGCGGCCAGTATCCTGCGATCCTCTTCTGCAACGGCGGTCCTCAGACCCCGAGCAGCCAGAGCTGGTCAACCCGCTGGAACTACCGCCTGATGGCCTCCCAGGGATATGTCGTCATCATCCCTAACCGCCGCGGAAACGTAGGCTTCGGCCAGGAGTGGAAAGAGCAGATTTCAGGCGACTACATCGGCCAGAACATGAAGGACTACCTCACGGCTGCCGACTGGGGGCTCGCCCAGCCGTTCATCAGCAAGATGGGCGCTGTCGGCGCAAGCTACGGCGGCTACTCCATCTACTATCTCGCCGGCATCCACCAGAACCGCTTCAGCGCTCTCATCGCCCACGCAGGCATCTTCAACGAGGAGTCGATGTACGCCGACACTGAGGAGCTCTGGTTCGCCGACTGGGACAACGGCGGCTGCCGCCAGCCGGGCGTCTATATGGCTGGCTCCCCTTGGAGCGACAACCCTGCCGCGAAGCGCCACTATGACAACAGCCCTCACAAGCTGATGAAGAACTGGAACACCCCTATCCTGATCACCCACGGCGAACTCGACTACCGTGTCCCTGTGGACCAGGGTATGATGGCCTTCAACGCCGCACAGATGTTCGGTGTCCCTTCCAAGATGATTCTCTTCCCTGACGAGAACCACTGGATCCTGAAGCCTCAGAACTCCATCCACTGGAACCGCGAGTTCTTCGCCTGGCTTGACAAATACTGCAAGTAAACCGTTCTAGAACGCCCACACGGTGCCTGCCTGAAGGTCGAAGCTGCCGGTGAAGGCCGCCGGAAAGCTGCGGCAGTGTGAGTGCAGGCCGATGAGGCGGGAGGTCAGGCTGAGGCCGAAACCCCCGCCCAGGAGGAGCCGTATCTCAGGACGGACAGCCGTGACCCCTTTTGCGCCGGCCTCACCCAGACGCTCTGATGAGAAGAGCTGCAGGTGCGACAGGCCGAGCGACATCCTGACGCGGCTGCCGATATCGCAGCTGGTGACGCTCTCCAGCGAGAAGCCGCTGCCGTAGCAGTAGTCACGGTCGAGGAGGCGGTACCGTTCTGCAGTGACGGCACCCATCAGAACGGCGCTCGCGAAGAACCGCTGGTCAAGGGCCCCGCGGCGGATGACTGCGCCGGGACCGAAGCAGGCCGACTGGCTCACAGAGATGGAGGCCGACTCATAATATCTGAAGTGCTGATAGATGCCGAAGGTGACATCACCTCCACGGCGGGAGATATGGCTGCTGCCCCAGAGGCGGCCTGTGATCTCCTCCTCCTGGACAAAGGGCTGCCCGCCGCCGTATCCCGCCTGAAGGCGGACCGAGAAATGGTCATAGGGAGCATCACCCTCGTCTGCTGAAGGGTCGCCGTACTCGAAACGGACAGCGGCATATCCTCCGCTGAGACCGCCGCTCAGCCGCCAGCCCGCCTGGACTTCGCCGCTGACGGCTTCACCGGCGCGGCCGGAGGCGCGTTCAAAGATCAGAGACCCAGTTCGCCAGAGCATCTCCCCCACCGCAAGGCCGGCGATGGGAGTT
Organism: Bacteroidales bacterium; assembly: GCA_045599325.1. Taxonomy (GTDB): domain Bacteria; phylum Bacteroidota; class Bacteroidia; order Bacteroidales; family UBA932; genus Cacconaster. Next base: position 36,915 of record JAZRVT010000050.1, on the reverse strand, counting down.
GTGACAAGGTCGTTCACCGAAGGGGGGTCGGTCTCACCGAACAGCTCCCAGGTAAGCGAACCCAGGAAGTCGAGCGGCAGAGCCCCCCAGTAACTCAGCCCGCACGCACGCGCACATATATGATAGAAGCCTCCCTGAATAGGATGCCCCGTCTGGTTCAGAAGGAACGAGTCGTTGTCCCATACGAACCCTGTCCGGAAGTTCTGCCTGATTGTCTGCCCTGTCACGTGGGAATACCCGAAGTCGAAAAGATAGCGGTTGAGCAGCATCATCGAACCGTTGACCCCAGTCACACAGGCGGCAGCAGGAAGCCAGTGAGCGCTGCCTGACCGGCTGGCGGAGACGCGGACAGAAACGGTGTCTGCATCCCTGCCGGGGAGGCTCTGAGCAGAGACTCCCGGAGCACATAAAAATAGAAACAGCAGAAATGTTAAACGCCTGTGCCGCACTGCAATCCGGAAACGGTCTTTTGAGTTATCAACAACAAAATTAACCAATTAATTTGGTATTATTGAATATTCGCCGTATATTTGCAGCCCGCCAAAAATGGGCGGACGAATTTAACTTATTAAATAACACCAAATTAACAACCAAATGCCTGGTATTATTGGAAAAAAAATCGGAATGACTTCCGTTTTCAGTGCCGAGGGAAAAAATCTTCCATGCACTGTTATCGAGGCTGGTCCATGTGTTGTTACGCAAATCCGTACAGTCGAGAAAGATGGTTACGCCGCTGTACAGCTTGCCTATGACGAAATCTCAGAGAAACATGCCAGCAAGGCCCTTCAGGGTCACTTCAAAAAGGCAGGAACCACCCCTAAGCGCAAGCTCGTCGAGTTCAAGAACGACTTCAAGAACGAGCTCAAGCTTGGTGACACCGTGACACTCGCTGACCTCGCAGAGGGCATCAAGTGGATTGACGTCACTGGAACTTCCAAGGGCAAGGGCTTCCAGGGCGTTGTGAAACGTCATCATTTCCAGGGCGCCGGCGGAAGGACCCACGGACAGGACGACCGTATGCGTCACCCTGGTTCACTGGGTGCATCTTCTTGGCCTTCAAGAGTTTTCAAGGGAATGCGTATGGGTGGCCATATGGGCGGCGACCGCGTTAAGGTCACCAACCTCGAGGTCATCAAGGTCATCCCTGAAAACAACCTCGTTATCGTAAAGGGCTCCGTTCCGGGTGCCAAGGGTTCTTATTTAATTCTGGAGGACTAAGCGTTATGAAACTCGATGTTATGAAAATTGACGGCACTGCTTCAGGAAAGCAGGTCGAACTCGATGATGCAATCTTCGGAATTGAACCGAACGACAACGCTATCTACCTCGACGTCAAGCAGTATCTCGCTGACCAGCGTCAGGGCACACACAAGACCAAGGACCGCAGTGAGGTTGCATTCTCAACCAAGAAGATGGGTCGCCAGAAGGGCGGCGGAGGAGCACGTCACGGCAGCATCAAGTCCAACATCTATGTAGGCGGTGGCAACACATTCGGCCCTAAGCCGCGCGACTACCGTTTCAAACTCAACAAGAAGCTCAAACAGCTCGCACGCTTCTCAGCCCTCTCATACAAGGCTAAGGACGGCAAGATCACAATGGTGGAGCCTTTCACAATGGACGCACCTAAGACAAAGGATTTCATCAAGATCCTCGACGCTCTCAAGGCAAACGGCAGAAAGACCCTCGTAGTGCTTCCTGAAAACTCAAACAACATTTATCTCTCGTCACGCAATCTTCCTGAGGTGAACGTCATCACAGTGGACGAAATCAACACTTACGCAATCGCCGGTGCAAACCAGCTCGTACTCGTTGACGGTGTCCAGGACATCCTCGCAGCAAGACGCAAATAAAACACCACGACAATGAGTATCTTAATTAAGCCATTAGTAACTGAAAAAATGACGATTCTTGGCGATAAGATGAATCGTTACGGTTTCATTGTTGACCGCGATGCCAACAAGGTTGAAATCAAAAAGGCAGTTGAACAGATGTATGGTGTTTCAGTAAAGGATGTCAATACTGTAAACTACCACGGAAAACGCAAGAGCCGCTATACAAAAGCCGGCTTGATGACAGGCCGTACAAACCACTACAAGAAAGCGTTTGTCACACTGGCCGGAGAGGATAAGATTGATTTCTATAGCAACATTTAAAGGCCATGGCAATTCGTAAATTCAAACCGGTAACCCCGGGTACAAGAAATAAAGCAATCAGTGCTTTTGACGAAATCACTTGCACAACTCCTGAAAAGAGCCTCCTCAAGCCGCTCCGCGGAACTGGTGGACGCAACAATCAGGGCAAGATGACTATGCGTTATATCGGCGGTGGCCACAAGAAAATGTACCGTGTCATCGACTTCCTCCGCGACAAGGATGAATACACTGCAGTAGTAAAGACCATCGAATACGACCCTAACCGCAGCGCACGTATCGCTCTCGTAGTCTACGGCGACGGTGAGAAACGTTATATCATTGCTCCTAACGGCATCAAGGTAGGACAGACCATCGCTTCAGGTTCAGGCGTTGCTCCTGAAATCGGCAACACCCTCCCACTTGGAGAGATTCCTCTCGGTACCCTCGTGCACAACATTGAACTCCGTCCTGGTTGCGGTGCCGCAATGGCACGCAGCGCCGGAACATTCGCTCAGCTGACAGCCCGTGAAGGCGGCCACGCCGTCCTCCGCCTGCCTTCAGGTGAGACAAGAATGGTCCTGACAACCTGCCGCGCAACTGTCGGCACAGTGTCAAACGCTGACCACAACCTGGAAAGCCACGGTAAGGCCGGCCGCCGCCGCTGGCAGGGTCACCGCCCTCACAACCGCGGTGTCGTAATGAACCCAGTCGATCACCCAATGGGTGGTGGCGAAGGCCGTGCATCCGGTGGACACCCACGCTCACGCAAGGGTCTGCCAGCTAAGGGTTACAAGACTCGCAACCCTAAGAGCACTTCCAACAAGTTCATCATTGAGAGAAGAAAGAAATAACGGAATAAAACTTACAGATTATGAGTCGTTCACTTAGAAAAGGTCCTTACATTCAGGAAGCCCTGGAAAAGAGAGTGCTTGCAATGAATGAAGGCACAATGAAGAAAGAGGTCATCAAGACCTGGTCACGCGCCAGCATGATTTCGCCAGACTTCGTAGGTCATACGATCGCTGTTCACAACGGCAACAAGTTTGTTCCGGTATATGTAACAGAGAATATGGTCGGTCACAAGCTCGGAGAATTCGCTCCGACACGTAACTTCAGAGGTCACTCTGGTAATCGTTAATATTAAAAAAGGATTACACAATGGGAGCTCGTAAAAGAGAAGCCGCTGAGAAGCGCAAAGAAATAATGAAGCAGACAGCTATCGCAAAGCTGAATGATGTCCCTACCTCACCTCAGAAGATGCGTATCGTCGCCAACCTTGTCAGAGGTGTAGAAGTTAACCACGCACTCGATATTCTCCACTACTCAAAGAAGGAGCCTTCAATCCGTCTTGAGAAGCTTCTCCGCAGCGCAATCGCAAACTGGGAGGCAAAGAATGAAGATTCACGCAAGGAACTCGAAAACGGCAACGTCTATGTCCAGACCATCATGGTCGACGGCGGCCGCCAGCTGAAGCGCATCCGCACAGCCCCTCAGGGCCGCGCAGCACGCATCCGCAAGCGTTCCAACCACGTCACTATCATCGTAGGTACCAAAAATGAAAAACCGGCTGAAGAGCCAGCAAAGGAGGCATAACAAATGGGACAGAAAACCAATCCTATAAGCAACCGCTTGGGTATCATCCGTGGCTGGGATTCAAACTGGTATGGTGAGTATCCTGCACGCATTCTCGAAGATTCAAAGATCCGCGAGTATCTGACAGCCCGCCTCGCAAAGGCATATCTGTCAAAGATCGTCATCGAGCGCACTTTGAAGCTCATCACTGTCACCATCCACACCGCACGTCCGGGTGTCATCATCGGCAAGGGCGGCACAGAGGTCGACAAACTGAAAGAAGAATTGAAGAAGATCTGCAACAAGGACGTCCAGATCAACATCTTCGAAGTCAAGCATCCTGAGGTTGACGCCAACATCGTTGCCAACAACATCGCACGTCAGCTCGAGGGCCGTGTCTCTTACCGCCGCGCCATCAAGATGGCTGTCGCATCCACAATGCGTATGGGCGCTGAGGGCATCAAGATCCAGATCAGCGGCCGCGTAGGCGGCGCCGAGATGGCTCGCAACGAGATGTTCAAGGAAGGCCGTACTCCTCTTCACACAATCCGTGCTGACATTGACTACGCACTGGCAGAGGCTCACACCAAAGTCGGCGTCCTCGGTGTAAAGGTATGGATCTGCAACGGTGAAGTCTACGGCAAGCGTGACCTCTCCCCTAATGCAGGCGTAGCTGCCGGTGCAGCTGCTGCAAACCAGGGTAACGGTGAGCGCCGTGGTGGCGACCGCCGTGGCCGCGGCGACCGTCGCGGTGGTGACCGCCGTGGCGGTGACCGTCACAATGACCGTCGTCCACGCAGAGAAGAATAATTCATTTGTTCCGTAAAGCGCAGTAGGCTGATCCTTAGGGGTCAGCCTCTGTTTTTTTTACTATATTTGCATCAGTAATCCCCTTACACCGATGAGAAGATGTGACGGTGCAGGCAATCAGTCTGCACCGTCACAGTGTACCCTGCTTACAAGGACCTGCAGCCGGACTGGCCTGTGACGGTGTTTGTCGTCAGCCGCTTGTCAAGGCCGCGAGCGGCAGGGTTTGGGGCGGAGCCCCGGTAACTCGTTCAGCGGAGCGCCACGGCAAAGCGCCGCCGACCTCCCCCTTCCTCAAAAATTTGCTTCCTTCCCGATTCCATCGCTGCCAATAATTACTTATATTTGTGGAAATATCCCTTTACCTCCTATGAAAAGACTCTTCATCCTTCTCGCTGTCACCGCAATGGCAGCAGCCTGCACCCCGAGCGCTCCCGACGGACAGCTCCTCCGTGCCACCCCTGAATCACAGGGGATGAACTCCGAGAAACTCAACCAGATCGACCGTGAGGCCGAGGCAGCAGTAGCAGAGGGCACAATCCCCGGCTGCGTGGTCGGCGTCGTACGCGACGACAAGCTCGTCTTCCTCAAGGCCTACGGCAACAAGCAGGTCTATCCTGACACAATTCCGATGACCACCGAGACGATGTTCGATATGGCATCCTGCAGCAAGTGCATCGGAACCACCCTCTCAATCATGCAGCTCATCGAGAACGGCTACTGCCGCCTCGTCGACGATGTCGATATGTACATCCCTGACTTCGCACCGTGGGTGGACCCGGAGACAGGCGAGAAGGTCGACATCACCATCCAGGACCTGATGACACACACCTCAGGCCTTGCACCTTACATCGCAACCAACGCTTACCTCGAGAAATACGGTCCGGACAGTCCTGACTCGCTGATCATGCACATCGCCAAGGACCTCCGCCGCCAGTTCCGCCCGAAGTCAGACTACTCCTACAGCTGCTGCAACTTCATCTCCCTCCAGAACGTTCTCCAGAACATCACCGGAATGAAGCTCGAAGACTATGCAGAGCAGAACGTATTCGGCAAGCTCGGCCTCAAGCACACCTGCTACGAGCCTAAGAAGCGCCATCCGGAACTGATGCAGTATGTCGCTCCTACCGAACTCCAGGAAGACGGCACCTGCCTCCTCGGTGAAGTCCACGACCCTATGGCACGCATCTGCAACTCCGGCAACTCCGGCAATGCAGGCGTCTTCACAAACGTGGAGGACTGCGCAGTCATCTGTGCGGCAGTCATGAACCACGGCGAAGTCAACGGCAAGAGAATCCTCAGCCCTATGGCAGTCGAGGCAATGGTCACTGTCCCTAACATCGAGCCAGACGCAAACAATCCGCAGGTCGGCCGCGCACTCGGATGGGACAACAGAAGCACTGCAGCAGGCCTCCGCGGAGACCTCTTCAGCCGCACACGCACCATCTGCCACACCGGCTACACCGGAACCTCCATCATTATGGATATGGACAGCAAGACCGCTGTCATCATCCTCGCGCACCGCGTACACCCTTATGACAAGGGCGGCACAGGCAAGCTCCGCGCGAGAATCGCCAACATCGTGGCCGGTTCCATCGAAGAATAGCCGATGGGCATACTCTGCTACAGCCTCAAAGAGGTCGGCGCGGCTTACTGCCATTTCCTGGCACAGACCCGCGCCGGCTCTGCTGTAGAGATACGCCTTGATTCCTGCCAGCTGGACGAGAAGCAGATACGGGAGATATTCTCGTCGCCGAGGCTGGCAAAACTCGTGGCCACCTGCCACGCAGAACTCCCGTCACAGGTGAAGGAGGCATCCGAAAAGCTGACAACAGCCATCCTAGCGGGGGCCGACTTTGTCGACATTCCGCTCGACTTCCCCGAATCCACAAGGAACTGGCTCATCGGTCTCGCCCTCAACAAGGGCTGCAGGACAATCCTCTCCTACCACAACTACTCCTTCACCGACACCCTCGACAAACTGGTCGAAACGGCACGCAGCGCCTTCCTCCAGGGCGCTGACATCGTCAAGATAGCCACTACTGCCCGGAAGCAGGAGGACTGCGAGCGCGTGCTGAAGCTCTACGACCATTTCGAGCCGGAGAAGCTCATCGCCTTCGCGATGGGCCCGCTGGGCTACGACTCCCGCCTCAGCTCGTTTGCGGCAGGGGCGCCGCTCTTCTACCTCTCCCCGACCCGCAAGGGCGAGACCGCCCCGGGCCAGCCGCACTGCTTCGATTTCTACGACGAGGACCGCATACTTCTCCGAGGAGAGCCCTCCATCCCGGCTTCCAAGAGCTTCTCGCAGCGGGCCATACTGCTCGCCGCGCTGACGACCGGCACCACCAGACTCTACAACCTGACCCCCTGCAAGGACACTGAGGCTGCGCTGATGGTCGCCCGCCAGCTGATGGCCGAGGTCTCCATAGAGGGGACCACCTGCACCATAACAGGCCACCAGGACCTGCGGCACAAGCCTCTGAAGATAAAGGACAACTTCCTCTTCGTGGGAGAGTCGGGGCTGATGGCAAGGCTCTGCATACCTCTTGCAGGTCTCGCGCGCGGCGAAGTGACCATCGACGGCACAGGCACCCTCCTCACCAGGAAGCTTGACGACCAGAAGCCCGCACTGAGGGCGCTGGGGCTCAAAGTGAAATACACATATAGAAGCTATCTGCCCGTCACTGTCAGCGGCCGCCTGCACGGCGGAGTGGCGCAGGTCGACGGTTCCAGAGGCTCTCAGATGGTCTCCGGACTGCTGCTTGCACTCTCTCAGGCCGAACCGGAGAGTATGATAAAGATATTCGATGTCACCAGCGAGCCGTACATCGAGCTGACCACCTACATCGCCTCCTTCTTCGGCCTCTCGGGATACGAATGCCCTGAACTGGACAGGTTCTACAACAGCGGCAATGAGGAGGATTATGATGACGACGGCTTCGGGGATGAAGGTGAGCGGGGAGGACTGCTCTCCGATGATGAGCCGCTTGAAGCTGGAATCAGAAGCTATATCATCCACCCGTCGCAGGAGGTCAGGCCAGTGGAGGGGCTGGAGATAGAGAAAGACTGGAGCGCCGCTGCAATGTTCCTTGTGGCGGGCGCCATTATGGGCGACATCACCATCCGCGGGATGGATATGAACTCGCTGCAGTCCGACGCAGTGATCCTCGACCTTCTCCAGGACTGCCACATAGACATCACGGAGCCTTCACCGGGAGTCATCAACGTACGCAAGTCGATGATCTGCCCGTTCTATTTCGACATAACCGACGCGCCGGACCTCTTCGCGCCGCTCTTCGTACTGGCCACCCGCGCCGAGGGCGAAACAGTGATTGCCGGCATCGACCGCCTGAGCAACAAGGAGAGCGACCGCGCAAGGACCTTCGCCGAGGAGTTCGGCAAGCTCGGGGTCCGGACACGCTTCGGCATCAATGAAATCTACATCTACGGCCACGAGGCGAAGCCCCTCCGGAGCGCCAGATGCCGCTCCCACGGCGACCACAGGCTCGCCATGGCACTCGCCATTGCAGACCTCTTCACCAAGGGCGGAGTGAAGATAGACGATGTGGATTGCATCTCAAAATCATACCCGGGTTTCCTCGAGAACCTCGAAAAACTCAAGAACCGCTAGGCAATGGACATCTTCGGCGACAGATTCAGCATAGAGCTGTTCGGGGCATCGCACTCCCCGCAGGTGGGAGTCATCATCCGCGGCATCCCGGCAGAGCTGCCTTTAGACCCCGCTGACTTCACCGCGGACCTGCTGCGCCGCAAAAGCGGAGCAAAGGGGACAACTGCCAGGCTGGAAGACGACATTCCGGAGATAGACGACCGCAGGACTGAGGACGGCAGCGTGGTCATCTCCTTCGCCAACAGGAACATCCGTCCGGAGGACTATTCCCGGTTCCTCGACATCCCGCGCCCCGGCCACGCCGACTTCGTGGCGGCAAGGCGCTACGGCAGCCTGCTCGACGGCAAGTTCTCCGGCAGGATGACCCTGCCGGTAGTGGCTGCGGGAGTCATAGCAAAGAAACTTGTCGCGCCCGTAAGGATTGAGGCGCGTCTCACAGAAATAGGCGGCGTGGCTGCAGCCACTCCTGAGGCCGACGCAGCTCTTGAAGAGGCTGTCTCCCAGGGCGACTCGCTGGGCGGCATAGTGGAATGTGTCTGCACCGGGGTGCCAGTGGGGCTCGGCGAGCCATTCTTCGACTCGCTGGAGTCGCTTCTCTCCCACGCACTCTTCGCCATTCCAGGCATCCGCGGGGTGGAGTTCGGCGACGGCTTCGCTGCCTCAAGGATGAAAGGGTCCGAGCACAACGACCCGATTGCGGATGCAACGGGCCGCACTCTCCGCAACGGTGCCGGAGGCATCAACGGAGGGCTGTCCAACGGCAACCCTGTAGTGTTCAGGATCGCTGTCAAGCCGACATCAAGCATACGGAAGCCGCAGCGCACCTTCGATTTCTCACGCGGAGAGATGGCCGAGACCTCTGTCCCGGGCCGTCACGACGCCTGCTTCGCGCTCCGCGTCCCTCCTGTGGCCGAGGCAATGGCCGCAATAGTACTGGCAAATCTCACACTATGAAAAGAATATTCACAATCTTAGCTGCCGCTGTCCTTGTATGCGGCTGCAACCGGGGCCCGAAGGTTGACCCTGTCGTCGAACAGTACCTTAACGATTCCCTCGAAGTTCTCACAGCACGCTGCCAGCAGGTGCTTGACGCTGCCTATATGGAGGGCGAGCTCCTCGACACCCGCACTGACATCCTGGGATGGGAGGGCTATCCTGTCGAACTCTGGGAATACTGGACAGATGAGGACATCTATCTCAAGGCTCCTAAGAAAGGGCTTGTGCTGATGCTCAACCCTGAAGCCGAACAGCTCGCCAAATGGATCATCAACGCGGTATTCGATGCAACAGGCGCACTCGACGTTGAGAACATCGAGAAGGTCCGCAAGTTCATAATGTGGCAGTCCGGAGCACAGTTCCCTGTCAACGGCGTTGTCTATGAGGCAATGTACACCGAAGGGTTCTACGAGCCTTATGTATTCAAGGATGGCGTCACAGTCTATGTGGCCGACTCTCTTATGAGGGCCTGGGACAAGACCTGCACCGAAGAGCAGCTCCAGTACTACCTCACACTCACAAACGACCAGATCGAGGTCAATACAGGCCGCTATGCGCGTATCTCATCCACAACACGTGAGATGTATTACAATGCCGGCGGAGAAGCGAAAGTAGGTTTCAGTGACAACGGCCACCGCGACCGCGCGTGGCTCGGAGAGGTTGCCCGCCTCTATAAGGAAGCGTGGAATTCGGACAGGAACTTCCTCATCTACGCCTGGGCGAAGTACAACCTTTAGACTGGTACCCGGAGCCGGGGTCGAACCGGCACAGCCTCGCGGCCACTGGTGTTTGAGACCAGCGCGTCTACCGATTCCGCCATCCGGGCAACGGTAACGGCTGCAAAGGTATGCTATTTTTTTAGAAAATCAATGTTATGCACAGCATTATAGTCTCGCCTGAGCTGGAAAAACTGAAGGAGCTTCTCAAAGAGGAGAAGGCTTTCACGGTGATGGACTCCGAAGTCCGCCGCCTCTGGGGCGGTCTGCTGCCAGAGCCCGGTTTCACAATTGAAAGCGGCGAGGAGCAGAAGAGCCTCTCCACTGTCGGAAGGCTGATCGGGAAGCTGCTTGAGAAGAAGGCGGGACGCGATGCTTTCCTTGTCGGAATCGGCGGCGGGGTGGTCTGCGACATCACGGGCTTCGCCGCTTCAATCTACAAGCGCGGGGTCCGTTTCGGCTTCGTGCCGACAACCCTGCTCTCGCAGGTGGACGCAGCCATCGGCGGCAAGAACGGAGTGGACGTCGGTGGCGTCAAGAACGCCGCCGGCACCATCACAATGCCTGACTGGGTCTTCATCTGCAGGGATTTCATCAGCACCCTGCCGCAGAGAGAATATCTCTCCGGCGCAGCAGAGATGCTGAAAAGCTTCATAATCGCCGACAGAGAGCTCTATCTCCGGGCAGCCGCCTTCTTCAGGAACCACAACAGAACCGAGTCCCTCGCGGAGAGCGGAGCCGCAGAGGAACTGGGGTTTCTGGCAGGAGAGGCTGCACGCATCAAGTGCGCGGTTGTGGAACGTGACCCCTATGAAAAGGGCGGGCGCAGGCTCCTCAACCTCGGCCACACCTACGGCCACGCTATCGAGATGAGCGGCTGCGGCCTTTCGCACGGCGAAGCGGTGGCTGCCGGCATAATTCTCGCTTCACGCCTCTCCCGCCAGAGGGCCGGGCTGCCTGCAGAGGATGCGGAGATGCTCGAAAGCGACTTTGCCGCAATCGGGCTCCCCACTGAGAGCCCGGTGCCGGTGGAAAACCTCAACGAACTGATACTCAACGACAAGAAGCGCGATTCAGAAGGACTGCACTTCATAGTGATAGAAAGGATTGGCAAAGTTTCTGAAATATTAAAATAATTATTGTTTTACGATAAATATTATCTATATTTGCATAAAATTATTCTTCTATTATGAGAAAAATCTTTTTGCTTACCGCGGCTCTCTTCGCCGCATTCACTGCCTTCGCGCAGATTAATCCCAACGCACCGCTGGAGAAAGACCCTGCAGTCCTCCACGGCAAGCTTGACAACGGGCTCACCTATTACATAAGGCACAACGAGAAGCCGGCCGAGAGGTGCGACTTCTGGCTTCTGACCGATGTTGGAGCAATCCAGGAGACCCCTGCACAGAACGGTCTCGCTCACTTCCTTGAGCATATGTGCCTCAACGGAACCAAGAACCTTCCGGGCAAGATGATGATCGACTACTTCCAGAGCGTCGGCGTCCAGTTCGGTCCGAACATCAATGCATCCACAGGAGTAGAGCAGACAATGTATATGCTCAGCAGCATCCCGACCACCCGTCAGGGCATCGTGGACACCGCTCTCCTGACAATGCACGACTACTCACACTTCGTGACCAACGACCCTGTCGAGATTGACAAGGAGCGCGGTGTCATCATCGAAGAGTGGCGCACCAGGAACGACGGCCAGTGGCGTACTCAGGAAAAGGTCTTCAAGCACCTCTTCAAGGACAGCAAGTACGCTACCTGCAACATCATCGGCACCAAGGAAGGACTCGAAACCTTCCCTCCTGAGGAGCTCGTCAGCTTCTACCAGACCTGGTACCGTCCGGACAACCAGGCGCTCGTGGTCGTAGGTGACATCGACCCTCAGGCAGTCCTCGCCCAGATCACAGAACTCTTCAAGGACGTCCCTGCACCGGAGAACCCTAAAGCAAAGGATGTGATCACAATCCCGGGCAACGACACCCCGATCGTCGGCATCCTCACCGACCCTGAGACAAGGGCCACCAATGTACAGATGGTTGTCAAGAGCGACCCGATGCCTAAGGCATACAGGGCGTTCGGAGTCGGTCTGATGACAGACCTCGTCCAGGAGGTCATCAACCAGATGTTCGCCGAGAGATTCACCGACATCGCCAGCAGGCCGGACGCTCCGTTCCTTGCTGCAGCTGCCTCATTCGGCCGCATCAACAATGTTATGGACGGCTTCAACGTTATGGCAGCCTGCAAGGACGGCGAATCGCTCTCCGCATTCGCTGCAGCACTTGCAGAGGTTGAGAAGGCCAGGAGATTCGGCTTCACGTCAGCTGAGTACGAGCGTGCAAAGGCCAATATCATCACAGGATATGAAAGAAGCGCTGCAAATGCAGGCGACAGGAAGAACGGCGAATGGGTCAACGACTATGCGACCGACTTCTTTATGGGCGACCCTTATATGGACCCTCAGTATGCCTGCGAGCAGGTCAAGGGCTATCTCGCAGCAATCCCTGTGGAGCAGATCAACCAGATTCTCCAGACCATCAGCTATGACAAGGATGTCGTCATCCTCTACAACGCCCCTGAGAAGGAAGGTCTCGCCCACCCTACAGAGCAGCAGCTCGCAGAGGTAGTGGCAGCAGTCAAGGATGCTCAGATCGAGGCAAACCAGGAAGAGGAGATCGCACAGGAGTTTGTCGACCCGGCAACCCTCAAGGGCTCGAAGGTGAAGAAAGAGAAGAAGGGTCTCTACGGCTCAACTGAGTGGACTCTCAAGAACGGAATCAAGGTGGTCGTAAGGCCGTCTGACCTCAAGAAAGAGGAGATTCTCTTCGCGTTGACAGTCCCTGGAGGCGCATCTCTGATCGACGACAGCAACATCGCATCCCTGGATGACAATATGCTGATATTCTACGACTCTATGGGCGGTCTCTCACAGTTCACAGCACCTCAGATCCAGAAGATGCTGACAGGCAAGGTCGCTTCTGAGGGCATCAGTGTCGGCGAGGTCAACAACGGCATCTCAGGAAGCTGCGCCCCGAAGGACCTCGAGACACTCCTCCAGATGGTATATCTCCAGATAGCTGACCCACGCTTCGTCGAAGAGGAGATGGCACAGGCATTCGCACAGATGAACGCCGTGGTCCCTAACCTCGAGATGATGCCTAACTACCAGCTTGCAACACACCTCTACAAGGCGGCATACGGCAACAGCCCGCGCAAGGAGCTCATCTCTGTCGAGAAATTGCCGAAGATTTCATTCGCAGGCTTCGAAGAGGCCTACCGCAAGATGTTCAGCAATATGTACGGCGCAACAGTGATCCTTGCAGGAAACGTCGACCTCGCCGAGCTCAAGCCGATGGTCGAGAAATATATCGGCTCACTCCCAACTTCAAAGAAGGGTGCCAGCAAGATGAACCCTGCAAACTACGCATACCCTGTCTCCGGCAAGGTGGAGGACATCTTCGAGTTCGGGATGACAACCCCTAAGACCAGCTGCGCTCTGATGTACACAGGCGCTTCAAAGGCCGGCCTCAAGGAGAGACTCCTTATGAGCGCTATGACCGACATCCTCGACATCATCTATGTCGACACAATCCGTGAGGAAGAGGGCGGCACCTATGGCGTAGGCACCAACGGACAGGTCACATCACTCCCTAAGCCTATGGCAGAGCTCCAGATTCAGTTCGACACTGACCCTGAAAGGGCTGAGAAGCTCATCGATATGGCCATCGCCGGATTCGAGAGCCTCGCAAAGAACGGTCCGACCGAAGACCAGGTGACCAAGGCAAAGGGCAACCTTATGAGAAGGGCCTCAGAGCAGCGCATCGAGAACGGCTGGTGGAGGAACTGCCTCCTCACCTGGTACAACTCAGGTGTCGACGTGGAAAGCGACCGTGAGGCTGTCATCGAGAGCATCACTGCGAAGGATATCCAGAAGTTCGCTGCAGACCTCCTCGCACAGGGCAACTTCGTGAAGGTTGTGATGAACCCTGCGAAATAACCTGTGAAGGGGTAAACCAAAAAGAGACGGCCCTCCGGCCGTCTCTTTTATTTTTCTTTTCAAGGAAGGGGACTATTCCTCAGGAAGTACAAGAGCTGCTTCAGGAGCATTCTTCTTTACAGAAGCGATGCCGCCTTCGCGGGTGCGCTCTGAAGCGTACATCTGGCTCTGGCCGATGATCTGGCCGTTGGTGGCCTTGAGTACGAAGAACGGCTTGCCGTTGGCAGCGACCTTTCTTTCGAAGCGCTTGTCTTCAGCGCTGTTCTTTCTTACTGACTCGACACCGTTGAGGCAGGCAGCCTTTGTGGTGTAGCCTTCGCTGGTGAGGATTACCTCACCGTTTGATGCCTTGAGGTTGAACTGGAATTCACCGTTCTTCCTTACGGAGATGACAAATTTTCCCATAACTTATAAGTTTTTGATTTTTGTGTATATACAGATACAAATATATACAAAAAGAAATCAACTTACAACACTTTTACAGGAGCTCCGCAAGCAACGATGAGAAGATATATCAACCCCGACACTACGATCACCGCAGGAATAGTCAGCACCCAGGCCCACATAATATTCTTCGCTGTCATCCATTTCACACTCTTGACGCCTCTGGTGAAGCCTGTGCCGATGATTGCGCCTGTCACAGTGTGGGTCGTGGAGACAGGTATTCCGAGAAATGCTGTGGTTATCAGAGTGAGGGAGCCTGAGATTTCAGAGCAGAATCCGGTCAGAGGAGTGATCTTCGCCAGGCCGCTGCCGAGAGTCTTGATGACCTTCCAGCCGCCGATGATGGTGCCTGCGCTGATCAGTCCATAGGAGATTATCATCAGCCAGTAGGGCACGAACTGACCCTCACCGACATTGTAGATGAGCTGGAGGAAGCCGTTCTCCGGTTCTGCAGCCGCTGCAGTGGCGAGCAGTATTGCAATCACGCCCATTGTCTTCTGGCCGTCGTTCAGGCCGAAGCTGAGGGAGAAGACTGCCGACGAGAAGAGCTGCGCCCTGCGGAATCCGTTGTCGCCGCGCTTGGGGTTGGCCTTCTTGAGCACTGCCATGAAGAAGCAGTGGAGGAAGAATCCGAGAATCATTCCGATGAGCGGGGAGAGGACGATGAAGAGCAGAATCTGCCCGATGCCGCTTCCTATCAGATACTCTCCGCCATAGCCGAACCATACAGGGCCGATGAGGCCGCCGATGAGGGCGTGTGAGGCAGAGATGGGAAGGCCCATCTTGGTGCAGGTCCAGATCCAGAGGACTGAGCCTACGAGGGCCGCCAGGATCACATAGCAGTCGATGCACGACTCCTGCACGATGCCCTTGCCCATTGTCATCGCCACACTCGGCTCTATGAAGAAGAACGGGGTGCAGGCCACGAAGATCCAGAAGCCTGCCCACCAGACAGCGCCCTTCGGACTGAGCGCCTTGGTTGCCACGACCGTGGCTATTGCGTTCGCCGCATCGTTCATTCCGTTCATGAAGTTGAACGCGAGAGCGATGAGTGCGGCGATTATTACTACTGTTACCATACCGGAGGGTTTAGCCCATCTTGACGATTATGCTGCGGACGGTGTCGGAGACATCCTTTGCGGCATCACAGGTGTCCTCGAGGGCCTGAACGATATTCTTCTTCTTGACAAGCTCGATTGCATCGGTCTCATTCGCGAAGAGCGAGCTTAGGTAGGACTCATATATGTCGTCGGCAATATGCTCGACCTCCTTGATGCTGTCACATATCTTGGCGAGTTCAGTGATGTCGTTCCTCATATTCTCGAACCTGTGGGTCATCACAAGGAAGAGTTCGGCATCCTTGAGGATATACTCGGCGAGCTCGATCAGCTTGCGGTCGTTGCTCTTCGGCTGGTAGATTGCGAATTTCTTTGAGACGTCGCGGATGTCGTCAAGCACGGTGTCGAGGTCCTGAGCCAGCTGGTGGATGTCGTCCCTGTCAAAAGGGGTGACGAATGCTTCAAGCAGTTCATCGATGATGCGGTCGGTGATGCGGTCGCCGGCAGTCTCACACTCCTTGATCCTTTTTGCGTAAATCTTGCGTTCGTCCTGATCGGACTCCTTGGTCTGCTCGATGAGCAGAGTGGCGGCTTTCACGATGTTCTCCGCCGACTGGATGAAAAGCGGGAAGAAGCGTTTCTCCTTCACCACAAACAGCTGCAGGAATTTGTCCAGTTTCATAATATCTATATGCCCTTTTTATCGGGTGCAAAATTAAGAAAATCTTCAAAATATCCGTACCTTTGAGGACTGAACCAAGAAAATGAGAATCTCTTTCCTATCTGTGTTCCACCCGTACAGGGGCGGCATATCCCAGTTCTCGGGCAACCTCTTCGAGGCGCTCGGGGAGGAGAATGAAGTCAGTGCCTTCAATTTCAGCAGGCAGTACCCCTCCTTCCTCTTCCCGGGCAAGACACAGTATGTCTCCGAGGGAGACGATACCCTCAGGATAGAGAGCCGCCGCACCCTTGACTCTGTCAACCCCTTCTCCTGGTGGAGGACTGCACGGCTGATAGCGGCAGAAAAGCCTGACGTTGCGATACTCACCTACTGGATGTCCTTCTTCGCACCCGCTATGGGAGTGATTGCAAGATATCTCCGACGCCACGGCCTCATAACAGTGACAGTGGTCCACAATGCCATCCCGCACGAGCCGAAGCCTTATGACAGGCCTCTCGCAAAGTGGTTCTTCAAGAAGAGCGACGCTTTCGTCTCGATGTGCGACGCCGTCAGCGCCGACATCCGCAGCCTGAAGGGCGATGCTGTCATCTTCCAGCGCCAGCACCCTCTCTACGACCATTTCGGCGAGAAGATGGGGAAGGCGGAGGCCGCGGCCTCTCTCGGTATCGACCCTGACAGGAAGACACTCCTCTTCTTCGGCCTGATCCGTGATTACAAGGGACTCGACCTGCTGATAGATGCGATGTCCCGGCTTGACAGCTCATACCAGCTGGTCATCGCGGGCGAGTGCTACGGCAGCTTCGATAAATATGATGCTCAGATTGCCGCCTCCCCGGCCAGGGAGAGAATCAAGGTATTCAACCGATATATCGACGACGCGCAGGTGCCTCTCTTCTTCTCCGCCTCCGACCTCTGCGTGCTCCCGTACAGGAGCGCCACCCAGAGCGGAATCACAGCCATCTCGCTGCACTTCGAGGTGCCGATGGCGGCCACCCGTGTCGGCGGCCTCGCCGAAACCGTCGAGGGCACCGGTGCCGGAGTGATGGCGGAAGGCGTCAGCCCTGAAGCGATTGCATCTGCCATTGAAAGAATATTCGCCGAAGGCACTGACAGATATTCCGAAGCAATCAGGGAAGCCAAGAAGGATATGACCTGGAAAGCCTTCGCCGGCACTCTCACTGAATTCTGCAGGACACTCTGATGAAGCGCGGCAAGAAGACACTGGCATACTCAGCGCTCGGAGCGGCTCTCCTGCTGCTCTTCGCCGGCAACCTCGTCTACGGTGCCGTGCGCATTCCGCTCGGCGATGTCTTCCGCATCCTTTTCGGCGGCTTCGAAGGGAAGGCCACCTGGAGCCACATTGTGCTTGAATCCCGTCTTCCCCAGGCACTCACCGCCCTGCTGGCCGGAGCATCCCTGGCTGTCAGCGGCCTGCTCCTCCAGACTCTCTTCAAGAACCCGCTTGCAGGCCCTTCCATCCTCGGCATAAGCGACGGCGCAAATCTGGGAGTGGCGGTAGTGATGATTTATTTCGCCGCCGGCAGCTATCTCTCCACCATATTCGCCGCATTCGCGGGCGCCGCCGCGGTGCTCGCGGTCATCATCTGGTTCGCGAGGAAGGTCCGCAACAACGTGATGCTGCTCATCATCGGCATAATGGTCGGATATCTCGCCTCCTCTGTCATCTCCATCCTCAACTATCACGCTTCCGCCGACAAGGTGCACCAGTTCGTGATGTGGGGTATGGGTGACTTCGGCAGCGTATCGCTCGAAAAGATGCCGTGGTTCGCCGGATTCTCAGTGGCGGGGCTGCTTGCGTCGCTGCTGCTCATCAAGCCTCTCAACGCGCTGCTGCTGGGCGAGGACTATGCGGCAAATCTCGGATTCAAAGTGCGCCGCGTCAGGCTGGCGATACTTGTCTGCACGGGACTGCTGACAGCAGCCACTACTGCCTTCTGCGGCCCAGTATCCTTCATAGGGCTTGCCGTGCCGCACATCGCAAGGCTGCTCCTGGGCTCATCAAACCACAAGCAGCTTGTGCCGGTAACGATCCTTGCCGGAGGATGCACAGCGCTGCTCTGCAATATGCTGACAGTGCTGCCTCAGGGAGGCGGAGTTCTTCCGCTCAACGCCGTGACCCCTATCATCGGCGCTCCGGTCATAATATACGTAATCGTCAACCGCAGGAACATCCAGTATTTCAACTGATATGAAAGAAGAAGCACCTCTCTCCGCATCAGGCCTGAGCATTGGATACAGCCTCGGGAAAGGACGCAGGAACGTGGTCCACAAAGGGCTTGACCTGACCCTCGAGAGGGGGAAGGTCACCTGCCTGCTCGGTCTCAACGGCGCCGGCAAGTCCACCCTGATAAAGACACTCTGCGGCTTCATCGAGCCTCTCGCGGGGGAAGTGACACTGATGGGCACGCCTCTGAGAGAATGCTCCCAGAGCCGTCTCTCGAAACTTGTAGGGGTCGTGCTGACCGAAAAGACCTCGGCAGGCGGAATCACTGTGCGCGAGCTCACAGCCCTCGGCAGATATCCCCACACAGGTTTCTTCGGACAGCTGAAGGAGGAGGACTGGAAGATTGTAGAAGAGGCGATGGAGGCGGCAGGAATCTCGGCGAAGGCAGACTCATATATCGCCGAGCTGAGCGACGGCGAACGCCAGAAGGCATTCATCGCAAAGGTGCTGGCCCAGGAGTGCCCGGTCATCATCCTCGACGAGCCGACAGCATTCCTCGATGTCACCAGCCGTATGGAGGCTATGGTCCTCCTGCGCAGGATCGCCCGCACACAGGGAAGGACAGTGCTTCTGTCCACCCACGACCTCGAGAGCGCCATCCAGCTGGCAGATGTGCTGTGGCTTCAGGAAAAAGACTCCCCGCTGGTGACCGGGACCCCGCGGGAACTGATTGAGAGCGGCAGGATGGAGAAGTTCTTCAGCCGGGGGAACCTCCGCTTCGACCCTGAACTGAAGAGGATAGTCGCTATTTCAGAAGAGAATAGTATCTGAGCCTGTAATCCGGAAGAAGTTCGGGATGGTAGATTGCCGCAAGGTCCGACAGGATTCTGTCAGGGTGCAGGGTGACCTCGTCGTAGTAGTTGTTCAGCATAGTGTTGCAGTAATAGATTCTGCCCTCCCTGAATGCCCTGAAGTTGGCGTATGGAGGATAGAGCGCCGCCAGGTCTTCGCGTGAATCCATATCTGTATAATACCCCTTGAACAGCCAGAAGTCCGCATCACAGGCCCGGTCGTAGACCGCCTCGAAAGAGAGTTCACGCGGGCTGGCGGAAGTTTCGTCAGCGAAGAGATAGTCTGCACCGGCGTCTGAATGGAGAACGCCGATATAGCTGTTTCCGGAAGGGACAGCCCAGGATGACCCGTATTTTGTCTCCAGGACCACGGAGGGCCTTGTCCCGACGGCAGAGATCTTCTCCTTCAGCTCATTGTATCTGGCCGCAGCGACTGAGAAAAGAGAATCGGCCATCTCCTTCTTTCCCAAAAGGAGTCCGTAGAACCGCACCCATTCGGTCCTGCCGAGAGGATGGCTCTCCATATAGTCTGCTGCCTCGACGATAGGCACACCGATCTTTTCGGCAGCACCGTAGCTGCTGTTCTCGAACGGCGAGGCGATTATCACGTCCGCCTCAAGGTCCACCATCTTCTCCACGTTCGGCGAGGTCGACATCCCGAGGTCTGCGATAGTGCCGTCAGCGACCCTGCGCCTGACCTCTTCGGAGATCATATACTGCGGCTCGCATACCGCACATACCCTGTCCAGGCAGCCGAGCTCCTCGATCATCGAGGCGTGGACAGAGGCATAGACGGCGGCCCTCTCCACAGGCACTCTGATCACAATGCCGTCGGCGAGGCCGTCGGGAAGTTCCGAACCTCGGTTGACAAGATAGTATCTCTGCCTGGTCCTGAGGGTGTCCCAGGGATCCCGGAGAGTCACCTCCGCCCCCCACCCGCAATCTGTGATCTCGATGTTGCGGGCATACTCCAGACTCTCCTTTTCGCCGCAGAGAGCCTCGTCCCGCCTCCCGCACTCTGTGCAGGAGACGAGCAGAGACAACACTAAAATTAAAACTATATGAGAGAAAGTATGCACTAGTAAGTCACGACTGCCCGGACAGGAACCACCTTGCAGGGGTTGAGGCCGTTTGCATCGACCTCCTGGACCAGATTGCCGCTGGTTGAGAATGCATATACGGAGCCGCTGGAGATATAGTCCGATGCTCCGATATATATCACCTTGGTGTACTTGTCTGCGGAGATCGAGTACATATTGCTTATTATAGTGCCGTCGAGGATGAACTGGCCGTTCAGCTGGCGTGTCGAGGTGTCATAGGAGACGGCGCCGCTATGTGCATTCCAGTTCTCGTCGTAATAGCTCGTGAGGATATAGAGATTGTTGCCGAGGGAGGTCATGGCCATAGGATTCTCGACCTCCTTCACTGTCTCCACAGTGTTGTTGCCGGTGTTTATCTTCTGGAGGACGGCAGGTACGTCTGCATAGTTGCCCATTGAGATCAGATAGACGTCGCCAAGTTCATTCGAAGCGAGGTGGGACGGGTTGGGGGCGACCTCAATCGTGGCGACAGGCGCCAGGGATGCCGCATTGAGGACAGAGACGGTATTGCCGTAGTCCGGGTAGTTGAGTCCGCCTGAATTGGCCACATAGAGCTTCTCTCCGCAGACTGTCAGTTCCTCGGGATTCGGACCCACTTTCTGGAGAGAGGCAACGGAAAGGCTGGCAGTGTCTATCGCACCCACGTAACCTTCATAATAAGTAGCCAGCACCTTGCCGCCGTAAGTGGTCATATACCTTGGCGAGAGAGTCCCGGACCCCTCCGGAGAGGAGGCGCGGATGATGCCCTCTATCGCGCAGGAGTACTTGTTCACAGCGAAGATGACTCCTGAATTGTAAACCGAAATATAAAGCCTGTCACCATAGACGACTGCATCCTGGGCGCAGTCTCCCAGACGCTGGGCATTGACCCTCTCGAAGCAGTTCGGGACAGCTATGCCGTCCACTGTGTTGTAATAGGTGAGAGAGGCGTCGTTCGAACCGTAGTTCCCCTGGTTTACGATGTAGAGACCTGTTGTGATCTCCATAGTGTGAGTCTCCGGCTCATATTCATCGATGCAGGAGACTGCAAGCAGGCTGGCAAGCGCAGCGATAATCAGAAATTTCTTTGTCATTGTTATGTTTATTGATATTTGATTTTCAATGAAAGCCTGAATGTCCTTCCGGGCATCGGATAGTACTGTATCACACAGTAGTTCCTGTCGGTCAGGTTTACTATCTCCCCCTTCAGGCCGAGGGTGACTCCCTTGACGTTGAAATCCCTGCCGGCCGAGACTATGTGCTCGACATAGCCCTCGACAAGGTTGGACGGACGGTTCTCAGCCATCGAGTATCTCTTTCCGACGGCATTCATCACATATCCTATATTGATATGGCGGCTGACCCAGCAGACTGCGGCATTTCCGCTATGCTTCGGAGTGTACGGGATCTGGTGGCCCCAGGTCGGGCCTGCGGGGTCTGTGACGTCCACAGCGTGCTGATACGACCAGTTGCCGGAGACCAGCAGCCGGGACGCCCCCAGAGGGAGAGTTGCATCGGCGGAAAGGTCACAGCCCGCGATGGAGACCCTTCCCATATTCATCATCTTCCAGATGAAGAGGGTTGGAATCGCCACAATCTTGTCCTTCACAGAGTTATAGTAGCCGTCCGCACTCGCCTTCACATACTGGCCGCTCCAGGTGAGGCCGAGGTTGAACTGGCGCGCCCGCTCAGGCTGCAGTGCGGTATTCCCCACCCTTGCATAATATAGGTCATTGAAGGTAGGGATCCTGTAGCCGTCCTTGAAGGAGGCGCGGAGCCTGAGGCTGCTGCTCCTGAAAAGCTTGTAGGAGAGGCTGACAGCGGGAGAGATATGGCTCCTGTCCGGAGCAGGGCTGCCTGTCCTCACCTTCTCTGAAGCAAGAGCCGCAAGAAGGCTGGCAGTGACCGTGAGCCTGTCATCCTTCCACTGTCCGGAAAGGGCGGTCATCGAGGTGAGTCGCTGCGGATACTGGCATTCCGGAATGGTTGCCGACAGGGTGTTCTCGAAGAGGTCCTCCGCCACAGAGATGCTGAACCTGCCGGTCAGCTGGCAGAGTGCAACCGCCGAGGCGCTGTACTCCCGCTGGGTGTAGCGGTCATCCAGCATTCCGCCGGCATAGCGCTCGCGCACATCTATGTAACGGTTCCAGGCATAGCTGTATTTCAGGTTCGTCTGCAGGCGCCATTTCTCTGAAAGTGAAGCGGCATAGGAGACATTTGTGAAGAAGTCCCTGTCCCAGAGACGCTCCGCTGCCTCAGGATTGTAGAATATCACCGCACCCGGCAGACCGCGCTCGCTGTCGAGCCAGTTGCACTTCACCGAAAGTTCCCCGGTGCGGCCCACACGGCCGAAGATATTGCATTCCGTGCGGAGTCTCTTCACGTCGCTGTTCTCACGCAACAGCTCCTCGACTCTGGAGCCGTTGAGGATGGTGAATGGATATACACCGTCAGAGGAAAGCCAGTCGCCGTTCAGGCTGAGGGCCCACCGCTCCCCGAGCTTCTGCTCATAGAGAAGGGACGGGTTATAGGTGTTGAAAGATGAGTATTTCATCTGCCCGGTCACACGGCTTGAGCGGCCGCCGCTGAAATCCGGCCTCAGAGTCCTTATCTCCACCGCACCGGCACCAGACTGCATCCTCGCGCTCTGGAAGATGTTGTCGCCCTGGCCTATCGAGAGAGCGACCGTCTCGACATTGTCGAGGGAGAATCGTCCTATGTCCACCTGCCCGCTCTGGATGTCCGACATAGGGATGCCGTCATAGGAGACGGAGGTGTGCTGCGCTCCGAGGCTGCGGATGGAGACTGTCTTGACACCCCCTATCCCGCCGTAGTCACGGACATTGACCCCTGCAAAGCCGCGGACAGCCTCGTACAGCTCCTGAATGCCGCGGGACTCTATCTCATTATGGTCAACTACTTGAAGAGGGGTGCCCTGCAGGGTTCTCGAAGGCACTCTCCCGGCTGACACTCTTGCGGTGGCAATAGTGTCGGCGGCATCAAAAGACTGAGCCTGCGCCGGAATCGAGGGCACACACACAGCAACAATGACTGAAAGGATGAAATATTGCAGTTTCATTTGTCTCACCCGTTCTCCGCAGGCGTTTGAATAAAATGCAACAGACAGGTCTTCTGACTTGTTCCGTTCCGGACGCCTTCCCGGGCTTGTGGCCCAGTGACAAAGAATGCCGGAACACAGAAGGAACTTACAGCAGCGGGAACTGTTCAGGATTCTCACCTGATTCCCTTGAGAGTTGCAACGGCAAAGGTAGAAAGAAAAAAATAATCCGCAAAAAAAAAAGCAGCCGCCCCGAAGGACGGCTGCCGTATCAGATTCGGCTAAGCCTGACTGTTACTTGTTGATCTTGAGGAATTCAACGTCCTTTGCAGCCTTCTCTGCGAGTTTCGCATTCTTAGCGACCTTCTCGAGAGCAGCCTTGGCCTCGTCTACCTTACCCTGGCGGGCAGCGATGATAGCCTTCTTGTAGTTGCAGTTAGGGCAGTCACCCTTGATTGCAGCAGCAGCCTTGTCGAGCTGGCCGTTGAGGATGTATGCGAGAGCCTCGTTCTTGTCACCGGTACCTGCGAGCTTCTTGACAGCGTCAGCGTACTTGCCGTTGAGGATGTCGAGAGCAGCCTTGTTTGCAGTAGCGTTTTCGCAGCTTGAGCCTTCGAAGTACTTGGCAGCCTCGTCATATTTGCCATTGCGCATAGCGATGACACCCTTGAGGTTCTTGACGCAGCAGTCTTCGTTTGCGATGTCCTTGATGGCTGCGGCAGCCTCAGCGACCTTACCTTCGTTGAGGTACTCGACAGCTGAGTTGTATTTAGCCTTGTCGCTTCCGAACTTCTTGATTGCCTGCTTGTAGATAGCCTGCTTTGCAGCAGCGTCCTTTGCATTGGCAGCAGCACGGAGGAGAGCAGGTTCATCGAGAACGTCGATGTTGTTCTCAACGAGGTCAGCGAGTTCCTCTGCAGTGTAGTTGGTGAACTCTACATTGGTGATGAAGCGTGCACGGCGGAGCTGTGGGAGAACGTTGTCAGCAAGTGAAGTGTAGACTGAAGACATATTCTTGATCTCGCGTTCGCGGACGTTAGGGTCGCTGTACATAGAGAGGACGCGGAGGATGAGCTCCTTGTCTTCCATATTGCTGTTGTTGACGAGCTCCTGGAAGCCTTCCCAGTCCTCACCGATGCTCTTTGTTGAAACCTCACCGGTCTCGAGCTTCTTGGCGATCTGCTTGAATGCCTTGTTTGCTGACTTCTCACGGTTGGTGGAGAGTTTCTCGTTGAGAGCGACAGGACCGTCCGGTGATGCGTAAGCAACGATGTCGGTACCCTTGATCTCACGGCGTGAGTCGGTAGCGAGAGCCTTGAGAGCTGCCTGCCAGTCCTTGACATCAGCGCTGCGGAGCTCTGAGCCGCGTACGTCTGCGCTGTTGATGAGATACATAACCTGAGCCTCTGCTGTTTCAGGGATAACTTCCTGATATCCGTCCGGCTTCAGATCGTATGCACCGCAAGTGCTGACGAGCATATAAGTGGTGTTGAGACCGTCTGCGATCTTGATGTCAGCAGGGAATTCATATTCAGCGCCCTTGTAGGTCACCTTTGCACGGCCTACGAGTTCTGATTTCTCCATACCCGGTACATAGTCGAAATGTACTCTTTCAGTGATGGTTGCGCCATTTGTTCCGACGAGCTTGAAGTTGTCGGTGATCTTTTCGCCCTGATAGACGAAAGGCTTGCCTACCTGCTCACCGCCGATGTAAAGCATTACCGGAGTGATCTCAAGGACAGCCTTCGGAAGGAAATACTCTGCAGGGAAGGTGACGGTGACGTCAGCGTCGATGCTGCCGGCAACGCACTCCAGAACCTCCGGGTTGCACTTGATGTCGATCTGGTCCATTGCATCGATCATCTTCTGTGCATTGTTGCAGGATACCATAGCAAGCGAAGCTGCTGCTACGATAAGAATGTTAACGAATAATTTTTTCATAAAAACGTTTTTATTTAAAGTATTAAGTATTGTCCAGATTTTCCGCTGTTGATTCAAGTTTACAAAGATAATGTATTTTTTATTAATTTTGCCATATGGATTTACAACAAATCAAACAACGTTTCGGCATCATAGGCAGCGACCCGGAGCTGGACCGCGCCCTTGAAGTGGCGTGGCAGGTCGCCCCGACTGATCTCTCTGTGCTTGTCACTGGAGAAAGCGGTGTTGGAAAGGAGGTAATTCCCAAGATAATACACCAGAACAGTTCCAGAAAACACAACATATATCTTGCTCTCAACTGCGGAGGAATCCCTGAAGGGACAATTGACTCCGAGCTCTTCGGTCACGAGAAGGGAGCATTCACAGGTGCGATAGAGACCCGCAAGGGATATTTCGAGGAGGCCGACGGCGGCACTCTGTTCCTTGACGAAGTCGCAGAGCTTCCTCTCTCCACCCAGGTGCGCCTCCTGCGCGTCCTCCAGACCGGTGAGTTCATCAAGGTCGGCTCGTCGAAGGTCCAGAAGACAAATGTCAGGGTGGTGGCCGCCACCAATGTCAACCTGCTCAATTCGATAAGGGACGGCAAATTCCGCGAGGACCTCTACTACCGCCTCAACACTGTCCCTATCACCATCCCGCCGCTCAGGATGAGGAAGGGGGACATACATCTGCTTTTCAGAAAGTTCGCTCTCGACTTCGCAGACCAGAACCTCACCCCCGCCATCAGGCTCACCCCTGAAGCGCAGGTGATGCTCGAGTCCTACCGCTGGCCGGGCAATGTCCGCCAGCTGCAGAGCATCGCCAACCAGATATCCGTGCTCGAAAAGGAGAGGCTGATCACCGCGGAGGTGCTCGCAAGATACATACCGGCAGAATCCTCAACGCTACCGGTCCTCTCGAGCGAAGCCGGCGCAAGCTATATGAGCGACCGCGACATCATCTTCAAGATGATCTACCAGCTACGCAAGGAGATCGAGGCGATCAACCGGAGACTTGACGGAACCGACATCCCTGAAAGCGGCAGGAACAGCCCGCTGCTCATCTCCACCATTGACCACAGCGCCGGAACAGAGGCCGAAGAGGAGGCCCCTGTGCAGGAGATCCAGCCGGCGTCACCGGTCACGTTCTCCATCCAGGATGTCAGCGCTGAACTGATCCGCAAGGCCCTCGAGCGCCACGGAGGGAAGCGGAAGGCGGCCGCAGCCGAACTCGGCATATCAGAAAGAACACTGTACCGCAAGATAAAAGACCTCGGAATCCAATGAACATCCTGAAAACCCTGCGCGCCGCGCTCCTCGTACTGACAGCCGGCATCCTGCTGCAAGGCTGCGGCATCTACTCGTTCAGCGGCACCTCCATCCAGGAAGACGTGCAGACCATCTGCATCGAGCCGGTGGTCAACAAGGCGATGAAAGTCAACCCTATGCTTGCCAACCAGCTGACAGAGGCCCTGAATGACAAATACCGCAAGATGACCCGCCTCGAGGCCGTAGATGAGGAGGGAGACCTCAACCTGTATGTCACCATCGATTCATACGACGTGAAGGCAGCCGCCATCACCGCCGACGAAGTGGCCGCGATGAACCGTCTGACAGTGACCTGCAAGGTGGTCTTCACCAATGTGAAGCATCCGGAGGACAACATCGAGCAGTCCTTTGCGGGTTATGAGGACTACGACTCCAACAACTCCCTCGATGCAGTGGAATCCACCCTCTGCGACTCTATAGTAGAGAAGATTGTCGAGGATATCTTCAACGCAACCGTTGCGCAATGGTAAGCCTGGAACAGCTTTCCGACAAGGAACTCAACGAGGTGCTTGAGCAGCACCCGTGGTTCACCGCTGCACGGAAGGAGAGGATCTCGCGCCGCTGCGGGCAGGATGCTGAAAAGGTAAGAAAGGAGGTGGCCGCCGATGCACTCTGGTTCAACTCCAGGGCCGAGGCGGTGAAGATTCTGACAGGCAGGACCGGCAAGCCTGCTCCGGCGAAGGAAAAGCCTGAAGTCGTGGTTGTCGGCGGTGACTATTTCTCCAGGGAGGATTATCTTGAGGCCGGGGAACTGCCTTCCGCAGCCGCCAGAGCCAGGTCCGAAGAGACCGCTTCCGAAGAGACAGTCTCGGAGACGCTTGCCGAAATCTATGTCAAACAGGAATTTTATCAAAGAGCCATAGATATTTACGAAAAACTTATTTTGTTATATCCAGAAAAAAGTGCTTACTTTGCGACTCTTATCGAAAAATTGAAAAATAAAATATAAAAACTATGCAAGCAGCGTATATCATCATCTCTATCATCATAGTGATTGCAAGCATTCTTCTGACCATCGTTGTCCTCCTCCAGAACTCAAAGGGCGGCGGACTGGCAGCCAACTTTGCAGCAGGCAACCAGACCTTCGGCGTGCGTCAGACCGCTGACTTCCTCGAGAAGACAACCTGGACACTGGCAATCATCGTCATCGTCCTCTGCGTGGTCGCAACCTTCGTGATCCCTAAGAAGAGTACAAGGCACTCCGCAGTCAAGTCCGAGATCGAACAGGTCATCCCGGTTGAAGGCGAGCCTGAGACTCCGGTGGCATTCCCTGTAGAAGGCGAGAGCGAGACAAACTAGTTGAAAGATGAATGAAAAACAGGCCGGTTGCGTTTTGCAGCCGGCCTTTCTTTTTATTAATTTTGCTGTCAGACAAAAAACTTCTGCTATGAAAAGACTTCTGATTGCCATCATCCTCACCGCTGCCAGCCTCCAGCTCCACGCCCAGGCTGACGACCCTGTCATCCCTCAGAAAACGACAGTTGTCGTCGACAACTTCACAGCAGTACCGAACCTCACTCTCGGGCTTTACCAGTACTCCCGTTCTGTGGTCCTGAGCGCACTCGCAGAGCGGCGCCTCAATGTCATCAATGTCGAAGACTTCGGCTACGGCCGCCCTGACATTGTCTATCCTTCACTCAAGTTCGCTCCTGCAAACAACGGCACTCCGCTCGACATCAACCGCGCCGTCTCGATTCTGAACGACTTCAAGGAGGCGGAAATATATATCTCGGTATATCTGTCAAAGTTCAACTGCCATCCTGTCGACCACGAGAGCAAGGACAAGGACGGGAATGTCAAGGTCAAGACTGACTTCTCCTCATCGCTCGAGACCCAGCTGTTTATGGTTGACGCCTCGACAGGCGCCAGCCAGACAATCAAATGGACTTTCAACCGCACAGGCAGTTCGGACCCGGAGAGCGCTGAGCGTTATGTAATCGATGACCTCAGGTCAAGGATCAGAAGTTTCGTCACCACTCAGTTCCCGTTCAAGGCCTCCGTCATCAAACTCGGCGAATACAGCAAGAGAGGCAAGCTCGAGGACCTCTACCTCAGCTGCGGAAGCGATATGGACGTCACCAGAGGCGACATCTTCTATGTCTTCGAAGTCTCCGACATCAACGGCATTGAATCCGCCAGAAAGCTCGGCAAGGTCAAGGTCAAGGAGATCACCGGCCCGGCAAGCTGCCGCTGCAGCGTCTCCAGCGGCGAGGCCGATATCAACACTGCCTTCTTAAACGGATCTGTCGTCATCGCAATCAGCGACAACGACAGATGGTGGTAAGAACCAGACTTGTATTCAATAACTATTTGTTTCCTTTCCTGAAGCTGCAGGCGCCTGATATATCCTCGATGTCGAGGTCTATAGGGCCCTCTGTATAGTAATCCATCCTTGAGGCTCCGGACATATCGACCTTCAGACTGCGAAGCACTGTTACCTTCGCACGGCAGGCGCCGCTGAGTTCCACATCGACATCCTTCGCCGAGAGATCCCTGCAGTCAGTGTTCGATGCTCCGCTGAGTTCCAGCTCGAACTCATCAGCCTCGCCTTTCAGGTCCACTTTCGATGCGCCTGAAGCATCTATCCCGACCTTCCGGCAACGGAGGTCCATATCCAGGTTTGAAGCGCCTGAGAGCTCCACTTCGATTTCGTCAGCTGTGACTGCGAAGTCACGGATTGAAGCAGCGCCGCTGCCATCTATCTCAAGTTTGCCCGAAGGCATCACAAAGCCGCCCCCGGCAGTCAATTTGGTGGCTCCCGACATATATATATCTGTCACCTCCGGCATCTTTACGGTAAGAAGGAACAGATCGCCGCTCATATAGTTGCGCAACTTTCTCGGAAGGTCCTCGAAGCCTGCCTTCAGCACCCCGCGGTTGACCGAAATCTTGAAATACGGGACATAGTCGGCCGGCATCTGCATTGCCACCTCGAATGTGTCGGACTGTGTGAGTTCGACCTCTATAGCTCCAGATACGGATATCCCTGTGAAATTCTTCAGGTTATAGTTCTTTGTCACGCCGTCCTTAGCTGAGGCCGGAATGACGGCGGCAAGGAGCACTGCCGCAGCAATTGTCAAAATTCTTTTCATTTCAATCGTTAAACTTACATCATTGGAATAAGTGAGAAAAGGCCGATGAACAGGAGCGCCGCCAGGGAGAGCACCCAGATGACAACGCAGATAAGGCCCGGGTGAGATTTTGGCGGGCGCAGGTCGAATGTGAGGCGCACGCCTTCGTAGATGAAGAAGAGGCTTGGGAGCAGTGACGCCAGCACTACCGGTATCCAGTACCAGGATTTGAAGACAATGCCGTCCAGAGCCTCAGGGACATATCTCGTGAGGTCGAGAACCCCCGCACCGCAGGCCACGCCTATGAATGCCACAAGCCCAATTCCTCCGATCAGCAGCAGAAGTATGCCGATGACCGTGCAGCATATCCTTCCGAAGGCTGTCCATCCCTCGGACTTGTGGGTGGAAGTCGAACTGCGCGCGAAACTGTTCTTCTCATACTGGTTCTTCGGTACAGGCATCGCAATCCAGCAGAAAAGATAGCCAAGAACGGGAAACAGCACTGCAGAATCCCAGGAAGAGGCGTCGCTCAGGTGCAGGCCGAGTATCAGCAGCGCAACCCAGATGATGCGGACAAGCACCACGTCAACGCCGAAATAATTGGCCAGTCCGGTACAGACACCGCCGAAGATATGGTGGTCAGGGTCTCTGAAGAGCCTGCGCCGTTCCTGCTGCATCCCCACCGGCTTTTCGGGATCCGGAGAAGCGGCCTGACCCCGGCTCTCTTCCTCAGGCTTGAGCCTTGACGGAAGCTCAGGGGCATCGTCATCGCTCTCTATGGCGGACGGCTTGCCGAGGATTGCCATCACCGATGCCACCTCAGACCTGGATGCCACTCCGTCCGAACCCATACGGTTGTAGAGAAGCTCCGCGAAACGTTCTTCGATACCCTCCATAATCTCATCCCCGCCGGAACGGCTGCTGTAGTATGACTGCAGTTCATCGAGGTATTTCTTTGCTTCTTCGTAGGCCTCGACATCAAGTGTGAAGGCATACCCGCCTATGCTTACTTTTACAACTTCTTTCATTTCTTGAGAGTTTCTATGGTTTCAACAAGGTCATTCCAGGAGGCGTCCATCTCCACCAGCTGGGAGCGGCCGTCATCGGTGATGCAGTAGTACTTGCGCGGAGGGCCCTGGGTCGATTCCTCCCACCTGTAAGAGAGCAGCCCCTGGTTCTTCAGACGGATCAGAAGCGGATACAGAGTGCCCTCGACCACTATCATATTGGCCGCCTTGAGTTCTTCGATGATGGAGGAGGCATAGGATTCCTTCCTGTTCAGGATGCTCAGGATGCAATACTCCAGCACTCCCTTCCTCATCTGGGAACGGATGTTTTCTGCATTGACATCCATCTCTACCTGGAGCTGTCTGTGAATTTCGCCATGTTCTCGGCCGTGGTCTCCCATCCGCGGAGCTCGCACTTCTGCGCAGGGGTGAGGGCCTTCGGGGCGACAATCCAGATGATGATGTAAATCCAGAAACCGATGGAGATGCCGACGATGGCGACGATGAGCATCAGGATTCTCACAACGGTGACATCAATGTCAAAATAGGCTGCAAGGCCGCTGCATACACCGGCAATCTTCTTGTCATCCTGGTCAAGGTAAAGTTTGTGTACGGGATTCATCTTTATTTCCTCCTTAAAGTTTTGTTTTTCTGTTTTATATGTGTCTTCAAATTCGGGTTTCCCGTCAGGCATCCCCAGCTGGGAGGTTATCCTGTTGATCATCGAGAGGCTCACCGTCTGTCCCTGGGACATCAGCCCGCCGTTGAGGAGCTCCGCTATCCTGTTCTCGATCTCATCCATTATCTCGCCGCCCTGCTGCGGGTCGAGACGTCTGCGGAAAGTCTCCAGATAGGAATTGAGTCTTTCATAGGCATCCTCGTCCATTATGAAGCTTTTGCCTCCGATGCCTGCATTGATGGTTCTTTTCATAGTGTAAGTTCTTTTCCCCGATAGAAATCGAGCAGCTTGGTCAGAAAAATATATTCATAGCGTGCCTGCGCAAGGTCCGACGAAGCCTTGAGATACTGGTTCTTGGACTCGTTGAACTCTGTGACAGTGGCTTTGCCGTTCTCATACTTGGCCTTCATCAGACGGAATGCTTCGGCGGCGCTGCGCTCTGCCTCCTGGCTCCCCTCGAACTTGCTGCCTGCCGCGACGGCATTGTAGTATGCCTGCTGAATCTCCTTGTAGAGCTGCTTCTTGACATTGTCAAGCT
The DNA here is from genome assembly GCA_045599325.1 of Bacteroidales bacterium. Lineage (GTDB taxonomy): Bacteria > Bacteroidota > Bacteroidia > Bacteroidales > UBA932 > Cacconaster. Next base: position 5,158 of record JAZRVT010000050.1, on the reverse strand, counting down.
GAAGCTGCTGCTGGCTGTATGCCAGACGGGCGCTCTTGACATTGTTGCGGTTCGCCAGGCGGGAGAAGACCGGGATGTTGAGCGAAAGGCCCACATACTGGCTGAAGTTTGTGCCCAGCTGCTCGAAGAATTTCGCACTCCGGCTCATTGAATTGGTGTAGTAGTTGGTGCCGAGGCCGCCGTTGAGCGAAAGGCTCGGGAGATATCCTCCGCGTGCCAGGGCGATGTTCTTCTCTGCATAGCCGAGCCTGATCTCCTCGCCCCTGACAGCCGGCTTGACGCCCACTGCCTCCATATAGATTGCCTCAGGGGTTGCCAGCAGTGCGATGTTGTCCACCTCTGCCTCCGGGACCGCCACATTGAACCCCTCAGGTGAAGGGAGCTCGAGAAGCTGCGCGAGGTCGAGGAGCGCGAGGCTCAGGTTGCTGCGGCTCTGGACCTCTGCCACACGGCTCTGGGCGAGGGTGGCCTTCTGCGACGCCACCTCGGCGCTGCTTGCCTTGCCCACACGCATCATCTCCTCGAGGCGCGCCACCTGGACAGAGTCAATCTCCACCTGACGCGAAGCCACGCTCAGTATCTCATTGTCATAGAGCACCTGCATATAGGCCCTCGCCACAGCGACGCGGATGTCGTCCTTCGCCTTCTCGAGGTCCTCGACAGCTGCCTGGAGATTGAGCCTGCTCATCGCGATATTGTTGGAGATGCGGTTGCCGTTGAAGACCGGCAGGTCAGCTCCGAGGCTGAAGGAAGTGCTGGTGGTGTTGGTGTTTGCGTAGGTGTTGTCCGCTGTCAGACCGCGGCCGAACGAGAAGTTCTGTGAGGAGCCTGCTGAGACAGCAGGAAGCCTGTTGCCCTCTGCGGTGCTGACCTCCACCTTGCGCTGTTCCACGTTGAGGGCACTCTGCTGTATGGTGATATTGTGGTCAAGGGCATACTGGATGCACTCGGCCAGAGTCCACCTCTCCCCCGCCTCTGCAGAGAAGGCAGTCAAGGCAAGTGCGGCAGCGATGATGGCTGTTATCTTTCTCATATCGTTAATCTTCAATTATTCTGTTGCCGCGGACTACGGTCCCGCTGTCAAGGCCGCTTCTGACCTCGATGTTCATTCCGTCGCTGATGCCTGTCTCAACCGCCGTGCGCCGGTATGACCCGTCAGCGCCCTTCACATAGACGAAAGTGGAGTCGCCGGCGAACTCGAGTGCGCTTTCAGGCACTGAGACCACATCCTCCGCCCTCTGGAGCACAATCTCGGCATTGGCGCTGTAGCCCGAGCGGATGGTCATATCCGAAGGGGCCTTCACAGCGGCCTTTATCTCGAACTGGTTCGCTCCGTTGTTCTCCACAGCCTTCGGTGAGATGTACTCCAGGACTGCGTCGAAGGCATAGTCCCTGAGGGCGCCGATTGTGATCTTCACACTCATCCCCTCGGTCAGCATACCGACCTCGGTCTCGTCCACCTTGCCGTCGAAGATCAGGTCGTTCATATTGGCGACAGTCGCCACGGTAGTTCCGTCATTCATCGTGTTGGCCTGGATCACCGAGTTGCCCACCTTCACCGGAATGTCGAGGATAAGACCTGTGACAGTGGAGCGGACAAGTGTCGAGCTCGACTTTGCATTCTTTGAGGAGACACCGTCGCGGATCACCTCGAGAGCCTCTTTCGCCGCTGAGAGCTCCTCTTTTGCCTGGGCGAGGCTCTGGCGCACCTGCTCGTAGCTTTCGGCGCTCACAAGGTTCTGGTCGTAGAGCTCCTTCTCTCTGTTGTAATTGGTCTGCGCCTGGCTGAGGTTGATTTCCGCAAGGCGGACGCGGCTCTGCGCAGCGCTCAGGGAGTTCATATCAGGGATCACCTTGAGTTTTGCAATCACTTCGTTCTCCTGAACCTGCTGGCCGGCCTCCTTGTAGAGTTCGGCGATGATGCCGTTGATCTGCGGCTTGATGTTCACTTCGTTGCGTGCCTCGATCCTGCCGGTGACCACAGCCGTGCGCTGTATGGTGCTGACAGTTGAGGTGAGTTCCTGGAACTTCTCCTCTTTCGGCTTGCTCTTGACGAAGAGGAACACGAAAGTCCCGAGGATGATAATCGCCAGCAGGGCGAAGATGATGTATTTCAATGCTCTTTTCATTTATATTAGTTTTTTTGTTTCTCTATTCGTCTCTCATCGCATCCACAGGCTTGATCCTCATAGCTCTGAGCGCAGGCGCAAGACCTGCGAGGACTCCCACCACCAGAAGCATCAGGGCGGCTATGACAGCGGTGCCGAATGTGATCTGGAAAGCAGCCTGGTGCTTTGTGATCATCTCCATCAGGTTGAGCATCAGGACCGAAAAGACTATCGCCAGAGTTCCCGACACTGCTGTCAGAGTCACACTCTCAAGCATTATCTGTGAAAGTATCACTCCCGGTGTGGCGCCTATCGCCCTGCGGATGCCTATCTCCGTGGTCCTCTCGCGGACAGTCACCATCATTATGTTGCTCACTCCTATCGCGCCCGCCAGCAGGGTTCCGATGCCGACAAGCCAGATAAGGAAGTTGATGCCGCGGAAGAGGTTGTCCATTATGCTGAATATCTGCTCAGTGTTGAGGTAGAGCAGCGCCGACTGGTCTCTCTCGTCATACTGGTGCTGACGCGCCATAATCGAGCGGAGGCGTCCTTCAATGGATGACATCTTCACCCCCGGCCTGCCGGTCAGCACTATGGCATTGACTTCGTCGCCGCAGCCGTAGATCTGCTGCGCGACTGAGACAGGGATAACCGCCGACTGGGAAGCGGGGCCGTTGATGCTCATATTGCCGGTTGCGTAGTCCACCCCGACGATACTGAAAGATATCGAACCTATCTGTATGTATTTGCCGCAAGGGTCACCGCCTTCGGGGAAGAGTTCATTATAGACGCGCTTTCCAATCACACAGTTCTTGCGCATCTGCTTCACGTCTGCCTCGCTGAGATAGCGGCCGTACTTAAGTTTAGGATTCTCTATCTCTCCGTACTCTGCGGCTACACCTTTCAACGTCACTGTTGAGACATTCCCCTCATATTCCGCGGTGAGCCCCCAGTTGCTGACCAGCCCGCTGACCTTGTCCAGTTCAGGGACCATCGCCTTCAGCCTCTCTATGTCCTTGACGTCAGGGCTCCAGCTCCTCCCCTCAGGCAGGCCCTTGTATGGAAGGGCAGTGCTGTTGCCTAAGAGGAGTACAGTGTTGGAGGCGAAGCCATCGAAGTTCTGCATCAGCATTTCCTTGAGACCTTTGCCTCCGCCGACCAGGAAGAGCAGCATGAAGAGGCCCCAGAATATGCCGAATCCGGTAAGGAGGCTGCGGCTGCGGTTCCTCAGCAGCGAATCCCCTATCTCGCGGAAGGTGTCTGTGTCAAAGCTGATTCTCTTCATATCAGTTCGCCCTGAGGGCCTCTATCGGTTTGACTCTTGCAGCCTTTCTTGCAGGGAACAGCCCTGCGACGGTGCCTGCAACAATGAGCACCACGGTCGCTCCCACAGCGGTACCGACACCTACTGTAGGATCCTTCAGAATCTGTATGCTCTCATTGAAGACCATCATTGTCGAATGGCCGACGGTGGCGTCGAGTATCTCGCAGGCCACCAGGCCGAGAACCATTCCTATATAGCCGAAAACTGCTGTTATGGTGATGCTTTCCGCAAGGATGAGGCTGGTCACATTCCACGGCTTCGCGCCGATTGCCTTGCGGATGCCGAACTCGTGTGTACGCTCCTTCACTGTGATCAGCATAATGTTGGAGACTCCTACAATGCCGCTCAGAAGGGTCAGCAGGCCGATGATCCAGAGGGCGGTGCGGATGATGCCCGCTCCTTTGTTCATCTGCAGGTTCTGCTCGAAGCGGTTCCAGACCCAGATGGCACTCTCATCGTCGGGCGCCGCCTGATGGGCTGTGTTGAGAGAGGACTTCAGGTGCTTCTCGAACTCCTCGCTCTCAGCCTCACTGTCAATTCCGTGGAAAGAGAATGTCAGCTGGTCCACGTAAGTGCCCTTGTTGAAGAGGGTCTTGACAGTGGAGTACGGCACCTGCACGCTCCTGTCATCCTGATTCTCAGCGGCCCTGCGGACGCCTATTATGAGGAAGGACATATCGCCGATCTTCACCCTCTTGCCGAGAAGCCTCTCATAGTCGGTCCTGTCACCGAGGAACTGCTTCGCGGTGAGGTGAGGTATGACAGCAACCTTGCGACCCTCTTTCAGGTCATTCTCATTGATGAAACGCCCCGCAAGCATCTCCACTCCGTTCATCTCGCAGTCGCCGGGCATCGTTCCTGTCAGTTCGACTGAGCTGAACCTGTGCCTGCCGTAGCTCATCACATAGCCGCTGCCGAAGGATGAGGCTGAAATCCTGTCCACCTTGTCAGCGAAATAGCCTGACTTGAGGATTTCCATATCCTTCTCCTCCAGCCTGATCCGGCGTCCCTGCTGATATCCGCCGTAAGGCTTGCCCGTCATTCCGCCGCCGACCATCATCGTGTTGGTCGGGAAATCATCCCCGCTGAAAAGGAAGGCGTTCATCAGGCCGTTGCCGGCGCCGAGAAGCACGATGAGCATAAAGATGCCCCAGGAGACGGCAAGTCCCGTGAGACAGGTGCGCAGCTTGTTGCGCCTGACAGACTCCCATATTTCAACGAAGAGGTCCCGCATCATTTCATTACTGTCGTTGTGCCGAACACAGAGGCGTTATGCCTGCTGTTCTCCTCAATCTGACCGATTATGCCGTCCTTGATATGAACAATCTTGTCCGCACAGTTGGCCACACCGCTCTCGTGGGTCACCACTATCACTGTGACGCCCTCCTCTCTGTTGAGACGGCCCAGAAGGTCCATCACCTCGACTGAGGTCCTGCTGTCAAGTGCACCTGTAGGCTCGTCGGCGAGGATGAGCTGCGGATGGGTGATCAGCGCGCGCGCAATGGCCACTCTCTGCTTCTGTCCTCCGGACATCTCGTTGGGCAGATGTGTCGCCCAATCTTTCATTCCAAGCCTGTCCAAATATTCCATAGCTATCATATTCCGTTTCTTACGGCTTATACCTTGATAGAAAAGTGGCAATGCAACATTCTCCAATGCAGTTTTATATGCAATCAGATTAAAAGACTGAAATACAAATCCAATGAATCTGTTGCGGTAATATGCT
>JAZRVT010000049.1:0-63869 GCA_045599325.1 Bacteroidales bacterium | reverse complement strand
GTAAATGTGGAATACAATGCCAACAATCTTCTTGAGGTCTATGGCAACAAATCATTCCGTGGAGCAGGCATAGCATTCTATGCGAGCAGCAGCATTTCTCTTGTCGACGGAACGACTTTCACGCTCAACGTCAACGGTGCTAAGATTTACAACAATGAGGCTACTTACGGCGGGGGCATCTGGATGAGAAACGATTGGGTGAAGGACGAATCCGATGAAAAGAAAAATAAGGATTTTACGTTCACCCTCAATCTTAACAGCGGAGATATTTACTCCAACACGGCTCTCTACGGCGGCGGGCTGTTCATAAACAAATGGAAGGTCGAAAGCTCTCCGGAGGGAAATATCAAGGTCAGGAAGAACATGGCCATCAGACCAGACGGCTCCGGTGGCTTGGGTGGCGCTATCTATCTTGAAGGGCAAGCGGATTACGTGATGGAGAGCGGCACTATCGGCGGCTCGTCAGATGACAGGAACGAGGCTGCCAACTATGGTGGGGGCATATATCTTACCGGCAGTTCCGAATTCAAATTCAAGGCTGGAGAAGTGTCGTACAACAAAGCCGAGTCAAGCGGTGGCGGAGTTATGCTGAACGGTTCTTCTTCCGCTACTTTCTCGGGAGGGGATATCACCCACAACTATTCCGGCTCCCTGGGAGGAGGTGTCTCAATATATAGCGGTTCAACGTTTCCCTTCTCAAACGGCAACGTCACAAATAACCACGCTGATGACTCCGGCGGCGGAATCTACTGCAACGCTTCCACCTTGAAATTCGATAACGGAGAATGCAGCAGCAACACGGCCGTTAATGCCGGCGGCGGTGCTTGTATCCTCAGTGGAGGAGTGGTGACTTTCAAGGGGAACATCAAGGGAAACACCGCCAAAAGAGGCGGCGGCATAGCATTGAATACCGGCGCATCCTTCACTATGAATGGCGGCATCATTTCCGGCAACAAGGCTGAATGTGAAGTCATCGGAGCGAACCCGACTGCATACAATGCCAGAAACAACGGCTTCGGTGGCGGTATCTGCCTGTATAATTATGATTCGAGTACAGCTCAGCCGTCAAGCGCGCCAACTACGCTCATAATCGATGTCAGCGGGGAGACCCCGTTCGGACTTTACGGCAACGAGGCTTCGATAGGAGGCAACGACATAACCTCTTGTGGAGTGCAAACTTCTGTCACTATACCCAACGTCAAGTCAATGGAGCTCGCCGGATATGATTTCAAGGACGCCAGTCCTAACTGGTATGAGGACTACAATAAACAGGATGCGAACTATTTCCGCGGAACCAATCTGGATGAGGCGACCAAGGACAGATATAAGGACCAGCTGACAGCCAACACTTACCTCAAGCATATTGTCTCCTTCGCAGGCGATTCCCATACATACACCAATTACCTCAACCTCACCCTCGGGTATGAACTGCTGCACATCATCATTTCCGCCAAGAACCTGGCGGCAGGTGAGACTGCACTGTTCAGGCTTACCTTTGCAGAAGGCACTGCTAATCAGAGGTCCTGGCCTGTCCTGCTGACCGGCGACGGCAGCTCTATTGTAAGCAAGACCATACGCAACCTCAACTACGGCCAGTACAAGGCGGTACCTGTCTCCTGGCAGTGGAATTATACCGTAGACCCTTCAGCCGGTTATAGCGAATCCATCGCGGAAGGTCCTGAGAAGAATTACCTGTTTACTCTGACGCGGCAGAATTCTCCTCTGAAAACGGACGAGCAGAAGGTCGTGAACCAACTGAAAAAAACTGCGACGCCTTGAGGCTCAATTGAAGAGCCTCTGGGCGTAGTCGGTCAGATAGAGACGCCAGTTGCGCCAGGAGTGGCCGCCGTCGGATTCATTGTAGACATACGGGTATCCCTTGGAGTCGAGGGTTTCGCGCAGCCACTTGCTGTTCTTGTAAAGTGAGTCGTCCACTCCCACGGCAATGTAGTAGAGCTTGAGCCCGTTCCTGAACTCCCTGTCGAGTTTCTCGAGAGTGTTCTCATAAATCTCCACCTTGAGTTCGTTGCCGTTGATTTCGCGCACTCTCGGAACGCCTGAGAAAATGCCTACATAATCAAACGTGTCGGGATAGTTGAGGGCTGTCTGGAATGCCTGTTCGCCGCCCATCGAGAGGCCTGCGATGGCCCTGCCGCTCTTCTTCCTGATGACGCGGTAGTTGCTTTCCACATATTCCAGGACATCCTTGAACTGCACCTCATAGGAGGTGTCATAGGAACTGCCGGAGATCTGGGTGTAGAGTCCGCCGTCAGGAGATTCGCCAGGAGCTGCCTGGTTCTTGGTCGAGCCGCTGGTCATCACGACAATCATAGGCTTGATTTTACCCTGTGCCAGCAGGTTGTCCATTATCTGCGCCGTGCGGCCGAATGTCAGCCAGGACTCCTCGTTTCCGCCTGCTCCGTGGAGAAGGTAGAGGACCGGATATTTCTTTTTGCCCTGTTCGTATCCCGGAGGTGTGTAGATGGCCATACGGCGGTCGTAGCCAAGGTCCTGGGCCGTATACCATACTTTATGGATGCTTCCGTGAGGGACGTGCTGCGGAATGTAGAGGTCTCCCACGCCGCCGGGAACGATCACATAGCTGTAGTGGCTGCCACCGTCGATGATGCAGGCGGAATTGACCGGGTCTGTCACGGAGACGCCGTCTATCTTGATGAGATAGTAGTACATCTCACTCTTGAGCGGACTTGTGGTGTAGGTCCAGATGCCATTCGTGTCCCTTACCATCTCTTTTGTGGCCTGCCCGGAAGAGAGTTCGCCGGTAACCTGGATGCTGCTTGCATCAGGGGCCTTGCAGGAAAGGGTCACAGAGTTGTCTTTGTTGATCTGGGGAGGAAGCAGCCTGGCGCTCTGCGCAGAGGCCGAAATTGCTGCCGCCATAGTCATCAGAAGTAAAGTCAGTTTCTTCATAATGTTATGATTTATGTCTGGTGTATCGTATTGATTGTCTTCAGCATTTGCCGCCTACGGCCTCCAGTTGACGTTCGACTTCTCGTCGTGCTTCTTGGCGGAGGATTTCTTAGTGGCTTCGAATTCGAATGTTGCACCGGACGAGCCGAGCCCTATGACCATTCCTCCGTTAGGATCCATATCGTAAGTCCAGGTCCACGCATTTATCGGGCTGACCTTATAATTGAAACCGGTTTCCAGAGATTTGATTGTGACGCTTGAAGTGCCGGAAGAGTTGCCGGTTATTGAAACTGTGTAAAGATGCGTTTCGGGCTTCACTTTAGTCACGGTGAAGATAGCACTCTCGCCTTCTTTAAGTCCTGTGACTTCGATGGTGATGTCGGCTGTAGGAACAACTGCCCATTGTGCCGTAAGGGTGACATTTCCATACCTTCCGGCTGAAAGGGTTTGTCCGCCGCTTAGAAGATCACCATTGGTCCATCCTCCGGCGGTACTAGAGGTTACTTTCCATTTGTCAAAGATATAACCGCTTCCCGGCGTGAAGGTGCACTGGGAAATTGAGGGAGCTGATTCTATCGTGTATGGGCTTTGAGACATAGACCCTGATCCGTGGTCTCCTGGCTCGTAATAGATATTATATTGTATTAGTGTGAAGTTTGCAGATACATTATATCTGTAAGCATTTCCGCCACCTGTAACATTCGAGGTCTTAACACCAAAAAGCAAGGTGCGTCCTTCATCTGTTGTTGAGTGAGAAACAATGCGTGAATCTGGTTCATCCCACCCCCATTCGACTTTGTAGCCGGGATTCGGGAATGATTTGATGTTAAAAGTAACTGTTTGTTCACCTGGATATGAAGTAGTTTTGGAAGCAGCAGATTCAGCTGCTCCTGTTGTTGAACTGGTAATGGGATCTCCATCAACATACACCTTCCCTTGCCTGGTGGCCGTTGCGGTCACAATGGCAGCATATCTGTTATTTCCTATTTGTTGAATTATGTATTCAATGATTTGGCCAATATCAGCGTGTGCAGAGTGTGAAGGTAAAAATACCAGCATCAAGCAGACAACTATTTTACTAATATGCGATTTCTTCATAGGTCTCTGATCTTGAGTATTTTATAAAGCAATCTATATATGACAGGACAATTGAAAGAGTAATAATAATGAAAGAGCCATCAGTCAGCTTGTGCGGCCAGAAGAACATGAAGGCGCACCAGACGAGGAGGACGATGGCGTAGGGGAGGGCCCAGTTGCGGCGCCATTTCCAGAAGATGAGGGGCAGTGGGTTGAATGGGATGATGAGCCAGTTCCACTCGGTGCAGACAAGGTTGGAGAAGAAAACAAGGTATATCGTTATCAGCCCAAGGAATGTCTGTACGGAAAGCAGAATGTAGTCCATTATGCTGGACTTAAAAATGCAGCAGATAATGGTCGCAATCAAAATAATGACAGCAACAAGGACAGGTGACGGGCCTTTACCCGTTTGCATCGGCGTGCCCTCGACGATAATCTCCGGCTTGGATGAAATTATTGGGGCGCCATTGACGCTGGCTGTTGACAGCACCTGGAGCAATTGCTCCGGGGTGATGACTTTCTCCTCATTTGAACATTTCCTGTCTATTTCCCCACCACAGACAAGGTGAAGGAAGACTCTGGCCCATTTGGAGGATGAAAGGGCATAGTGGCCGATTTCCCGGCGGGTCAGTTCATATTCTTCCGGCCAAGGTCCGTATTCGATCTGCAGCGGCTTCAACCCGTCCTTCAATGAGTGGAGAACGCTGTTTGCGCAACCGCGATGAAGATAGTCGTATGGCAGGTTGATCCCTTTAAGCAGATGGTCATCAAGCACTTTCCATAAATGGCGCTTTGCCTCTATCGGGAGATTAAGCGTGTATTGTCTGACTCCTCTGTCGAATTCGCGGCAAGCATCGAAATACAATTCCGGGGGAATTGCAATCATACCCATCTTGAGTTTTCCCGCAAAGAATCTAAGGACTTTTGCACTTGCATCCTCTGCCTCGTAGGTGAAAACATAATCCAGATTGTGCTCCGGGCACTGCATACGCAGGGCGGCGTGACCGAGACGGGAGTAGAGCGCTCCGCCGGGTTCGCTGATGAGGAGGGAGGCGATGACGAAGTTCTCGTCGAAAACCTGATTCTGCGGAGAAGGCTGCTCTGGCTGAGAGGGCTGTCCCTTCGAGGCAGATTGTTGCTTCGAGACGGCCTGTCCCTGTGCCGCCAGCGGCATCGATGCTGAAAGCAGCAGCAGAACCGCGATAAGCAGTTTCGTGGCGGTAACATGTGCGCAGCCCTTCATCATTCAGAAGTATTATGACGTAGGGGTGAATGCAGCAATGCAGGAAGAAAAGCCGTCAGAGGCGACCGCCTGCACAAGGATTGTCATCTCGAAGTGGGCGCCGGAAACTGGCGCTGTGGTCGGCTTGGCGAAGGAACCGAACAGATTTCCTGTGAACGCCTTGGTTGCAACAGGGTTGGTGTGGTAATAGAAACCGCCGTTTTCGGTCCAGCCGGAGCCGAGAGTGAAACTGCCGTCCCCGGTCTTGTCCCAGGCTGCCACTATGTTGCCGGCAGCATCGTACCAGTTGGCAACGACGGTAGCGCGGATGTATTCATTGATATTGCTGGTGTTCTGGAACTTGACGTCCGACTTGGCCGATTCAGTGCAGGTCTCGGAAATAGCGACTTTCACGGCTCCCGCAAGGTTGATCTTGTAGACATAATATTTGCCGGCATCCCAGGTGCCGTTCAGCTCAAATACAGGTCTGGTGGTCTCGGATCCGCTTGCTCCCGCCCCGGTATAGAGGAAAGTGACTTGCAGTGCCGCATCAGGAGCGTCAGCGTCAGTTTCATTGCCGAGCGACTGCGGCACCATAATGAAGGTCTTGGTGTCGTCAGGCTTGAAGTTCCCGGTGGCAGATGCTCCGGATGGCTCTGCAAGCGAACCGCCTGCAGTGATATCGGCAGTGGAGTAATCCTGGGAGAAACTTGAGATGACGCTCGGAGTGTGGTCGAATGTAATGTTCGGACTTCCTGCCGCTGCTGTCGAATTGCTGCCTGTCATCACACATTCGGTGTGGCTGTTGACATCCTGGATTTTAATGCTGCTGATGCGATAGTCTGACAGGGAGGGATCCTGCAGGAACTGCACGGCGCTCAGGGCGTGGTAGAACCAGATGTTCACCTTGTCGCCGCTCGCTCCGCTTGTCGAGCTCTGGGACTGGATGGTGCCGTAGTCGTCGCCGCTGTCGTGGTATTTCCTGTTCTCCTTGCTGAAGGCATAGATCAGGTCCTCCTGCTGGCCCACATCGCTTTTGACAGTGTAGCTGAATGAGGCCTTGGCGGCATCGGAGGCGTCTCTGGCGGGTTTGGCATATTTCCAGCTCCAGAATGTCATAGGCACGTCGTTGAGCCAGTAAAGTTCACCGCTGTCTCCCGGTTTTGCAGGGCCGCCTGACTTTGACAATCCCCAAGTGCCTGAATTTTTCGTGGCTCCTGCCTCGAAATAGAGACCGGCGGGGTATGGACTGCCGGAAGTTCCCTGGCCGCTGCCGGAGATGGTGTTGTCGTACCAGGCAGATTCTGCGTAGACCATCATATCGAATGACGAGATGCTCTCCGTGGTAACCACTGAGCCTCTGGTTGCGGCGCCGCTCCCGAAAGGAAGCGTATTGTTATCATATACCGACTCTATCAGCTCGAAGCCGTCCGCTGAGGAGACCACGCGCTCGGACAGCAGTCTGCCTGGCCGGCTTTCCTGAAGGCCCGGTTCGCCGGCTTTTGTGCTGACGGCCTGGACGACAGGGGTGATTCCCGGGCTTGACTTGCCGACCGGCTGCAGAGGGTTCTCTTCGCAGGCTGCAGCGGCAAACAACAGCAGGAGCAGGGAAACAAGAATGCATGAATATTGTGTTTTCATCCTATCGACCTTGACATACATGCAGGTTAAGTTACAAATTTATGCATAATAATTTGATTATCACATATTATCCTTGTAGTTGTGCAATAGCTGCGATTGTCAGAATGTCAATTGTTTCCCATATGGTAAATAATTGATTGCCTGTTCGTCAAACGTGCCAAATGTATGCGGATTGATTGTTGATTGATATCATTTTACTTTATTTTTGCAATAAGTGGGCAGTGAAGCGTCTGAGTCTGACGCCCGGCGGGCCCTGAATGAAAAATATGAAAACAAAGTACGAAAGACCAGATATGGTTCCTCTGAAGGTTGAGGTCTCCGGCAGAATCCTCGCTTCATCAGGTGAGATCAGTGCATATCCTATCGCTCCTGTGGATGCTGTAGTGACTCCGTTCGGTGATCCTGTGATCGGGAATCTTAATATTGGCGACAGGGAATTCTTTTAATGCTATGAAGAGAGTATCAACAGTTATTATATACGCAGCGGCCATATTGCTACAATCAGCTGTCTCCTGCTCAAACCCGGACATCGAGCCGAGCGGGCTCAAGGGTGACGGCAGCATACGAATCGGCACTGTTTCCGTGGCTTCATCCATTACGAAGGCCCTTCCTTCAAGAGAGAGCATCTATGAGTATTCTGACAAGAGTTGGGGAGTTTATCTTTCAGTAGCCGAGAATGACGGCCCGATCCCGGAAGGGTCCGGGACCAAGGCTGAGATTACGACTGCGACACTCGGCAGTTTCCAGCTTGAGGGGTATCTTGATACAAATATCAAGGACAAGATTGAAAGTCCTCAGTCCGACAAGGATAATCTGCATTTTATGAGTACAAGTGCCAGCAAGAGTGGAAGTAAATGGACAACTGCATCCACTTATTACTGGAGGTACAATGTCGACCACCATTTCTGGGCCTATGCAGGATCCCTTACCGGTTTCACGGCAAATCAGACGGCAGACTTCGCGAATGCCTCTTTCAGTTATGTTTCAGACGGGGCTGAGGACCTTCTGGTCGCTTATCACAAACAGCATTGGGATGCCGACGAGGAGGGCCACACTACTGACGATGACGAGCTGAACAAGCTGGTTTTCAACCACGCACTCTCCATTGTAAGTTTCAACCAGAACATCACTTTCAAAGAGGTGCCGGTGACAAGCGGAGTCGCAACGGGAACTCCTTCAGTCCTTACCAACGGCAGATGTTACATAGACGGCATTGAATTGAGACATCGCAGTTCCGGCAGTTGCAAAGCCTATTCCGACGGTCAGTTTGCCTGGACTCCGGGCACTGCCATGTCGGTGGAGAGCATCCCGACCTCCGGATTGTTTGTAGTACCGCAGGCCAAGAATGATGAGAATATCAGAGTTGTCTATCACGTCACTGACAGCTGGAGAACGCTCACGCTTCCTTTTGTTTTCAATGGAACTGAACTGTTCGGCTCCGGCTCCGGCAGCTGGGAAAGCGGTCACAAGTATGACTATAACATCACCGGCAGTTTCACAGTCCCATACCTGCCTGAAAATCCCAACGGAATCAAAGCAAATTTCGCCGGAAAGGATTTCCATACGCTTGCTGTCATATCCGGTATCTCCACTCAATACATAAAGAAAATGAGACTCACCTGGACCGGTCTCCCGAGTGCCAATGATGCGAACGGAACATACGCTTTCATAAGCATTGAGCCGTCCGGATCAGTCCCGCAGGCGAGCAATTATGTCAACAGCGACGGACCTGTCCTTGAGAACAGTCATATTGGATATATCTTCAAGCATAAAAGTCCGGCAGCAACGCTGAAAGGACACTCTAATGATCCAAGTGCCGGTGAATGCTGGTGCGAGATAGACTTGACCGGTATCTCCGGAAGTATAGACATATACGCCTCATTCAACGGCGGCAGCAATCAGGGAGGCGGTGCCGGGTGCACCTGGAGTATGAGCAATTTCAAGTGCGAAATCATTGAATTCCGTTAGAATCCCCGCTATGCCGAACAAGAGTATCCTGCTGGTTGACGATGAGGCTGATATGCTGTTTCTGCTCGGAGAGGGTTTCCGGGAGAACGGATATGACGTCTATACTGCGGAGAACGGCGCCGAGGGTCTCGACAAGTACAGGGAGCACTGCCCCGGAATCATTATCACAGACTTGATGATGCCGGTCAAGAGCGGCATAGAGATGGTAAGGGAAATCCGCAGCGTCGACCCGAAGACTCCGATATTCTTCCTCACTGGCAAACAGTCTGTCACTTCTGCCGTTGAAGGTCTTTCGACAGGAGCCAACGACTATATCAGGAAACCGTTCTCCATCCCGGAAGTGATAGCGCGGGCAGACGCGGCCTTGAAATATGTCAGCCCAGTGAACAATGGCAGATACACTATCGGAAAGTTCGAACTCGATGCCAATACTAACACTCTGGTCTGCGGGGACGTCACAAGGAAACTGCCAAGCCGTGAAAGTGCGATTCTCGCGCTTCTGGCATCAAGAGTAAACGAGACTGTCAGTTCGACGGAGATTCTCCAGTCAATCTGGAACAATACCGACTTCTACTCAAGCCGGTCACTGCAGGTGCATATTGTCCGCCTGAGGAAAAACCTGGCGGGTGACCAGAACATTCAGATACTGAACACGAGGGGTGAGGGCTACAGGCTGGCAGACAGTTCCAGGGGGTAGGACCTGCCCGCTGAATCAGCCTAAGGAATGTCTATTCTGAATGTCGAACCGCATCCCGGTTCGCTTTCGACAGATATGCCCCAGTGGTGCAGGTCAGCCACCTGTTTGACAAAATAGAGTCCCAGCCCATAGCCTGCCGAGGATGAGAATTTCTCCACTTTGTAGTATCTGTCGAAGAGATGGGTGAGATCCTTCTGTGAAATCCCGATGCCGTTGTCCTGGACCGATATGGCGGTACCTCCGTTCTGCCTGAGGCAGGATACCTCGATATGAGGGTCGTCCGGAGAGTATTTGACAGCATTCTGAAGGATGTTCTCAAGCATCTTGAGGAACATCTCCCTGTCGGCCATAATGGCGGCGCCGCTCTCAAGGTGTGTCTCGAACCTGACCTGAGGGTATGTGAGGGCAAACTGGTTCACCATTTCCTGAATTTCCCGGCAGGCATCGATTTCATCGAGCCTGCTGACAGATCCGCCTTCATTGATCCTGCAGGGACGGAGTATGCTGTCAATCTGGTCTGACAGCCTGATGACCTGGCTGGCGATGATGTCTGTCATATGCTTGCTCTTCTCGTCACCGCTGTCCAGGTGGGACTTGAGCGAATCGGCAGATGCCTTGATTATGGCGAGAGGATTCTTCATATTGTGGGACACCATATGGGTGAATTCGTTCTGAATCTCCTCTGTCTGCTTGAGAGTGCTGATGGCTTTAAGCAGGGTGATGAGGGAGAGCAGGATGATAATCAACGCCAGCACGGCAAGGAGGATGACTGCCGATATGCTCTTGATGAGGAACTTGAACGGTGCAGACTTGTAAATGTATTTTGCACTGCCTTCGCTGTCCAGGTTCAGTTCAGTGGTGAAGCAGCTGAATATCTTCGGTTCCTTGAAATCCGGGGAAGAGATGCTCTGGACCTTGTCGACGGAATCGCGGTAGACCAGCGAGATGGAGTGGGGAGTCTCTATGTCCTTCTCCTTGAGCTTGGCGACCATCAGGGAGTCGAAGATACGGAGGTTCATATCAGCTGTTCCCCTGAGTGCGGCGTTGATGCCTGCTGCAAGGGCGCTCTTGACATCGGTGACCTGCTTCTGCTGTTCGAATATCCTGTCGAAGTCGTTTTTCGGAGTGCTCTGCGCATTGGCGGAAGTGTCCGGGATGAACCTCTTGTAGATGAATGCCGCCGGGGTGCTGCCGTCGCCGGATGTCCCTCCTCCCATATAACTCAACTGAAGGCCCGGCACTGCGAGTGAGCCGGCGGCGCCGAGGCCCTGGAACCTGATGATGGTCTCCTGATAGTTCGCGGCGGACATCGTCTCAGTGACTGTCTTCTCATACTTCACCTTCTCGGCTTTGTAGAGCTTGGAGGAGAACAGCACAAGAACTGCCGTGGATATCAGCAGGGTGATGATGGCGGCCAGTCTGAATGAGTACCCTGTTTTCATTTTTCGGGAAGCACTTTAATTTTCCTTACATATAAAGGATATGGTCTTCATTATGGTGCGGTCTTCCGCCCAGGTCAAAAAGACGGCGAAGCGCGGCTCGCTGAACGGCTTCCATCCGGTGGCTGAACCGCTGTTGAAGCTGACCGTGTAGGTTACGGTGTAGAGATACTTGTTCTTGTCAACCTTGACAGTATCGAAAGAGGCGGCCTTGACGGATGTCACATAGCCGCGGTCCACGGCGATGGCTTTCAGATCCAGCTTCACGCTGTCACGGTAGTCATTGAAATTGCCGAAAGGCTTGCTGCGGACAAGTGTGTCGCTCACCTTCGCACTGAAGGAGTATGCCTTGTTCACCGAAATCGAGTCTGTCTTTGATGAGAGGCTGAGGGTGAGAATCCGGTCAACTTTCCTTGGCAGAGTCACCACATTCCCGTCTCCAAGAGTTATCACAACCTTTGAAGGGTCCGATGTGTCAACTGACTCGATGATCTTGAATCCGGCGAGATTGGTGGCCTGGACCTTGTTGCCGTCAGCTCCGCGCATCCACTCTTCTTCACGGCCTGTGTGCTTTACAGTGAAATAGAGGATTCCGACGGAGTCCTTGATGCCGATCACAGGTGAATCACCGGATGGCGCCACAGGAACCTTTTTGCCGTTGTCAAGCAGCCAGGAAGGGGTTTCCCCGACTTTGGTGGCGATAGTCCAGTAATACTTGCCGTCTGTGTCTTTCCTGGCTCCAAGCTGTATTGAGTCAGTGGAGTTCTTTCCGCTCATCAAGGTCAGGGTCTTCCCGTTCTCAAGGGAAAGGCGCCAGCCCGCTGTTTTCCCATCTTCTTCTATCTCCGCTACCGAGGAGATGAAGATCCTGCTGTCGAGCCCTGTGATGAGTTCTGTGAAGGAACTGAGCTGGTTCGTGATGTCTGTGCATTTCGCGGAGAGTTCCTTGAATGCCCTCTCAGTAGGGATGGCCATAACGTTGCCGTCCGCGAGGGTGAACATCACATAGTCAGGGTCGGAGGTGTCTATCTTCTTGAATACCGAAGTGCCGTCGGTGCCCTGGGCCTCGTAGAGCTTGGTCCAGGAGACGCCCCTGTCATAACTGATCCACCAGTATTTGTCTTCGATCTTCATCTCAGGGACGTTGCTGCTGGCGCGGACTTTCTGGCCGTAGGAGTCCTTCAGATAGACCGGAGTGCCTTGAGGACCGTCCTGAATCGTCCAGAAGTATGCCTCCCTGTCCGGGTCATACTGGACTCCGAGGAGAGGGGTCTTGCCGTTGACTCCGTCGCGGAGGGTGATGGTGGTGTTGCTCGTGAAGGTGATCACGTATGAAGTGCCCTCGCTTGTGGTCAGTTTTGTGATGTCCTTGATATGCTCGTTGCTTTCGAGCGCCTTGACCATTTCAGACACGGAGGCCATATATGACGTGAGTGACGCGACCTGGTCCTCCAGCGATGAGACTATGTCGTTAAGTTCCTTTATCTGCTGCTTGAGCTCGCCGGTGCATCCGGCAAGGGATGCGGCGAAGATGGTCAGAGATGCAATGAACAGTGAGATCCTTTTCATTTTTCAATCCTCCTTAATTGCAGATTACCGTTATCACGCAGTTCTTCATATTTCCCCTGCCGTCAGAGATAATCAGATTGATGGTTCCTTTCTCTCCGCGTTTCATACCGGACGGGGACTGCACCATAATGATCCAGCCGTCGTTGCCGGAAGGGATTTCAGAGACTGAGAATCCTTCGGACCCTGTTACCAGGATAGAATAGTTCTCAGTCGTTTCTCCGATGGTGCAGAGGAATGCAGCCGAGGATCCGGCAAACATATTCATTTCGCTGTTGTTCTTGACCGGGGCTGAGAATGTGACCTTAATCTCCGGATATCTCGGGATGGAGACAGTCTCTCCCTTCGCCGTTGTGATCTTCACCTCCGATGCGGTGACCTGGACGTTCGAGATGACGGCTTCCGGGGCGGTTGCGCTTGCTCTGACCATAGTCCCCTTGTAGAGGAGCGGCTGAGGCTCATTGTCTCCGTAGCGCACGGCCCAGTAATAGATGCCGTCGTACTGGTAGAAGTCAAGCTTGACCTCCACTCCGTCGGATGCTTCGGCCTTGATCTTCGCACCGTCTGCAAGGATCCATTCCGGGCCGGCCGCCCCCGGATACTTCACTGTCCAGTAGAAGGCGGGGTCGGAAGGGTTCTTCGGGTCGCGGGAGGCGCCGAGTTCCGGCACGTTGTCGGCGACTCCGTTGTAGAACGGCATTTCGGTGCCGTCGGAGAGGACAATCTTGTAGCCGATGGTCTGGTTTCCTTCGATGAGAGGGATGACATCCGCTGCATAGACCTTCTTCGTCAGGGCCTCATAAAGGGTGTTGAGGGTCTTTATATTGGACTCAGCCTTCTCCATCGACGACACAAGGGCCTGGTAGCTGTCCCAGGTAGGAAGCTTGATGGAAGTGTTGTCGAGGAAGTTGAACTGGATGAAGTCCCCGGCGCTGACCACATTCTTCACAAATGAGACTCCGGCCTCGCCGGTGGCTCTGCCCATATTGTGCCAGATGTCGCCCTGGTCGTAGGAGATGAGCCAGTTGCCGTTCTCTATCTTGAAGACTGGTGATGCGGCTGTGGCCGGCACCCTCTGCCCGAAGTTGTTGGTGATGTACTCAGTCTTGCCTGATGACGGGAAGGTGATGGTCCAGTAGTAAAGGCCGTCGGTGTAGTTATACTGAACGCCGACCACTGGGGTGTCGGCATCGGTTCCGGTGTAGAGTGTGATAGGGGAGGAGTGGAGGAAGTCGATGGTGTAGCCGGTGATGCTGTTGTCCATTCCGCGGTGGGTGATCACACCTGTGACGAAGTCGTATCCCTGGACGGTCTCGACTATCTTCCTGAGAGATTCTACATTAATGTTCATCTGGCTGCATTTCTGCTCCAGAGTGGAGATCCGGCGTTCGAGCATCCCGAGGTCGTTCTCGATCTCGTTGTAGCAGCCTGCGGCAAGGAATATCAGGACTGCAGAGGTAAGTGCGATGGTAAGTCTTTTCATACTACTGTCCCTTTGTTATGTTGATTTCCTTGATTACGGTGTTGGACGCGGTGCCGTCGGAGAAGGTGAAAATGGCTTCTACCTTCCCCTGGTTGTTGCCGAATACAGGAGGCGCTGTGATCAGTATCTTCCCTTCATTGCCGGTGCCTGAGGCTGTTGCGCTGAAACCGCCCTGGGCAAGGACCACCAGTGCAGGCGACGGGCCGTAGGCGCGGTAGCTGACTGCCGCTGTGGCTCCGCCCGCCGACTGGATCATAGGTAATGTGCCCTGGATCTGCTTGCCATTGGCATCGGTCAGCACGACGGAATATTTCATCGGCATCAGGAACTTCGTGACACCGTCCTTGAGCACTACGACCAGTGAGTCAGGATAATTCCTGACAGACGAGAACGCGCTGTTCCTGACGGAGTCTCTTGCGTGAGGCTGGAAGTAGCCGTCAACAAGTTCCCTGAGAAGCACGGTGCTGCTGCCGTAGGAGACTGTCCAGTAGTAGTTGCCGTCGTCGGGGTCGACTGTGACGCCGACTACCGGGGTGTCGACATCCTTGGCGGTCGCAGCGATCTTTTCTCCGGTAGAGGTGAGGATCCACTGCTCCGGCATATCTCCGAACTTGACAGCCCAGTAGAGCTTGCCGTCTGCGGCTTTCTTTGAATATATGGCCGGAGTGAGGGAGCCGGTCCAGTCGTAAATGGTGAACTTCTTCCCGTTGGAGAGTTTCACTGCAGTGCCTACGGTGTCCTTCCCGTCAAGCACGGCCTTGACCTCGTCGATCCAGACCAGTTTGTCCACCGCAGCGCTGATGAGTTCGGTGAGGGCCCTGACATTGGCGTTGACGGTGTCCACGGCCTGCTGCAGGGTTCTGAAGGCGGCATATTTCGGGAACTTGTAGACAGTGCCGTCAGCCATTGTGATGACGACATAGTCCGCTGCGGAGCAGTCGATGGACTTGAACATGCTGTCGCCGTCATCTGCCTTGGCGGACCCGATCTCGACCCATTTCCTGTTGTCGAAGGTGTAGCACCATTTGCCGTCCCTTATGGCGATGAAAGGTATGGCACTGACTGAGAGGACACGGTTGCCGTTGTCGTCGTAGATCCAGTCGACGCTGCCGCCGCCGTACTGGATTGTCCAGTAATAGTTTCCGTCGTCGTAGTCCTTCTTGCTGCCGATGAGCGGGGTCAGACCGTTGGATCCGTTGCTTATGGTGATCGAAGGGTTCTTGACGAAGTTGATCTTGTAACCTTTGACAGTACTGCCGTCCTTGAGCTCGGTCACACCTGTGATCATATCCTTGCTGTCAAGGCTTGTGACCAGCAGCTGGAGCGAGACGACATCTCTGTTGAGCTGTTCGCACAGCCCGGAGAGGGCTTCGGCCCTTACAGCCAGCTCTTCAAGCTGGTCGAAGTAAGGCTGCTGGCACCCCTGTGTGAGCAGGAGCGCAGCCGAGAGCAGCAAGAGTGTCAGATTTCTTTTCATATGTGATGTGTTTTATATCTAGAAGAGGTAGCCGGTGTTCACATAGAACGCGCCCTTGGCGTTGTCCTGGCTGTTGAACGGCTTGCCGTATTCCACGGCGATGATGAAGTTCTTGTTCATTATGAACCTGAATCCTGCACCTGCTGCAAGATGGAACGCCTCGGCGTTCTTTCCGAAGTTGCGCAGCTGGTCCGGCACCACCGGTGACAGCTGTTCGATGCTGTTCCAGCCGGTATCATAGTTCTGGAGCACCTTTCCTCCATCGAAGAAGGCGTTCAGGCCGAGGGAGATATTCTGCTTCGCGACTGTGAGGTTGATGAACTTCCAGCGGAGTTCTGTGTTGAAGTAGCAGACGCTGCGGCCCTGGATACGGTTCCTCATCACGCCGCGTATGGTGCGGTAGCCACCGAAACCGTCCTTGTCGTAAGAAGGGCCGATGACTGAGTCGAAAGGAAGCATATAGAAAGCAGGGGTTCCGGTGTATCCCTGGACGTTGCCCCTCATTGCGAAGACGAGCCTGTCATTCGGAATAGGGATATAGTGCCTGAAGGCTGCGTAGTATTTGCCGTACGGCTTGTTGGTGCCCATCCAGGCGGGTGCGTACTCGAAGCTTGCCTCGGCCCAGATGCCCTTTGAAGGGGCGTTCTCCACGTCGCGGCTGTCGTACATAATGCCGGCCCTCCAGGCGCTCGACATTCCTCCGTGCGCCTCGTCCGCGCAGATCAGGCCGAGTTCCTGATACCATTTATAGAGGGAGAACTGGTAAGGCATTCCGGCGAGCTTTCCTTCGGTGTCCTCGAACTCGTCAAGGATGAAGTACTTGAACTGGTATCCGAACTTCCAGTAGAGGTGCTTGGTGATGGTGCCCGTGAAGTCGATCTTGCCGACAGGGAGCTTCCTGCTCATCCTGTAGTAGGCGCTTGGAAGCGATGCGTCGTAGTAGGACTGGTATCCGTTGAATCCGAAGAAGTCGAGCCCCTTGTCATTTATGAACTGCGCGGCGAACGAGAACCTGACCCCCGGGATCAGGAAGCGGTTGTCGTAGGTCAGGGTGTAGAGCTGCGAGCCCTTGGTGAACCAGGAGGCCTCGAGATAGACCTGCTGGCGCGGGTTCGGATACCATTCCCCTTTGCCGAAGTCGTAGATGTTGCACATAAGGCCGTACTGTAATCCCTTGTCCTGGTCAAACGCCACTATCGGGATGCCTCCGAAGGAGAATCCCTTCTTGATGACCTCCTTGCTTTCTGCACTCTTTGCGGAAGATTCCGCCTCCTGGGCTGAAAGCGCCGTGAAGGATGCCAGAAGCACAAATGTCAGCAATGCTCTTTTCATATCAGATGTTCTTTATTTCGTTCATAAGATCCTTGTGGCTCTGCTGCAGGTCCCTGTTGAAGAGATATCTCCAGGCTGAGATGCAGCGGCGCGCGTTCTCAATATAGTCGTAGGTCCACAAAGGGGCCGGAAGCAGCAAAAGCAGTGCCGCCAGCGCGATGTACCACTTGCAGCAGCAGAAGAGGACCGCCGCCCAGGCAATCAGGCAGAGAGTCCAGACTGCGAGCAGGGTCACGCAGCGGAACGAGTTGCGGAAGACCTTGTCCTTGACGCGGGATGCCAGGTATTCTGCGGCGCCCCAGCCCGGTGCGGAGGCGATGCCCAGCACTGCCATCAGCGGCAGGAGCACAAGCGCCTTCAGGGTGGTCAGCAGCGCGCCTGCCACAGGGTGTGCGTGGGTAGAGTGGATGCTCACCTTAGCGGCCTTCCTTCTGGTGGCGAAATCAGTCGCCTTGTCAAAGATCCTGCGTATCTTGTCCGGTTCCTCCCTGCGCATCCTGCCGATGCGGCTGACCACGCTCCTGTTGGCCAGGAAGCGCTGGTGGACTTTCCTCTCGGGGATGGTGCCGCTCACGTTGCGGGCTATCTCCCAGGTGGCGGCGTAGTCCTCGTCGTCGGGAATCCAGACTATCTGCTCCTTGATGGCATTTCCAGTCATCTCGCGGATGTCGCTCATCAGGTCAAACTCGGAACGCTCCGGATGGCAGGCGATATATTCAGTCACATCTATCGGCTTGCCGACCTGCAGCAGCAGTGTTGAGCGGTAGCGGTAGTAGTCTCCGTACTCGCACCCCACCGGCACGATGTAGACGTGGTCTCCGCCGGGCGCCGTCTGGTTGGCTCCGCAGGCGATGCGGGCGATTCCCTTCCCGATCGGCAGAAGGCTGTGCATCGGGCGGTGCGCGCCCTCAGGCAAGATGCAGAATTTGACCCGATTGTTGAGTACTTCTATCGATTTTTTTACGGTTTCCTCGACATTCACCACGCTGCGGAGGCCGTCGCGGATGCGGTTGATGGGCATTATCTTGAGGAAATTCAGGATCTTGCGCACCGCCGGCTTCTTGAAGATGTCGGCCCTTGCCACAAAGACCTTCTTCTCCCGGTCCATCACCACGACTGCCAGAGGGTCCATCAGCGCATCGCAGTGGTTCGGCGTGAAGATGACCTCGCCGTCCTTCGGGATATTCTCGAGGCCGGTGCAGACATAGTGGCGGAAAGAGCCGTGGACATACTGCGCCGCCACGCGGTGGAGCAGCATATATCCGAGGCTGTCAGCGTATATGGCCTTCTCACTCATTTGCCGCCCTTTCTGCTTTCAGTCTCGCCATCTGGCGCGCATCGGCGCGGTTGAAGATGAACGAAACGGTGAGACCGGATATGATGTGCCAGATTCCCCACCAGGCGGTGATGAAGAGCATTCCGCCGTTCATCAGGTCAGGAGGGAATATCTTCGGGTTGAAGAGCAGCACGAGGCCGAGCCCCGAGTTCTGAATGCCTGTCTCGATGGTGAGGGTGCGGCGGTCCTTGCGAGGGAGCTTGCCCAGGGAACCCATAGTCCATCCTGTCGAGAGAGCGAGGAAGTTGTGGATGAGCACTATGAAGAAGACATACCAGATATACTGGAGGAAGAGGTGGAAGTTGTTGCTGAAGGACATGATGACCATCGCAAGGAAGAAGATGATGGAGAAGTACTGCATAGGCTTCTTCATCTTCTGGGCCACCTTCGGCAGGTAGTGGGTGGTCAGCATTCCGAGAGCCAGAGGAATGCCGAGGAGGATGAACACCGTTGTGAAGACGTCCCACCACGGAATCTCGAGCGGCTGGAGCGCGCCTGCCGCGTGTTTGTTGAGGTATCGCACGTAGAGTCCGCCCCAGAATGCGAAGTTGAACGGGGTCATCACCGGTGAGAGAGTGGTGCTGATCGCTGTCAGCGAGACACTAAGCTCGGAGTTGCCCTTGGAAAGCTGGGTCATGAAGTTGGAGATGTTGCCGCCCGGGCAGGATGCCACCAGAATCATTCCCATAGCCACCATAGGTGTGATGTTGTTCTTGAAGATGAGGACGACGAGGAAAGTGATGGCGGGCAGGCAGATAAGCTGGCTGCAGGCGCCCAGGATCACCGACTTTGGCTTGGTGAACACTTTCTTGAACATTGACGGCTTGATGCCGAGAGCCACGCCGAACATTACAAAGGCGAGGACTATGTTGATGATTCGCATTCCCCCTGCGGAAAAATTGATCTTGACAGGGTCGAGATTCAGCAGTTGTTCGTACATTTCAGTTAAAGTGTAAAATAGTGCAAATTATAAATAACTCGCTAAGATAACTAATTTTGGTGAAATATGCGACTTTGCAGGCCGTTTTACTCCTTTTTGCCTATATTTGTGCTATGGCTTTGACGGTAATGTTCTATAATCTCGAGAATCTCTATGACACCATAGACGATCCGAAGACTGACGACGCCGAGTTCACTCCGGAGGGGGTGAAGAGGTGGACGAAGGACAAGTATCTGGAGAAGCTTTCCAATCTGAGCGAAGTCTTCTCTGCAGTCTCCTCCGCCTACAACGGATTCCCGGTCCTCGTGGGCCTGTCGGAGATCGAGAACCTCAAGGTCATCAAGGACCTCGCCTCCCAGAAGAGGATGTCCGGTGCACACTACAAGTGCGTCCACTTCGAATCCAATGACAAGCGCGGGGTTGACGTGGGGCTGCTCTACCGGCCTGACAAGTTCACCCTCCAGGGGTGCGAGCCAGTGAAGCTGGTGCTCCGCAGCGGCCGCGAGTACATAGGCCGCGACATACTGGCCGCCTGGGGGTCGCTCGACGGGGAGATGTTCGCCATCTATGTCTGCCATTTCCTCTCCCGCCGTACGGGGGTGGCCTCTTCGGCAGGTTTCCGCCGCGCCGGCGCCGAGACAGTCCGCGACCACGCTGCGGAACTGAGGAAACAGTATCCCGACATCAAGGTCATTGTCCTGGGGGATATGAACGACCGCCCTTCGGACGAGTCGCTGGCGCTGCTTCTCAAGGCCCGCAAGTCGCCTTTCAATGTGCCGGAAGGGGAGTATTTCAACCCGTTCTGGGCGCTCGAGGAAGAGGGCCGCGGCACCAGCCTCCACAATCACCGCTGGGTGCTCTACGACAACATCGTGGTCTCCCACAACCTTCTCCCAGCCTGGCCGGGTGTCAAGGGGCTCCGCATCACAAAGATCGACCAGCACCACTACGGCGAGATATTCAGGCGCAACTTCATGATGAAGAAGGGGGCCCCCAAGCGCAGCTGGTACGGCAATTCGTTCGCCGGGGGTTACAGCGACCATCTCCCGGTCCTTATCAGACTTGACAGAAAATAATGAAATACCTCCACCACATATTCGATATCGACGGAACAATGCTCGACACTGAAAAGACAGGTGTCGTCTCACTCCAGATGGCTGCCAGGGAACTTCTCGGCATTGAACTGGACTACGCTACCGCCTACCGCGCCTTCGGGATGCCCAGTTCCGAGGTGGCTGCGGACTACGGCTTCGCTGACGCGGAACGCTTCGCCGAGGTGTGGGAGGTCCATTTCCAGGAACTGATGTATCTGGTGCAGCCTTTCCCTGGAGTGGAGGAGGCCCTACGCGCAATAAAGGCGTCCGGCGGCCATCTTGGAATAGTCACCTCCAGGTCGAGGTTCGAGTTCTCCTACGACCCTTTCCTGAAGGCCTGGCGCGACCTTTTCGACGTAATCGTATGTGCTGAGGACGCTCCGCGCCATAAGCCGTTCCCCGACCCAGCGCTGGCGTATATGGAACAGGCCGGTGCTCGTCCGGAGGAGTGTATCTATCTGGGTGACACTATTATGGACTACCGATGCGCCACAGGGGCCGGATGTTGTTTCGCTCTCGCCGACTGGCGCCGCCGCGGACTGCAGGGCATTCCCGCCGAGACGGCCTTCTCCAGCGCTGATGAGATGCTGAAAATCCTTGAAATATGAGAAATATCCTGAAAGCGGCAGCCTTTGCCGTGCTGCTTCTCGCAGCTGCCGGATGCGGCCGCAGAAGCGAACCGGTTTCCGTGATGACCTTCAACCTGCGGCTCTCCCCGTCAGACGGCTTTGATGGGGATAACTGCTGGCCTAACAGGCGTGAGGCCGCCGTGAGGATGCTTTCAGAGGTCAGGCCCGACCTTTTCGGCGTCCAGGAGAGCACTCCCGCGCAGTCTGACTATCTGGAGCAGAACCTTCCGGATTACGCCCGCTACGGTGCCAGCGGCGAAGATGCCGTGGACCGCGGGGAGGCGAACGCCATCTTCTGGCGCAGGGACCGCTTCGACCTCATAGAGCAGAACACCTTCTGGCTCAGCGAGACCCCTGACACTGTCTCGATGGGCTGGGACGGGGCTTACAGGAGGACTGTGGTCTGGGTCCGTCTCTTCGACAGGAAGGCGCAGCGTGAGGTATTCTGTTTCAACACCCATTTCGACCACGTGGGCCGTGCCGCCCGCGAGGAGTCGGCCAGGCTGATTGCTGCCAGGATTGCGGAGCTGGCCGGTGACGGCGCCCCTGTGTTCGTGACTGGCGACTTCAATGTGAACTATGACGACAGCTCGATGGATGTGATGAAGGAGTACCTGGGCGGCGCCCGCGAGGATGCCCCGGAGACCTCCTATGAAAACACCTTCCATAACTGGGGCGCTCTGGCGGATGAGCCGGGGAAGCACCTCATCGACCACATCTTCTATAAAAACGCAAGCCCGTCAGAATTCAAGGTCCTGACGGGCGGTTACGGAGCGGTCTGGCTCTCAGACCACTATCCTGTTGTGGCGGAGTTCAGTCTTCAGCGGTGAAGTTCCTTTCGCTGAGACGTTTGTCGCGTTTCTTCTTCTCCTTGCCGTAGGTGGATTTCATATATCTGGTCCACTGCTCAGGGGTGAATACCTTCTCGAGTGCCCTGTCGGTGCGGTCCATCCATTTGTCTGACAGGAGCTGGAAGGTCTCGGCGTTGGCGGCGCCGGCTTTCTGGGTGTTCTCGAACTCCTCCATCATTGCAGGGAAGTTTGCCTGGAGGATGGAGTCCACGAAGAAGATCTGTATGTCATCAAGCTTGAACATCCTCTCCAGGTTCTCCAGCTGGTTGGCTATGATCTCGTCGACATTCGGCTGTTCCGGCTCCTGTGCGGATGCCTGAGGTGCTGCGGCAATGAGCAGAAGCACTCCGAAAATGGCTGCAGTAAGAATCTTTTTCATATGCTTTCGGTCTTGATTTGGCAAAGATAACCTTATTTTTTATCTTCGTGGGACATTTGCTAAAAATTGTGCCATGAAAAAGACAACTGCTATCACGACGGTTCTGACAATCGCTCTTCTGATCATCTCCGCAAAGGCTTATGCCTGCACTAACATAATAGTGACGAAAGGTGCCTCCAGGGACGGCTCCTGTATTGTCTCCTATGCAATGGATTCGCACACTGAGTATGGAGAACTCTACTTCAAGCCGGCCGCAGACTGGCCCAAGGGGGCGAAACGCGCCGTATATGACTGGGAGACCGGCATATACCGCTGCGATATAGACCAGGTGCCGCATACTTACAAGTATGTCGGCAATATGAACGAGAAGCAGGTCATCATAATGGAGACCACCTTCGGCGGCCGCCCTGGCCTCGAGAATGAGCAGGGAGTCGACTACGGAGCTCTCATCTACGTCACACTCGAGCGCGCAAAGAGCGCAAGGGAGGCGATTGCAATAATGGACAACCTCGTCCAGACCTACGGCTACCCGTCTGAAGGCGAGACTTTCTCCATCGCCGACAAGGACGAGTGCTGGATTATGGAGATGGTGGGCAAGGGCGCCGAAAAGGGCGCCGTGTGGGTTGCGGTGCGCATCCCTGACGGATATGTCTCCGCGCACGCGAACCAGAGCCGCATCCACCATTTCCCTCTGAACGACCCGGAGAACTGCCTCTATGCTCCGGATGTCATCTCCTTTGCCCGCAGCAAGGGCTTCTTTGACGGCAAGGATGAGGAATTCTCCTTCTGCGACGCATACTGCCCTGCTGACTGGAGCGGCCTGAGAGCCTGCGAGGCGAGGGCCTGGTCCGCTCTCCGCATCCTCTGCGGCAAGAATTTCGACTCTGAGAAATATCTTGACTTTGCAATGGGCTTCAACCCTGACAACAAGATGCCTCTCTATGTGAAGCCGGACCGCAAGATCGGAGTCGATGACGTAGCCTATGTGATGCGCGACCATTTCGAGGGCACTCCGATGGATTTCAGCGAGGATGTCGGAGCGGGAGCGTTCCGTCTGCCATACCGCCCGCGCCCGATGAGTTTCGAGATTGACGGTCAGGGATATATGTTTGAACGCTCCATCGCCACCCAGCAGACCGGAATGTGGTATGTGGGACAGGCGCGCGGCTGGATGCCGGACGAGGTGGGCGGCATTCTCTGGTACGGTGTCGATGACGCGGCCACCAGTGCCCTCACTCCGATATACACTTCAATCACCGATGTTCCGGAGTGCTTCCGCGAGGGCAACGGCTCGATGATGGAATACAGCCCGACTTCAGCATTCTGGCTCTTCAACAGGGTCGCCCATTTCGCATATCTGATGTACGACCGCGTCGCGCCTGAGGTACGCTCCGCAGCGGAGAAGTATGAGTCCGAGAACCTCGCCTTAGTGGAGTCTCTCGACAGGAAGGCTCTCAGGATGGTGAAGGGCGGCAATGCCGCTCAGGCCGGCGCTATGCTGACAGAGTTCTGCAAGAGCCGCAGCCAGCAGCTCTTCGACAAGTGGACCGAACTGAGCAACTGGCTCCTTGTCAAGTTCGTCGATTTCAATGTCAAGCCTCAGAACGGCGACGGCTCGTTCATCGATGACGGTGCTGGTGTGGGAATACCGGTGCAGCCGGAGCATCCTCAGCTGCGTGAGCGCTGGCTCCGCGCCATCGTGAAGGATCAGGGCGAGGTGATGAAGATTGCGCGTTAGCGCTGTCGGTCGGATGCTTAAGGAGTGTCAGGTTCTGACGGACTGCCCGCTTCCTGAATCACTGTCAGGTATTTGAGGAAACTTTCAGTCTTGAGCGGAAGGGCCGCTTCCCTGGCTGCCGCATCGGGATTGGCCTCGACGGTGATGCTGACCGTAGTGCTCTCCTCCAGGAAATCCGGGTCTGCCGTGATCCACTTGACTCCGTGGTCCTTGTCTATGGTGCAGATCACGTTTGTGGTCACAGAGAAGGACTGGGTGCCTCCCGATGCGCTGAAACGGAGGGTGTCAGGCGCGAAGGAGAGTTCCGGGAGGACATACTTCTCGCAGGATGTCCCCTGGCAGAGCACCAAAAGCACAAGGACTAAAGGTATGATTATTGCAGAAATCCGGCGCACTTCAATTTGCTTTGAGGGTGCTAAGATATGAAAAAAACCATATATTTGCACTATGAAACGATTCTTGCTGGCATTGGCTTCCATTATGCTGCTTGCTTCCTGCGAGCAGGAGGTGAAGGTTGCAGTATCCACTGACATAACATCTTATGTGTTCGACCGCTATGGCGGAGAGGTTAAAGTCGTAGTCTTCTCCAATGCGGACTGGACTGCCACCTGTGACATTGAAGGAGTGACCGTATCCCCTTCACGCGGACATTGCGGAGGGCTTGTGACCGTCACTGTTCCGGAAAACACGGACATCACCACCAAACTTGTCAGAGTAAAGTTCCTTGCAGAATACGACAAAAGTTCAAACGCTGCCTATGTGAACATCACACAGGGGGCCGTACCTTTCGTTTCCTGCGAGGAGGATGCCGTCGCTGTCAGCCTGGAAGGAGGCACAGCACGGTTCCACGTCAACTCCAGTGACCCGTGGCATATCGGGGGCGTGACCCTCACCACCGGCACCGGCCAGGTCGAGCTCGAAAAGAGCGGATGGCCTCTCATCGACCCGGCAGTATGGGAGTGCAACAGCGTGGAGGTGGAGGTGAAGGTCCCTGCCGCCAGCCAGCCGGGACGCTGGTCAGTAATGCTTCTGCTGGATGATTTTCCGGGCGAGGCTCCGGCATATCTCGTAGTCGATCAGAAATAATTGTCTAAAAAAATAAATATAATGATGAAAAAGTATTTCGCTATCATTGCAATAGCTCTCTTTGCGCTCGTTTCCTGCGCACCGGAGCCTGAGCTCAGCGTCGACCAGACCTCAGTTCAGTTTGATTCGGCAGGCGGTTCAACCACAGTAATGCTCAAATGCAACGTACAGTGGACCGCAACCTCCAGCAATTCTGTAATCACAGTCTCCCCTGCAAGCGGCGTGGAGGACTGCTTCGTGACCATCTCAGTCCCTGCTACAAATGAAGAGAACGGTGTCTCCGGCACTGTCACCTTCTCAGCTGTCAACAAGGCAGGCTCCGCATCCAAGACAGTCAGCGTATCCCAGGCCGGCGCTCCGGGTGAGATCCGCATAACCAAGGTTGAGGTTGACGGCCAGCCTGCAGGCCCTTCTCTCCCGGGCGAGGGATGTGAGATGAAGTTCTATATCACTTCGAACTTCGGATGGAACTTTGCGGTCGACCAGACAGATGTCAAGATTGACAAATCTTCGGGATCCGCCGGTGACAATGTCGTCACGGTCACTGTTCCTGCAAGCCCTGAGTTCGAGGGACGCCACATCACATTCCACGTTGACTGCAAGGGCAACGGCGAGAGCTTCGGCATCGACCAGGAAGGCGGCATCGTGGTTTATGGCGGTGAGACATATCACGCAGTCAAGATGAAGGACGGCAAGTGGTGGATGAAGGAGAACCTCCGCTATGTACCTGAAGGAATGACCCCTTCTGCAAGCCTCCTCGATCCTCTCGCTGGCATCTGGTATCCTGTCGTTGTCAACGGCGACCACACTGCCGCTGACTTCAGCACCGCCGACGAGGCCATCAAGGCAAACGGATATCTCTACTCCACTGAGGTCGCATTCGGTCTCAAGCCGGGCGGTCTCACTTCACAGGCCGAAGCCGAGAAGTACGGCGGCGCACGCGGCATCTGCCCTGAAGGCTGGCATATCCCGACTGTGGATGATATGGTGGGCCTGACTGGAAAGTGCACCGGTACGGACGAAGTAACCACAGCCCCTTATTTCGACGGCAAGAACGGCTCTATGGCAATGCTCAACGAAGATGGCTTCAACGCAGCTGCCTGGGGTGCTGTAAGCATTGCAAGCACTGCAGCGGCAAAGGGCACGATGACAGGCTGGCTCAAGGCTAATCCTGACATCATATCTTCTGGTTTTATGGTCGGCTCAAGCCACTACAAGACCACTCTCAACGAGGACGGTTCAATCAAGAACATCCAGTTCTACGGCTTTATGCCTATGGCAAGCAACGGTACATTCAACGGAGCATACAACAATTTCCGCACTGGTGCTTCCCTCCGCTGCGTAAAAGACTCGAAGTAATATGACGC
Organism: Bacteroidales bacterium; assembly: GCA_045599325.1. Lineage (GTDB taxonomy): Bacteria > Bacteroidota > Bacteroidia > Bacteroidales > UBA932 > Cacconaster. The sequence continues at coordinate 37,616 of JAZRVT010000049.1, read as the reverse complement.
CGAGGCTTCAGACAGCCTTGAGAGCCGTGCTGCTTGCCATTCTGCTTATGGCAGGCAGCACTGCTTTTGCATCCGCCCAGTCTCGCTGGCATATCAGCGGAACAGTTGTCGAGGAGGGGAGCGGCGATCCTGTCATAATGGCTTCCGTGGTCATCAGGGAGCTCAGCCTCTGGGCTGTCACCGATGAGAACGGTTTCTTCTCGATAGAGAATGTGCCCGCAGGCACCCATAAGCTCTCAATAGACCTTCTGGGGTATGAATCGACCGAAAGGCAAGTGACGGTCAAAGGCAATGTGGAGAAGCTCTCAGTCGCCCTCCGCGTCTCCAGCCTCGCGCTTGAAGAGGTGGTGGTGACCGCTAAGGAGGGCGGCGGAATGACCTCCGCATCCAGAATCTCCAAGCAGACCATCGAACATATCCAGCCGTCAAGCCTCAAGGACGTGATGCAGCTGCTTCCGGGCAGCGTGACCGAGAACCCGTCGCTGACGCAGGTCAACTCAATCTCCATCCGCTACATCGGCAACAGCGCCGCCAATGTGGCCGGAACTGCGCTGATAGTGGACGGCGCCTCATTCTCCAATGACGCAAACCTGCAGATGCTCTCAACCTCCACAGCCGCGAACAGCTCCGAAGAGAACGTCGCCTCGACGGCCGGCGGAGGAGTGGACACGAGGCAGATCTCAACCGACAACATCGAGTCGGTGGAGGTGATCCGCGGAATCCCGTCAGTGGTCTACGGCGATATGACGTCCGGTGCGGTGGTGGTGAAGACCAAGGCCGGTGTCACCCCCTGGGAGGTCAGGGTAAAGAGTGACCCTCAGCTCAAGCAGGTCTCCGTTGGAAAAGGATTCAACCTCGGCGAGAAGAACGGCGTGCTGAACTTCGATGCGGACTATGCCCGCGCATTCAGCGATGTGCGCACCCCCGCCTCGGCATACAACAGATTCAACTTCCAGACAGGCTGGTCGAAGACCTTCGCCAAGGTTCTGACCTTCAACGCCAAGCTCCGCGGCAACTGGTCCAACGCCACCGATGCCAGCGACCCGGACCTCATCCTTGATGAGATAGCCCAGGAGAGGGACAGGGGGCTGAGGCTGAACATCAACGGCCGCTGGGTGATCAACAGGCCGTGGATAACCAATGTCGAGTATCTGGTTGCTGGCAGCATCACTGACCAGTATTCCCGTTCGCGCAAATATCAGGGAACTGCCGGATATACGCCGACATCATCTGCTATGTGTGATGCCGAGAGGGAGGGCTTCTTCACCCCGGCACAGTACTATTCCGACGTAAGCATCTACGGCCGCCCGGTCGATGCGCAGGCCAGGGTGACTGCCAACCAGGTGGGTGTCTGGGGCGATGTGAAGAACAAGGTGCTCGCAGGCTTCGAGTGGAAGGTCCAGGGCAACACGGGCCGCGGAAAGGTCTTCGACCTGACTATGCCTCCGTCACCGGGTGACGCCTCCTCTTTCCGCGAGCGCTCCTACAGCGACATTCCGTTCCTCCACAGTTTCACAGGTTACGTGGAGGACAATATAAAAATGCCTCTCTTCGGGCGCGAGCTCGAGATACAGGCCGGTGTCAGGGCCGGTGCGATTGCCGCATCAGGCATTGACACCAGATCCTTCTTCGGGCTCGAACCGCGTTTCAACGGGCGTTACTGCCTGGTCAGGCGCGGGTCCACCCTCAGGGACCTGAGCATCAGGGCCGGCTGGGGCAAGTCCTTCAAGATGCCGTCTATGGTATTCCTCTATCCGGAGCCGGCATATAAGGATATGGTCTCCTTCTCATACAACGACTTCGACGCTTCCGGCTACGGAATGAATGTCATCACTACGAAGATGGTTGAGACCGTCAACCCTGACCTCAAGCCGCAGCAGTCGCGCAACATAGAGGCCGGCATCGACTTCGACGCCGGTGCAGTGAGCGGCTCCCTGGTCTTCTTCGACGAGAGGATGCGTGACGGCTATGATTTCGTGACAGAATACGCCCCTATGCCGTACCGCCGCTTCGGCTATACCTGGAAAGGGGAAGAGCCTTCGCAGCAGGTGCTCCCTTCAGGCCTGAAACCGGAGTATTCCTATCAGAATGTTTCGGCGGACGGACAGAGGCTCCCGTACATCACGGACACCACCTTCATGAAGTATACAAGACCTGTCAACGGGGTCGCCATCAACAAGTGGGGAGTGGAGTTCACACTCGATGTGGCTCAGATAAAGGCGATAAACACCTCTGTCAACGTGAGCGGCGCCTATATGAACATCACCACTCTGAACGATGCGTACACCCAGAAACTCTATACCGGTTCGGTCAACGGAAGGACCTTCCCTTATGTCGGCGTGTACGGCGGTTCATACACCGCTTCCAACGGTTCTGTCCGTGAGAGGCTGAGCACCAATCTCCGCTTTGTCACCCATATCCCGTCGCTGGCGATGGTTGTGACACTCACCGCCCAGGGGGTATTCCTCGACCGCAGCCGCTATCTCTGCCGCTTTGACGGGACCGACCTCCCTTATTTCGCCGACGGCACCTGGAAGGTCAACCCTCTCTACATCATCGACCGTGCCGGCAGGATGCAGCCTTTCACCGATGCGATGGCCGCCGACAGCGCCTACCGCAACCTCATCCTCACAACCAATACTGAAACCTATTATCTCCGCCAGGGCTATCCGTTCTACGGTATGCTCAATATCCGTCTCTCAAAGGAGATACGGAAAGTGGCCACTGTTTCCTTCTATGCCAACAACTTCCTGAACTTCAGGGGCCGTGTGAGGAATTCCGTGACCAATTACCCGACAGACAAGAACACTCCGATCTACTTCGGCGCGGAGGTCAAGATATCAATAAAATAGGGAGATGCAATGAAAAGACTTTCAATCATCATACTGGCTGCCGCAGCGTTACTCCTCTCATCCTGCCTGGAGGAGAAGGTGAGCGTGGCGAAGCTCGAGATACAGCTGGCGCTCCCTGAGGAGAGCGGAGGGGTTGACATCTGTGACGTGACCGTGCGCCTCCAGAACAAGAGCCTGCAGCTCTTCTACGAATCCCATCCTGACGCTTCCGGGCTGGTCTGCTTCGAGGTGCAGCCCGGGAAGTACGACGTCACCGCGTCAGCCTACTACAAATCGACCCGCGTGGCGGTCAACGGCTCAATGGACGAGTTCCTGCTCACAGAAGGGGGGATTGTGGCCGCAGATGGCTCCATCGTTCCGTCGAGAGTGAATCTGGAACTTGCTGTCGCTATACCTAACCCGCTGGTCATCAGAGAATTCTATTACCACGGAAGTTCGACTTACGAAGGGGCCAACTACACGAAGGACACTTATGTGGAACTCTATAACAATGCGGGTCCCGGCGGTCAGACCATCTTCCTCGACTCCCTCTGCATCGCTTCCATATTCCCGTACAACTCCACGACCGGCAACAACTCCTGGGCCGGCAGCGACCTGCTCCCGATCGCCCAGATGTACTGGATGTTCCCCGGCGACGGCCATACATATCCGCTTGAACCGGGTGAGTCTGTCGTGATAGCGGCGCGCGCTGCAGTCGACCACAGCGGCCGTGCCACAAGCGGGCTTCAGCTCAACCACGCTCATTTCGGCTGCTACAGCGAGACCCTTTCCGGCCACGAGATTGCGGCCGGCGTCGTCCCGATGGTGATGACGATGGCGGGGCAGGGAAACGCCTGGGCCCTCTCGGTCCACAGCCCGGCCCTTGTGGTCTTCAAGCCCGAGATGGGGGTTGCGGCCTACCGCTCCCAGTCCGACAGGTGGGAGGATTTCGAGCCCGGCAAGAGCTCCGGCACCAAATACTGGCATATCGACAAAAAGTGGATCCTTGACGGTGTCGAGTGCGTGGACAGCCCGGGCGGGGCCATCAAGAGGCTTCCGGGCAGCATTGACGCCTCATATGTCTATATGCGCTCGGCGCACTACTCCGGCAAATGCATCACACGCCGTCTGGAATTCACTGAGAACGGCATCGATGTCTATCAGGATACAAACAATTCGGATGCTGACTTCCTTCCGGACAGCACCCCGTCACCGAGACTGAAGAGATGAAGGCGGCAAGACATATCATTCTGATTCTGGCGCTTCTCATTTCAGCGCCGGCATTTGCGCAGGAGAGCAATATGGCCCTCCTCGCCCTGACTGACACCACTTTCACCGAGGTCTCCCTCGGAGTCTACGGGCAGGCAGGGTCCTACAGGAACATCTATGACCCGGAAACACTTGCCGGGGGCGGCCTGCAGGCTGAGTCCCGCCTGAGGCAGGACAGCATCCTTCTCTACGGCAGGTTCGGCTACGGCTATGACTACGGCACGGGCAGCCGCTGGAGGGGCTGGGTCAACCCTTATCAGACACCGTTCATGGCGGCCGATTCGGTCGCTGGTCCGATATCCCTCGAGAAGTATTCAATGGAGGCGGGCATCGCCGCCCCTGCCGGACGCTTTGTATTCGGGGCTGATGTCGCATACGATGTGGCTTTGATGGCGAAGCACCGTGACCTCAGGAACAAGAACACACTGATGGAGTTCCGCATCGCCCCTGGCGTGCTCTACCGCGGCAGAAGCATCGACCTCGGCCTCGACCTCGGATATGTCCGCGGCACCGAGCGGGTGGAATACAAGCAGATAGTAGAGAGCGTCGAGCGCTATCTCTTCGACATATACGGGCTCTGGCTGGCCCAGAGCACAGGTTTCTCGAGCGCAGAGAAGCGCAGGATGAAGGAGAGTGACACCTTCTTCGGGGATTTCCGCGTCCGGCTGCCGATGGGTTCCCTTCTGCTCGACAACAATTTCCACGCGGGCTGTGAGGTGACCCGGCAGGGCGAGGTGGGATACAACAACCTCCTCTTCGGCGATACGCGCAGCCTGACCTATACCGACAACCTTGACCTCCGTTTCGGACGCGGCCACTGCATCTCCGCCTCATACAGCGTGACCACGATGCAGGGCTTCCGCTATCTCCAGAGGCAGGAGCTCGACGAGGCTTCACGCACTAACAGATGGGTGACCTACGGCGACCCTGTCCACTGCTATTACCGGTCTGTCTCCAGGGAGGACCTGAGCTATACCCTCAGCCGACGGGTGAAGTTCACGGCGGGTCTTTCTGCAATGCAGTTCTATCACACATACACCGAATATCCGATGGTGCTGCTCCAGTCCTTCACCGAACTGAGGCCTTATCTGCGGTTCGTGATTCCGGCAGGGCAGCGTTTCACGGTCTCTCCGGACTTGTGGGTGAGCCACATCGGCGACAAGAACACCATCGTCAACAACCTGCAGCTGTATGGTCCTATGATGGAAGAGTGGAACTACTGGACCTCTGACAGTATGGGCGGCAGGCTCCAGCTCGAGTGGCGTCCCGGCAGGATGTTCCTCAAGCTGGCTTACGGACTCGATTGCAGACTGAAATTCGACGCATTCCGCCACGATGTGGGCGCGACTTTGGGATTTGTTTTCTAAGACTATGAATATGAGAAAGATAATTATTGCCGCAGCGGCCCTTTTCCTGGCTGTCGCACCATCCTTCGCTGACGAAGGTATGTGGATGGTCAACACCATAGACCGCGCGCTCGAGAAGAAGATGCAGAAGGGCGGCCTTCAGCTTGACGCCAGAGTGATCTACGATGAGGACAAAGTGAGCCTCTCCGACGCTGTCGTCGCCCTCGGCTTCAGCTGTACCGGAAGTATGGTGTCACGGGACGGCCTGATGATCACCAACCACCACTGCGCGTACAGCGACATCCACGCCCTCAGCACGCCGGGAAGCAATTACCTCGAGGACGGCTTCTGGGCGAAGGACCGCAGCGAGGAGCTCCCCTGCAAGGGTCAGAGCGTCTATTTCCTGAAGAAGATGCTGGACGTGACCTCCGAGGTGATGGCACTCCGCGACTCTTTCGACGTGGAGCACAAACCGATGGGAATGAGGCGCGTCTATTCCCATATGGAGGAGAGATATCTGAAGCTCTTCGGCGGGGAGGGGGAGGTAGTCTGCTCCTCGTTCTACAACGGCAACAAGTACTATGTGGCACATTACCAGGTCTACAAGGATGTCCGCCTGGTTGCGGCTCCTCCTGTCTGCATCGCCTCTTTCGGCGGTGAGGTGGACAACTGGGAATGGCCGCAGCACAAGGGCGATTTCGCCATCTACAGAGTCTATACGGCCCCCGACGGTTCGCCGGCTGAGTATTCCCCGGAAAACATACCGCTTCATCCTTCCAATTCCCTGAAGATATCTACCAAAGGGGTGAAACCGGGCGATTTCACGATGGTGATCGGCTATCCGGGCAAGACGAACCGCTATGCATCGTCCTATGCCGTCGAGGAGATCACTTCAATCATCAACCCGATCCAGGCGCAGTTCCGAGGCGACCAGATGAAGATCCTCGAGAAGTGGATGGACTCTGACCCGGAGATCAGGCTCAAGTATGCGGACAAGTATTTCGGACTGAGCAACGTCCAGGAGATCCGCGAAGGCGAGATATACTGCTACAACCGCTTCGAGGTGGTGGACATAAAGCGCACGCAGGAGCAGGCGCTCCAGAAATACCTCGGCAACAGCAGCCTCATCTACGACCTCGGGCAGAAGTATGAGGATGTGGCCTGGATCAACCAGCAGGTGACATACTTCCAGGAGACTCTGGTGCGCGGAACCAATATGCACAGGATGGTCAATGCCGCAAAGCGCGGCAACACGAAGCTCGTCGAGCAGGAGAAGGCCTCGCTGGACCTGCGCGTCGAGCGCGACCTCTTCAGCTATTCCCTCGGACAGTTCTACAAATATGTGAACCGCGAGTTCTGGGGCGATTACCTGACGCAGGTTTATGACCGGAACAAGGGCGACAGGGATGCCATAATGGAAGAGATATGGACGAACCATCTCTCCGAGGCTCTCTCATCCTGCAAGATCACTGCCTTCACCGCGCGCCGCGACTCCATCGAGGCCGGTGTTTCCAAGACATCTCTGGAAAAGCAGTTCAAGGATGCTGTCTACAGGAAGAACCTCGCCTCCGGCATTCCGATGTATCCGGACGCAAACTCCACGATGCGCATCACTTATGGCAAGATATGCTCCCTCCAGCCTCGGGACGCAGTCTCCATCGGCCCTCAGACCACTGCAAGAGGCATTCTTGAGAAATATGACCCTGACAACTACGACTTCGTGCTCAACAGCAGGATCCGCGATCTTCTGAAGAAGCATCCTTTGCAGCCGGTAGACTTCCTGAGCGACAACGACATCACCGGCGGAAACTCCGGAAGCCCGGTGCTCAATGGCAGAGGCGAGCTCATCGGCCTGGCTTTCGACGGCAACAAGGAGTCCCTGGCGGGCGACACCTATTTCGACCCCGAAATGAACAAGTGCATCTGCGTGGACATCCGCTATGTCATCTGGATTCTGCGCTACTACGCTGAAATGGACGCTCTTCTCGCGGAGCTGGGGCAGTAGGGGCCATTGCTGATTAATTGCTATATTTGCAGTTATGTTCGACTTCATAAACATTACTTTCATCGACGTGCTGGACGTCATAATGGTGGGTCTGCTGATCTACTGGATCATCAAGCTTGTCAGAGGCACGGCGGCGGTCAGCATCTTCTCCAGCATCCTGGTGATCTACATCATCTGGATCGTGTCGCGCGCCCTGGGAATGAAACTTCTCTCCTTCATTCTGGGACAGGTGCTGGGAGTGGGCGTCATCGCGCTGATTGTGATATTCCAGCCTGAAATCAGGCGCTTCCTGCTCCATTTCAGCAGCAGGTACGGCTCGGTGGCCCAGAAGGGTCTCTTCCGCCGCATCTTCAAGAGGAGCACATCTGCCGGAATGGGTGTGAACGAGCTCGAGGAGCTCACCGCGGCCTGCCGCAAGATGTCTGAGACGAAGACTGGCGCTCTGATAGTCATCCGCCACAAGTCCTCGCTCGACGAGTTCATAGAGACTGGCGACGAGATAATGGCCAGGATCAACCGCCGCCTGATCGAGAACATATTCTTCAAGAACACCCCTCTCCACGACGGAGCGATGATAATATCCGAGGACCGCGTCATCGCGGCCCGCTGCACACTCCCGATGTCCGAGAGCCAGGACATCCCGGCCCGCTACGGAATGCGCCACCGCGCTGCAGTTGGCATATCCGAGCAGACTGACGCCTCAGTGGTTGTGGTCTCGGAGGAGACAGGCGAGATCACTTTCGTCTCGGGCGGCATAATGAAGACGCTGGGCAGCATCACGGAGCTCCGCCGCGCGATAGAGGACTCATACAACGCATAGTACAGGACGATGGTTCTTGAGCAGAAAATAGGTTTCGACAAGGTAAGGGGCAGGATATCATCCAAGTGCGCCACCGCCTATGCAGCCGGAAAGGTTGAGGCTGAGCAGATTTCGCACGACCCCGACGAAATAATGCTGCGTCTGAAACTTACGGACGAGATGCGTCTCATCTGTATGTTCGAGGACTCTTTCCCGAGCTCCGGTTTCCTTGACACCAAGGAGTTCCTCCTGCCGCTGCAGGCCGAGTCTTCATCCATAGACCTGCCTTCGCTTCGCCTGCTGCGTACAAGCCAGGAGACCCTCCGCCGCATACTTGTCTTCTTCAAGGACTGCAAGGACGACCTCTATCCGATGCTCCGCGGCCTGTCATCCTCCGTATCGTATGCGCCGGAAATCAGCCGCAGGATCGAGGAGATACTTGACCGGACGGGCGAAGTCCGGGATACAGCCTCTCCTGAGCTCGGCGAGATCCGCCGCAGCCTCAAGTCGAAGGAGGGCTCTGTTTCCAAACGCATCGCCGCCATCCTGGGTGCCGCCAAGGGTGAGGGGCTGGTGGACGCCGATGCGGAGGTCGCTGTCCGCGACGGCCGTGTGCTGATTCCGGTGGCCGCAGCCAACAAGCGCAAGATACAGGGCATCGTGTACGATGAGTCGGCAAGCGGCAGGACGGCATTCATCGAGCCTTACGAAGTCATCGAGCTCGGCAACCAGATACGTGAACTCAAATTCCAGGAACAGAGGGAGATAGCGAGGATTCTCTTCGATTTCTCGGAATTCCTCCGTCCATATCTTCCGGAACTGGTCGCAGCCTCCGAGTTTGTCGGGGAACTGGACTTCATCAGGGCGAAGGCACTCGTCGCCCTCGATATGATTGCCGGGATGCCGGTGATCTCGACCAACGGCGAGTTCAATCTCAGGCGTGCGCGCCATCCTCTGCTGGAGGCTTCGCTCCGCCGCGAGAAGAAAGAGATAGTGCCGCTCACCCTCAGCCTCAATCAGAAGGGGCATATCCTGCTTATCTCCGGCCCGAACGCCGGCGGCAAGTCCGTCTGCCTCGAGACCGTGGGGCTGCTTCAGTATATGTTCCAGTGGGGTATGCTGATTCCGACCTCCGAGGTGAGCGAGATGATGATATTCGACAACATCTTCATCGACATAGGCGACGACCAGTCGCTGGAGAACGACCTCAGCACTTACAGTTCACACCTGAAGAACATCCGCGAGATACTGGAGGCCGCCACCTCGAATTCTCTGGTGCTGATAGACGAGTTCGGCAGCGGCACAGAGCCTGCAGCCGGCGGCGCGATAGCCGAGGCCGTGCTGGCGCGTCTCGACAGGATGGGCGTCTACGGGGTGATAACGACCCACTATACGAACCTCAAGCTGTATGCCGACAGCAGCACAGGGGTCGTGAACGGTGCGATGCTCTTCGACGGTGCGGCCCTCAAGCCGCTCTTCAAGCTGGAGCAGGGGATGCCAGGCAACTCCTTCGCCTTTGAGCTGGCCCGCAAGATGGGTCTCCCGGCCGATGTGGTGAAGGATGCGGAGGAGCGTGCCGGAACAGAATATGTCAGCATTGAGCGCAACCTGCGCAAGATTGCGAAGAACCGCCGCGTGCTGGATGAGAAGCTGGCCCATATAAAGAGCACCGACAGGACTCTCGAGAGCCTGACCGACAAGTACCAGAAGGAGCTGGGCGACATCAAGACCCTCAAGAAGAGCATTCTTGACGAAGCCCGCCGGGAGGCCGAGGAGATTGTCAGCCGTGCGAACCGTGAAGTGGAACGCACGATCCGCGAAATCCGCGAGGCCGAGGCTCAGAAGGAGAAGACCAGGGCTGCCCGCGAGAGCCTCACCAGATTCAAGGAGTCGCTCAAGGATGAGCAGCAGAGCCGCAACGATGAGGAGATAGAGCGCAAGATGCAGCAGATCATCGCGCGCAAGGAGCGCGAGAAGGCCCGCAAGGAGCGCCGCGGCGAGACTCAGAAGGAGGCCCCGGCCAGGAAACAGAAGGTTGACGAGTCCCTGCTCAAGCCGCTCCAGCCGGGTGACAAGGTCCGCCTGAAGGACAATGATATGGTGGGTGAGGTGACCCAGGTCAGCGCCAAGACCGTTTCGGTGGCCATCGGCAGCATCATCTCCAAGCTGGCTGTCAACAAGGTAGAGAAGATTTCCAACCAGCAGTACAAGGAGAAGGCCAGGACAACCTACCGCCCGGTGCAGACAAATTTCACCTCAGAATCCATCAGCCGCCGCAAACTGGAGTTCAAGCCGGCGATCGATGTCCGCGGTGAAAGGCTGCCCGATGCAATGGAGATTGTAGTTCGCTTCATAGACGACGCCACTATGGTCGGGGTCGGGCAGGTGAAGATTCTTCACGGAAAAGGCAACGGGATCCTCCGCGAGGAGATCCGCAAATATCTGAAGACCGTGCCGGCGGTGGCTTCATTCCGCGATGAGGCGGTACAGGCCGGCGGAGCGGGCATAACAGTCGTAGTAATGGATATCTGATATGAGAAAGATAGCAGTGATCATAGCAGCCGCCCTGATGGCGGCATCCTGCAATGCAGACGAGCGCCACGCCAGGGAGGCGGCGGAGAATTTCCTCAAGGCATATTACGCAATGGACTATGCAATAGCCGAGGAGTACTGTACGATGGATTTCGTCGGCCTCATCGAGGAGTCGATAGACGGGTTCTCCTCCCTTCCGGAAAGCATATCTGAAAAAATGAAAGAGGCCGCCGTGGCGACCTCCTTTGAAATTGTTTCCGTGACTGTCTCCGAGGATGAGACCTCAGCTGTCGTGGATTATCTTCTTTCCGCTCCCGGTCTCGGGAAACCGGCCGAAAAGCGCCTGCGCCTACTGCTTGAAGGCGGCACGGCACTTGTCGACGCTGTCGAGTAGCTCCCAGCCGAAGAACTGCACATTGCAGCGGACTGCTTTCCCGCCGCGTATGAGTTCCATCTCCTTTACATAAGGGTCACGGCCCATATGGCCGTAGGCTGCCGTCGGCTCATAGATCGGATTCCTGAGTCTGAACTTCTCTATGATGGCCGCCGGCCTGAGGTCGAATAGCGTGTTGATCTTTTCGGCTATCTCTCCGTCTGAAAGGCCCACTTTCGAGGTGCCGTATGTGTTCACGGATATGCTGACAGGCCTTGCCACTCCGATGGCGTACGAGATCTGGACCAGCATCTCGTCAGCTATGCCGGCTGCCACCATATTCTTTGCGATATAGCGTGCAGCGTATGCTGCGCTGCGGTCAACCTTGCTCGGGTCCTTGCCGGAGAAGGCTCCGCCGCCGTGGGCTCCGCGGCCGCCGTATGTGTCCACGATGATCTTGCGGCCGGTGAGGCCGGTGTCGCCGTGAGGCCCGCCGATGACAAATTTGCCGGTCGGGTTGACGTGGAGTGTCATCCCCTCCTTGAAGAGGGCGGCGTTCTTTTCGGAAATACGTGCCTTTACTCTCGGGATTAGGATTCTCTCGACATCCTCTCTGATGCGGCTCTGATCGACATCCGGGTCGTGCTGAGTGGAGAGGACGAGCGTGTGGATGCGGTTCGGGGTGTGGTCGTCGTTGTACTCGATGGTGAACTGGCTCTTGGCGTCCGGCCGGAGATACGGCATAGGGGAGTTCTCTTCGCGGCGGATTCGGGCGAGTTCCATAAGAGTGATGTGGGCGAGGGTGAGAGGCAGCGGCATATATTCCGTGGTCTCTGTGCAGGCATAGCCGAACATCATCCCCTGGTCACCGGCTCCCTGCTCCTCTGCTTTCTCTCTGTTGACTCCCTGAGCTATGTCGCCGCTCTGCTCGTGCAGTGCGGAGATGATTGCGCAGGAGTCGGCACTGAAGCAGTATTCGCCTTTTGTGTAGCCGATACGCTCGATTGTCCGCCGTGCGATGTGCTGGATGTCCACATAGGCGTCGTGTGAGGTGACTTCACCTCCGACGACGACAAGTCCGGTGCTTACGAAAGTTTCGCAGGCAACGTGGGAAGAAATGTCCTGACGTAGGAAATCGTCGAGGATTGCGTCTGAAATCTGATCGGCAACCTTGTCCGGATGCCCTTCAGATACTGATTCTGATGTGAATAAATACATTTTTAGCCTTTTTTTGAGTGGTAGGCAAGCAGTCAAATCCTTCCACTGTTGTTTGGGGTTGCAAATATAGAAATAAAAGGGACCTGTTGATAACTTTTTAGAAGAAAAGGTCTCGTCCGGTCGGAAGAATTGTAAGTATTGACTACTTTTGTAATTGTATTATTGTTGATTTTAACTGCCATTTTATGAATTGCCTCAAGCGTGCGGTCTTCCTGGCCGCCATTGCTGCCGCAATGGCTTTCGCCGTTGCTTCCTGTGGGGATCCCATTGTCAAGCCCGATCCTGTCAACCCGAAGACAACCATATTCGCAACCCCGGCGTCAGCCGAAATCCCTCCTCAGGGAGGCTCTGTCACTGTCGCAGTGACTTCTAACGGACTCTGGTCTGCGGTGTTCGACTCCTGGCTGAAGGTCTCACCTTCGTCCGGCAGCGGCAACGGCTCCATCACGATTTCCGCAGAGGCCAACAATGATGCTGCCCGTACAGGCGGAGTCACCATCAAGACCTCCGATGCGAGCGCTGTTGTCTCCATCTCCCAGGGACATTTCGACAAATATTCGAAGATTTCAGACATCCGGGCCCTCTACAAGGGTGCGGACGTCAAGATAACAGATGACATTTGGATAAAGGGCACTGTCGTCAGTGACTACAGACACTCTGACAATGGTGGCCTCAACAATAATACATCCCAGAAAGGCATCGTGCTGCAGGATGACAGTGCCGGTATCCAACTGTACTGCTCTGAAAACAACAAGTCCTTCGCATTCGGCGACGTGGTGGAGGTCTCTCTCAAGGGGCAGACCGTCTCCACCTACAGCGGTCTGATGCAGGTCAACGGCATTCCGCTGGCAAACATCACCAAGATCGGCACCGCCACCCCTTCACCGAAGGAGATCACGGCCGCCGAACTCCTGACCAACAGATACGAGTCGCAGTATGTGGCGGTCAAGGATGTCCAGGTCGTGGCCGCGGACCTCGGCAAGACCTTCTCCACAGCCTCCGCCCACACTTCGATCAATATGGAGTCGCGCGACGGCGACAAGTTCATCCTCTTCACATCGAAGTACGCCTCCTTCAAGGATGAGAAGGTGCCTCAGGGCAGCGGAACCCTCAAGGGCGTGGCCTGTGTCTTCGGCACATCCGCGCAGATCATCCTCGCCCAGAAGAGCGACGCTGCCGGCCTGACCGGCAAGCGCTTCTCCACCAGCGCCGAATTCGTGCTCGGCACTGCCTCCGCCGCCGTGGACGGATTCGCCGACACCCTGGAGATCAGCCTGATCGCCAATGTGCCTTGGACTGCAACGAGCTCCAATTCCGATTTCAAGGTGACTCCTATCAGCGGCGACTCCCGTGAACTTGAGCCTCAGACTGTCAAAGTCATCTTCGGCAGCAATCCGAGCAGCACTGAATCCCGCACAGCGACCATCACCTTCAAGACCACTTCGACAGAAGTCGCATCGCAGAGCCTCAAGTTCACCATCACCCAGGACCCTTATCAGGAGATGAAGTCCGACCCTGTCGAGGCGTGGATGGAGCTCCCTGAAGTGAAGGAGCAGGAAGGTTTCGTCTATATCTCGCACTCCTATGACTACTACGGCAGGCACTACCGCAACTTCAGCTACTGGTACGACTGCCGCAACAGGTATGCAACCTGGCTTGCATATCCTCTCTATACAATGTCTTCATCTACAAGCCGCACAGACGCCTGGGACTACGACCCGAAGGTCGCGAAGCGCTACCAGCCGCGTCTCTTCAGCGCATTCGGCACGAGCGGATACTCCCGCGGCCACCAGGTTCCGAGCGCTGACCGCACCCAGAGCGAGGAGGCCAACATCCAGACCTTCTATTTCACCAACATCACCGCGCAGAACACAGAATTCAACGGCGGCATCTGGGTCAACCTCGAGAACCAGGTGAGGGAGTGGGGCGGAGCCTGCGACACTCTCTATGTCGTGACAGGCGCCCTCGCGCGCAAGTCGGCAGACGACCGCATCACATACTTCAAGGACAACGAAGGCAAGGATGTGGCTGTGCCGAAGGCATATTACAAGGTTCTCCTCCGCTACGTCAAGTCCGGCACTCAGAACGGCGGATATGACGCCATCGGCTTCATCTATGACAATGAGAGATGCGACCACGCCGCTCCGACAGCGGCCGACGCGAAGAGTGTCGCCGAGATGGAGGCCATCACCGGGTTCAACTTCTTCCACAACCTGCCTGACGAGATCGAGAAGGCCGTGGAGGGCACTGTGCGGCCTGCGGACTGGGGGCTCAGATAAAGGACAACCAATAACATAACTATTTACTATATCATTAATCAACCAAAACTTTTATGAAACAAACATCCAAACGTTTCCTTGCCGCTGTGGCAGCCCTGTTTGTGTTTGCTGTTTCCTATGGCCAGATCACCACTTCCAGTATGAGCGGTATCATCACAGGCCAGGACGGTGAGCCTCTCGTGGGTGCGGCGGTAGTTGCGGTCCACGTTCCGTCTGGCACACAGTACTATTCCACTGCCAATGCCAACGGTCTCTATGCTATCCAGGGCATGCGCCCGGGCGGACCTTACGAAGTGTCGGTTTCATTCGTAGGATGCAAGACAAATGTCTATAAGGACGTCGTCCTGCCTCTCGGTGAGACTTATGCGCAGAATTCACAGCTGATGAACTCGGAGAGCCTCGAGGAAGTCTACATCATCGCTGACGCGAAATCCAAGTTCAGCCAGGAGAAGACAGGTGCTGCGACCAACATCAACAACAGCCAGATCTCGTCTCTCCCTACTGTCAGCCGCAGCATCACCGACGTCACCAAGCTCTCTCCTTACGGTGGCAACGGAATGTCCTTCGCCGGTTCTGACGGACGTCTCGCAAACTTCACCGTTGACGGCGCGAACTTCAACAACAACTTCGGTCTGAGCTCCAACCTCCCTGGCGGCGGCAACCCTATCTCAATCGATGCCATCGAGGAACTCCAGGTCGTCGTCTCTCCATTCGACGTCCGCCAGACCAACTTCATCGGCGGCGGTGTCAATGCGATCACCAAGTCCGGTACCAACAAGTTCAAGGGCTCCGCTTACGTATATCACCGCAACGAGAACCTCCACGGCGACACAGTCGACGGCGAGCAGATCAGCGGCGCACGCGCCATTGACCGCAACACCACCTACGGCGTCACCTTCGGCGGTCCGATCGTGAAGAACAAGCTCTTCTTCTTCGTCAACGCCGAGTATGCCAAGATCCCTACAGTGGCAAACCGCTGGAGAGGCTCCTCAAACGGTGTGGGCAATGCTAACAACTACATCTCACGAACAACTCTCTCCGACCTCCAGAAGGTATCGGAGTTCGTGAAGAACAAATATGGATACGACACAGGTTCCTGGACTGATTTCCCTGCAGACGAGAGCAATATGAAGATTCTTGCCCGTCTCGACTGGAACATCAGCAACAAGCACCACCTCGCACTCCGTTACAACTACACCCTCAACAAGGCGTGGAACTCAACCAACGCATCCTCTATGGACGGCGGCACACGTGCGGTCAGCGGCCGTATGTCTGTCAGCTCGATGGCGTTCGCAAACTCAATGTACTCGATGGACAACCTCGTGCACACTGTTTCCCTCGACCTCAACAGCCGTCTCACCGACAAGCTCTCCAACCAGTTCCTGGCAACCTTCTCAAAGCTTGACGACGTCCGCGGAACCAACTCTGACGAGTTCCCGTTCATCGACATCCTCAAGGACGGTGACAACTATATGGCACTCGGTTACGAGCTCTTCACCTGGAACAACGCAGTCCACAACACTGTGGCCAACATCAAGGATGACCTCACCTATTACGCAGGCAAGCACAAGATCACCGCTGGCATCACCTTCGAGTATCAGATGGCTGACAACCAGTATATGAGAAACGGCTCGGGCTACTACCGCTACACCAGCCTCGACGAGTTCCTCAACGGTGCAGCGCCTGAGGTCGTCTGCCTCACCTACGGTTACGACGGCGAGCAGTATCCTGCAGCACGCGTCCAGTTCTACCGTCCGGGCATCTATGCACAGGACGAATGGACCGCATCAGACAAGTTCAAGCTCACCTACGGCGTGCGCTTCGACGGCATCTTCTTCAACAATGGTGACCTGATGACCAACCAGGCCATCTATGACCTCAGCTACTATCCTGCGGGCTACAACTATCAGGAGACTCACATCGACACCGGCAAGTGGCCTACATCCAAGGTTACCGTCTCCCCTCGCGTAGGCTTCGTATGGGACGTCAAGGGTGACAAGAGCTTCAAGGTGCGCGGCGGCACAGGTCTCTTCACGGGCCGTCTGCCACTCGTATTCTTCACCAATATGCCTACCAACGGAGGTATGGTCCAGTACCAGGCTCAGATCAACGCCAAGAACGCCGCTGCAAATGGCTTCACAATGGATGAGTTCAAGGGCGGTCTCGTGACTGAGAACGGCCAGGCCACTGTCAACGCCCTCCTCAACAAGCTCAAGGGCCTCGGCTATCCTACCACCATCTCTCCTAAGGACGGTACAGTGCCATCTTCAATCTGCGGCGTCGACCCTAGGTTCAAGATGCCTCAGGTATGGAAGACCACTCTCGCATTCGACTATGCGATTCCGACTTCCTTCCCGTTCTCTGTAACTGCTGAAGGCATCTTCAACAAGACAGTCAACGCAGTCTGCATCTCCGACTGGAGCGTGAAGAACGCAGCCGGTTTCGCAAGGTTCAACGGCGTGGACAACCGTCCTATCTATCCGGACAACTCCCACACCAACACCAAGGCGTTCGTCCTTGAGAACACTACCAAGGGTTACGGCTGGTCAGGCAGCTTCTCTGTCAACATGACCCCTGTCGAGGGCCTCAACTTCTTCGCTGCATACACTCACACTGTCAGCAAGGAGATCACCGGCCTCCCTGGTTCAGCTGCAGAGTCAGCGTTCACCTATGTCCCTACAACAGACGGTCCTAACTACATCAAGCTTCACAACTCACAGTATGTGACCCCTGACCGTGCAGTTGCCTCCCTCACCCACTCTGACAAGAGCGGCAACCACTTCAACCTCCTCTACGAGGCCTGGCGCGGCGGCTACAACTACTCTTATATGATGGCCAACGATATGAACGGCGACGGCTACAACTACGACGCCATCTATATCCCTACTGACGAGGAAGTCACAAGCAGGCAGTTCCGCTTTGTTTCGCAGGATGATGCAGACCGCTTCATGAACTATGTCCGTGCAGACAAGTATCTGAGCTCTCACCGTGGCCAGTATGCAGAAGGCTACAGCCTCTACAGCCCTTGGGTCCACAGGATTGACTTCGGCTACAAGCACGACTTCAAGGTCAAGTGCGGCAACAACACCAACATCCTCCAGCTCTGCTTCGACCTCAAGAACGTCCTCAATCTCTTCAATTCAAGCTGGGGAGTCAGCAAGTACCTGAATTCAAACATCGGCGAGGATGCCCGCATCCTCAAGTATGAAGGCGTTGACGCAGACGGTTATGCTACATTCTCAACTCCTGCTGTCATCAGCGGCTCAACACAGACATTCGTTCCTAACCACGGAATCGGCCAGTGCTGGTACGCTTCAGTAGGTATCAAATATATGTTCAACTAATCAGCCGAACCCGAATCATGAAAGTAAAAGCTATATTTACAGCACTGGTCGCCGCTTTATTTTTTGCGGCAGGCTGCGAAAGCAATACACTGAATGTCCTTGAAGAGGTTCAGGTATCATCCTCATATGTTGCCATCAATGTCGACGGCGGATCACAGAACATCACAGTCTCCGCCGTGTCATCCTGGTCAATCGCAGACATTCCTTCCTGGCTGACAGTCTCTCCGTCAAGCGGATCTGCAGGTGAGACACAAGTCACCTTCTCCGCTGCCTCCACCCTTGACGGACGCACTGCTGAAGTCCACCTGAACTGCGACGGCAAGACCCAGAACATCAATGTGATCCAGGGTCTCGCAGTGGTTTCCCCTGCAACCTGCGCAGAGGTTATCGCAGGCCCTGACGGCAAGACCTACAGAGTAACAGGTGTGGTCGAGAGTATCTACAACACCCAGTACGGCAACTGGTATCTCAGGGACGAAACAGGCGTGATCACCATCTACGGCACCCTCGACGCCCAGGGCAAGACGAAGAACTTCCTCAGCCTCGGCATCGAGAACGGCGACGAGGTCACAGTCGAAGGTCCTAAGACAACCTACAACGGCACGACAGTCGAACTCGTCGACGTCACTGTCCTCAACATCAAGAAGTCGCTCATCAAGGTCGAGAACATCATTGTCGGCCGCGACACTACAGACCTCATCCCTATCGAGGGCGGTCCGTTCGTCGCAGACCTGATGTGCAAGGGCAACGGCGTTTCAGTCGTCATTCCTGATTTCGCTCAGGACTGGCTCTCAATCACAGGTGTGACCACCTCTGACGGTTCGGCAAAGGTATACTTCTTCGCTCAGCCTAACGAAGGCGGCGACAGGGATGTGGCCATCGAGTTCCTGACTTCAGACGGAAAGAAGGAATATGCTGCCACGACTTCCATCATGCAGTCAGGTTCCATCGTCGACATCACTGTGGCAGGCTTCAATGATTCTCCTGTATCCAGCACCCAGTACAGGGTAAGCGCTATGGTTACAAATATCGCCAAGGCTGACTACGGCAACTTCTACATCAAGGACTGGTCAGGTGAGACCTATGTCTATGGCCTCGGCGCGAAGGGCTACTTCGAGACCACAGGCATCGATGTCGGCGACATTGTCACCCTCATCGGAACAAGAGGCCAGTACGGCACAACCATCGAGATGCTCGATGCCAAGCTTGAGAGCAAGATTGATGTCCAGGAGGTCTCCATCGCAAACTTCCTGACTCAGCCGGACAGCGACACTGACTGGTACCGTCTCACAGGCAAGATTACCAAGATTGCCAACTCAACCTACGGCAACCTCTACATTGCTGACGAAGACGGCAACGAGGTCTATGTATACGGCTGCTACCCCGGCTACGGCGCTTCAGGCGACTACAGGAAGAACTTCCTCGCCGCTGCAGGCATCGAGGAGGGCGACATCCTCACTATCGCAGGCTACAAGGATACCTATAATGGGACAATCGAACTCTGCGGTGGCGCTTACGTGAGCCACGAGAAACCGGTCGGCCCGTTGACATACTATCAGAAGGTCTCCACAGTCACATCCGGCAAGAGCTATCTCCTCGTCACTGACGGCAAGGCAGCCGGCCTTCCCGCAGGCAAGACTTACGGTTACCTCTCCGCCAACGATGTCCCTGTCACTGATGGAAACATCACTGCTGAGTTCTCTGAATATGAGTTTGTGGTCACTGCCGCTGAAGGCGGTTATACAATCGCCTGCGGTGACCAGTATCTCTATCAGACCGGCTCCTACAACAGCTTCAACTGGTCACCGGCCCCTACTGAGGGCAACATATGGACTATCGAGCCGCAGAACGACGGCACCTGCAAGGTGACCAACGTTTCAGTAGGCAAGTGGATGCAGCTCGACCCTCAGTACGGCACCTGGGGTTCATACAATTCTGAGAAGGGTGCTTATCCGACCTTCTACGAGAAGCTGTAGAATTCCTGTACGATATCTTGAAGGCGGCCCGCAAGGACCGCCTTTTTTTTGTAAAAAAAACTTGAGATTGTTGTGATTTTGTCTAATTTTGCGCCGTTTTTTCGGGAGAACTATATACAAACCAAACATAATTTATGAAACAATCAATCAAGCTTTTCGCTTTGACCGTTCTGGCACTGTTCGTAAGCTTCACTGCAAGCGCACAGCTGACCACTTCTTCATTGAGCGGTAAGATCACTGACGACCAGGGCTCCGTACCAGGTGCCGCTGTTGTAGCAGTCCACACACCTTCAGGTTCACAGTACTACGCTGTGTCCAATGCTGAAGGTCGTTACACCATCCAGGGCATGCGTCCTGGCGGACCTTATGAGGTCACTGTTCAGATGCTCGGCTACAAGACTGTCAAGTATCAGGACATCACTCTCAAGCTCTCTGAGGTTTTCAACTGTGACGTGGCTCTCGAGTCTGCAGCAGAAGAACTCAGCGAGGTCGTCGTAATTGCTGACGCTACCAAGTTCACAGGTGAGAAGACAGGTGCATCCACAAACGTTTCCAACCGTGAGATGATGAACCTTCCTAACTCTGACCGCAGCATCAAGGCTCTCACAAAGCTTTCTCCATATGCAAATGGAATGAGTTTCGCAGGAAGCGACGGACGTTCAACCAACTTCACTGTTGACGGTGCAAACTTCAACAACAACTTCGGTCTGAGCTCCAACCTCCCTGGCGGCGGCACTCCTATCTCACTCGACGCTATCGAGGAGATCCAGCTCGTAGTCGCTCCTTTTGACGTACGTCAGTCCAACTTCGTCGGCGGCGGCATCAACGCTGTCACCAAGTCAGGTACCAACACCTTCAAGGGCACTGCATACGCTTACTATCACGACCAGAACCTCCGCGGCAACAAGATCGCAGGTGAGGACCTCGGCGAGCGCAAGGCTGAGATGACAAAGACCTACGGTTTCACACTCGGCGGTCCGATCATCAAGAACAAGCTCTTCTTCTTCGCAAACTTCGAAATGAACGACCAGCCTGGCCAGGCCATCACAACCACCGGCAAGACCAGCGCCGCTGACCTCAAGAGGGTTCAGGACCGTCTGATCAACGACTACGGCTACAATCCTGGTTCATACACCGACTTCCCTGGCGGAGTCTCCAATATGAAGATCCTCGCCCGCATCGACTGGAACATCTCAGACGCACACAAGTTCTCTGTACGTTTCAACAAGACCAAGAACACCACCTGGTATGCTCCTAACGGAAACTCCTGCGACGACGGAATGCGCAACAAGTCATACAACCGTGCAAGCGCAGAGTCGCAGCCGTTCTCAGGCAATATGTACTCACAGCAGAATGACGTGACCTCAGTCGCTGCCGAACTCAACAGCCGCTTCGGCAACAAGGCTTCCAACCAGATCATTGCAACCTACTCCTTCATCAATGACCAGCGCGGTTCAAGCTCTGACCTCTTCCCTCACATTGACATCTGCCAGGGCTATGACGCTGAAGGCAAGTTCACCAACATCCCTGCAACCTCATTCGGCTATGAGCTCTTCACCTACAAGAACGGTGTGACCAACAAGATCTTCAACATCGCTGACAACTTCACATACTATGCAGGTGACCACAAGGTGACCGCAGGTCTGAGCTATGAGCATATGTTTGCGGACAACTCCTATATCCGCAACGGTACAGGCTACTATCGTTTCGCAAGCATCGATGATTTCGTTAACGGTAACCTCCCTCTCACATTCTGCGTCCAGTACAACTACGATAACGCGCCTGAGACTGCACGTATCAACTACAACCAGTTCGCAGCATACGTTCAGGACGAGTGGAACATCAGCGACAACTTCATGCTCAACTACGGTGTCCGCTTCGATACCATCGTCTATGACGACCGCGACCTCATCACCAACAAGGCTATCGCTGACTACAAGATGGGCGGCAACTTCGTTGACACAGGCCACTGGCCGAAGCCGACCCTCCAGGTCAACCCTCGCATCGGTTTCAACTGGGACGTCAGGGGTGACAAGAGCCTCGTTGTACGCGGCGGTACAGGTATGTTCCAGGGCCGTCTCCCTCTTGTATTCTTCACCAACATGCCTACCAACTCAGGTATGATCCTCTACAAGAACTACGACAACGTAGCTACTCTGAAGGATGGCAAGATCACCTACTCCGACGAGGCCCTCAGAGTCCTCACCGCTCTCAACGGCGGCAAGACCACCGGCGGCAAGGTTGCAACCGATATGGCTGAGATCAAGAAGATCATCGGCGGTGCATCCACTATCTCAGAGAAGGACGGCGCTCTCACCGGCACAATCAACGGTGTGGACAGCAAGTTCAAGATGCCTCAGGTATGGAAGACCTCTCTCGCAGTCGACTATATGGTTCCTGTTGACTTCCCTATGACAGTCACTGCTGAGGGAATGTACACCAAGACCATCTACGGCACACGCCTCGTTGACTGGAACATCAATGAAAGCGCAGCCAAGGCACGCTTCGCAGGCGACGACAACCGCCTCAACTTCCGTGACCTCAACTACACATACGGCAAGTACACTGCATATGTCCTGACCAACACCAACAAGGGCTGGGGCTACACTGCAAACATCACCGTCAAGGCAACCCCGTTCAAGAACTTCGATGTAATGGCTGCATACACCCGCACAGCATTCAAGGAGATCTCCGGCATGCCTGGTTCAGACGCAAGTTCAGCTTACACAAACCTCTACTCAGTTGACGGTCCTAACTTCGCAGGTCTCCAGTGCTCACAGTACGTGGTTCCTGACAAGGTAATGGCAAACGTAAGCTGGTTCATCCCGTTCAAGGTGTTCGGCGGTAACGGCCTCCACCTCAACCTCTACTACTCAGGCTACTCACCTGCAGGCTACAGCTACATCTGCAGCAACGACCTCAACGGCGACGGCAACGCAGCTGACCTCATCTACATCCCAGAGTCTGCAGATGACCTTCAGTTCGTCTCTGACGCTGACAAGAACGCTTTCTGGAAATTCGTCGAGCAGGACAAGTACCTCAGCAGCCACAAGGGACAGTATGCTGAAGCTTACTCAGCACGCGCTCCTTGGACTCACCGCTTCGATGCACGTATCGCTGAAGATTTCGCCTTCAGGATCGGCAAGACCAAGCACAACTTCCAGCTCAGTGTCAGCATCGACAACATCGGCAACCTCCTCAACAGCAACTGGGGTCTCACTCACCTCTCATACACCGGAGTCGCTGACACATACACCAACCCTCTCCTCACTGTTGACCACATCGCCAACAACGCCCCTGTCTACTCTACCTACAAAGTCGACGGTGCTTATCCTACCAAGACCTGGAACAACGTATACAAGAGCTACACAGACTGCTGGCAGGTTCTTCTCGGAATCAAGTACTACTTCAACTAGTATTTCACAGCATATTTGTAAAGGACGGCCTTCGGACCGTCCTTTCTTTTTTTATAAATTTGCAGATATGAAAACGATTGCCAGACTGATTGCCGCGGCGCTCCTGCTGCTTGCGGCGGTTTCCCTCCGGGCGCAGGTGACCACCTCCTCGATAAGCGGGCGGATATATGACCAGGACGGCCCTGTGGAAGGGGCGACAGTCGTGGCCGTGAACTCCTCCACAGGAATGCAGTATTCCGTCACCACCGGCCGCAGCGGCTTCTTCAATCTGCTGAACATCCAGCCGGGCGGACCCTATGTCGTGAGGGTCATACATTTCAGCTATGATCCGGTGACTGTCCGCGGTGTCTGGGCATATGTGGGTGAGAATACGGCAATAGACGCCGACCTGGATGCCGGCACCTCATATGTCCGCACGGACGGAGCCGCCTCGCGCACGAGACTCTCCGGTGCATCGGACGGACTTCCGGGAGGCGTGGCCCCTGCAGGACGCAGGCTTACGGATATGCCCGGCTATTTGCCGCAGAAGCTGGATATGGATGTCATCCCTCTCTGGCTTGAGTCAATCGGGCAGATGTCTGCCACAGCCGTTCCGTTCGACGTTCGTGAAAGCGCGGACATATCTTCCGCCTCGGTGCTCACCATCGCTCCTTCAGGAGGGAAGAGCTTCCGTCTGTCTGCCTTCGATTTCTATACTATGCAGCAGGTGCCTGACGGCAACAGCGGCAATCTTGCCGGATATGCATTCGGCACACCTGCCGGGGATGGGGATTTCCAGATATTCAATTCTGCAGTCTATGAAAGCGGCGGTCCGGATGGGCGGAGCACCTTCAGCGCCCTGGCGCGTGCCGACTGGAGGATTGACGGGTCGAACAGCCTCGATGCCACTGTGGCCAAGCTGGGCGGCGGTTTCTGGGGCTCTGCGGACCTGGTCAGCGGAGTGGGGGACGGATTCGGCTCCAACAGCGCACGGATCAATGCGCTGAGCGCCGGAGGGGTCTCCAATATTTCTGTAATGGATGACTTCACCGTCGCGGCAGGCCGCAACAGATTCACGGCAGGAGCGGGGTTCCTCCATTACGGTGCAGCGGACACCGCTTCAAACAGCGGTGTGGTGTATGTCCAGGATGAGGTGAGCCTTTCACGCAAGTTCAAGGTTCAGGCAGGTCTTCGTTTCGGCCTCCCGCTCGAGTTCTCGCCCCGTTTCAGTTTCAACTACGACTTTGCCGGCAATGGCAGGACAGTCCTCCGCGGCGGCACCGCCATCTACGGCTGGACAGCAAGGCCTTCAGTTTGGAAGAATCTGCTTGCGCTCGATTTCGGCCTCCCTGCCAGCTTCAAGTTCTCCATCGAGGGCATATACGGACAGCAGTGGGCGAAACTGCTGGTAATGTCCTCCCGCAACGTGCTCGATTCATACTATGCATTCACTGCAAGGCTGGAGCGCCCCATGACGGACAATCTCTATGCTCTTGCGGCTTATACCCGCGCCAGCAAGTATTGTCAGGACAGGGCTCAGGCCGGATTCACCTGGCGCTCTGACTGGAGCAGCCACGCCTCTACTTCAGCTGCGGTCCTGTATAATGGCTGGAGGCTGATTCTTCCTGAAGCCGGGACGCCTGAGGACGGCATCTGGAGCAGCAGTCTGATGGCACGTGTCTCACAGGACATCATTTTCGGCTCCGGAACCCTCCGCCACTGTCTCGGCCTTTACGCTGACATTATGTTAGGTCTGGAGGTCAGATTCCTGACATTCGGAATCAAATACTCGATTTTTTAGTTAAATTTGTAGGATATTCAAGGCTGGTGAATACGGGGGAGAGGGGAAGGAGAGCCGAGGATATAGCCCTGGAGTGGCTTCTTTCCCGAGGTTTTGTGCTCAGAGAGCGCAATTTCAGGGCAGGGCACAGGGAGATTGACCTGATTGTCGAATCACGCGACAGGCTTCACATAGTAGAGGTGAAGTCGCTGACGGCGCCTGCCGCCGCCAGTCCGTATGAAAAGGTCGACAGGGCGAAGCAGCTGCGGCTCGCATCGGCGGCACGGAACTACATCGGTCTGAGGCACATTGAGAAAGAGGTGCAGTTCGACATCGTGTCGATTGTCTTCTATGAAGACCGTCACGAACTGGAGTATATTCCGGGCGCCTTTTTCCCCATATACTGAATCTTGTCACACAAGAAGAGATATATTCTATGAACAATAACTATTATTGCATCATCATGGCCGGTGGCGTGGGCAGCCGCTTCTGGCCTCTGAGCCGTCAGGACCGCCCGAAACAGTTCCTGGACATCCTCGGCATCGGCAAGACATTCATCCAGATGACCTACGAGCGCTATGCCCGTATCGTCCCTGCCGAAAACATCCTTATTGTCACCTCTGAACGCTACAGCGGCCTCATCCGTGAGCAGCTTCCGCAGGTCAGCGAGGACAACATCCTCCTCGAGCCTTACAAGCGCAACACTGCGCCGTGTATCGCCTACGCAACCTACAAGCTTTACCAGAAGTGCCCGGACGCGACTGTTGTCGTAGCCCCTTCGGACCATTTTATTTCCGACGAGGCCAATTTCGAGGATACCATCCGCACCGCGCTTGATACCGCCTCCAAGAGCGGGAACCTCTTCACCATCGGCATCGGCCCTACGCGGCCGGAGACCAACTACGGCTATATCCAGATAAACAAGCAGTCGAAGACAACGGTGGGCGATCACGAGTCCTATCAGGTCAAGACATTCACCGAGAAACCGAACGCCGACCTGGCCAGGGTCTTCCTCGAGACGGGCGAGTTCTTCTGGAATTCTGGAATGTTCATATGGAATCTCAGTGCCATCAAGGCTGAACTTGAGAGCAACCTCCCTGAGGTGGCCGATTTCTTCAAGGACGGCGGCAGATATTTCTACACTGATGGCGAGAAGGAGTTCATAAGGAAGGCGTACGAGGAGTGCCCGTCAATCTCTATCGACTACGGCGTGATGGAGAAGACGCACAGGGCCTGGGTGTTCCTCTCCAACTTCGGATGGAGTGACCTCGGCACCTGGGGCTCGCTCTACGACCAGTCGCCGAACAGGGATGCCGTCGGCAACATCATCAAGTGCGGCGAGGCTGTCGCAGATGAAGTCACCTCTTCGATTGTGCACTGCACCGATCCCGGCAAGCTTGTGGTGATACGCGGCTTCGACAATGTTCTTGTGGTGGATATGGACGATGTGCTCCTCATCTGCCACCGCGACGACAAGTCCATCAAGGACATTGTCACGGACCTTTCTATGAATGACAAAATAGACAAGTTCCTGTAAAAATCATTACCTTTGCGCTCTATTCAAAGAAAACGATATGATTTCCAACGAGAAAATTGAACAGATGCTCGCTGACCTCGCCGCACTCAAGGCGTCCAAGGAGCAGGAGATTGAAGAACTCAGAGTAAAGTGGCTCGGCAAGAAGGGCGAGATAACCCAGCTTTTCGAAGAATTCAGGACAGTGGCTCCTGAAATGAAGAAGGAGTTCGGTCAGAGGCTCAACTCCCTCAAGCAGGCAGCTGCAGCCAAGATCGAGGAGATGAAGGCCCAGGTGGCCGAGATGGCTGACCCTTCCGCAGCCGCTTTCGACCTTACCAAGCCGGGCGACCGGATGGAACTCGGAGCACGCCATCCGATCTCCGTCACCCGCGAGGAGATCATCTCGATTTTCAAGAAATTCGGATACTCTGTGGCAGAGGGTCCGGAAATCGAGGACGACTGGCACGTGTTCGGCGCCCTCAACTTCCCTCCGGAGCATCCTGCACGCGATATGCAGGACACCTTCTTCGTCCACGGCGAGGGTGACAACCCGATTCTTCTCCGCACCCACACCTCTTCGGTACAGGTCCGCACGATGGAGAGGATGGACCTTCCTATCCGTGTCATCTGTCCGGGCCGCGTCTTCCGCAACGAGGCTATCTCCGCACGCGCACACTGCATTTTCCACCAGCTGGAGGGTCTTTACATAGACAAGAACGTCTCTTTCGCTGACCTCAAGCAGGCCATCCTTCTCTTCGCACGCGAGATGTTCGGCGCCGACACCCAGATAAGGATGCGCCCTTCATACTTCCCGTTCACCGAGCCTTCAGCAGAGGTCGACGTGAGCTGCAACATCTGCAAGGGAAAGGGCTGCAACATCTGCAAGGGCACAGGCTGGCTCGAAATCCTCGGCTGCGGTATGGTCGACCCTAACGTCCTCCGCGCCAGCGGCATCGACCCTGAGGTCTACAGCGGCTTCGCGTTCGGTATGGGCCTCGAGCGCATAGCGATGCTGAAGTGGCAGGTCAAGGACCTCCGCCACTACTTCGAGAACGACATCCGCTTCCTCAAGGAATTCGAAACCGTTATCTAAGCCGGTCTCTTCTAGGACATGTTCCGTTCGCGTTTGATAGTCTCATACGCGGACTGGATTTTCTTGAACTTCTCTTCAGCCGCTTTCTGGACATCTGCGCCCAGCGAGGCGACCTTGTCAGGGTGGTATTTCATAGCCATCCTCTTGTAGGCCTTCTTCACCTCTTCGTCTGACGCTGAAGGGTCTATTTCGAGGATTGTGTATGCCGACTTCCTGCTCTCCTCAAACATCGCGAGGATGGAGTCTGTGTCGGAATTTGTGATTCCGATGCAGCCGGATATGGTCCGGAGTACACCGAGTTCAGCCTGGCATACGCTTCCGTCCGCCTGGGCGAGGCCTACAAGGTAATGGAAGAGCTGAAGGCGCTGGGAATAGTTCATATTCTGTGCGATCTGGGCTCCGACTGAGTAGATGTCCACCTGCTTGTACTGCAGTTCCCCGAGCATCCTCATCGCTTCGTCCACGGCGTTCTCGCCGAAGTTGCGGCGTACGAAGTCGCGTATGTAGTCGCTCTCCGAAGGGGCGAGCCTGCCGTCTGCCTTTACGACAGCGGAGGAGAGGACAAGCAGGCTGACGAGGAAGCTGTTGCGCTGTTCCTGTGTGGATGCGGTGCGTCTGTAATATCCCCCTGTCGTCCCGCTGCCTGATTGCGGACCTCCGGCCTGGCCGCCGGTGATCTGTTTCATCGCCTCGAGGCCCGATTCGATCGCTGACCCTGTAAAAAAGCCGAGAAGGGCTCCGATCGGCCCCATCGTGACCCATCCGAGGAATCCGGCTATCCATTTGAATGCTCCCATATCAATCCCTTGTCTAATTCCGAAGGATTGCAAGGTACGAAAAAGTTCGCTATTTTTACACTTTGTCTTGACCTTAATCTATGAAAGAGAAACTTCTGGCACTCATCAGGCAGGAGGTGAAGCCTGCTCTCGGATGTACTGAACCTATAGCTGTGGCCCTTGCTGCGGCGCGAAGCTGCGAGGCTCTCCGCTCTGCAGGGTTCGAACCGGACCGTTTCGAGGCGGATGTCAGTGCGAATATCCTGAAGAACGGTATGGGCGTGGGCATTCCGGGGACAGGTATGGTCGGCCTTGACATTGCTGTGGCTCTGGCGGCTGTCTGCGGCCGTTCCAAGTATGGCCTTGAGGTCCTGAAGGAACTTGATTCAGATTCTGTCGCCGCTGCCAAGGAGATGATTGTGGCGGGGAAGGTGAGGGTCTCGCTGGCAAGGACAGATGAGAAGCTCTATGTCTGCGCCACAGCTTTCTCAGGAACCCACCGCGCCGAGACCGTAGTGAGCGGCAGCCACGACCATATCTCGAGCGTGCTGCTGGACGGCGTTGAGCTGCTGGAGGATGACACTGCCCACCATTGCGGGCAGGATGCCGCGGAGGAGGGGCTGCTGGATCCTGATTTCGCGAAGAACATCACTGTCAGGGACATCTATGACTTTGCCGTGACTGTGCCCCTTGAGGAGATTGAGTTTATGATGGACTCTGTCAGGCTCAACAAGGCTCTTGTGGATGAGGGCCTCGGTCACCGCTACGGACTCCAGGTCGGCAGGACCATTCTCCAGGCTGACAACAGCATCGTCTACGGCGACACTCTGCTCACCTACGCGATGGCCTGCACTGCTGCTGCTTCGGATGCGAGGATGGCGGGATGCACGCTCCCTGCGATGAGCAATTCCGGCAGCGGCAACCAGGGCATAACTGTGACTGTGCCTGTGATTGCCGTAGCTGAGAAGACTGGTGCCAGCCACGAGCAGCTGGTGCGCGCCATAGCGCTGGCGCATCTTGTCGCTATCCATATCAAGGGTCATCTGGGCAAGCTGTCGGCTCTCTGCGGCTGTGTGATCGCCTCCACGGGTTCATCCTGCGGAATTGTATTCCTGCGCGGCGGCGGGTATGACCAGGTGTGCTCTGCCATCAAGAATATGATCGGCAACATCACTGGGATGGTCTGTGACGGCGCGAAGGTGGGATGTGCGATGAAGGTGGCTTCGGGTGTCGCCTGCTCTATGCAGTCGGCAGTCCTGGCTCTGGAAGGAATCTGCATCTCTCCGAACGACGGCATCATCGAGAAGGACATCGAGAAGACCATCTCCAACCTCGGCCGCATCGGCTCTGTCGGAATGCAGACAACCGATGATATGATCCTCGACATAATGGTCTGCAAGTAGACAACGCGTCCTGCTCCACGAGTGCAGGCCCGCTCCACCAGGCCCGCGCACGCGCCGCTGCGGCGGGAGGAGATGTGGCTCAGGGAACCATCGAGGCGGGCGGAAATAGCGAACGACGAATGAGATGCCGGTTACAGGGCCGTCAGGCACTGTAATCGCGAGGACCGTCCAAGCGCGTTGGACCGCGAGGCGGGCCATAAAGCGCGCGTTCCGCAGCGAAGGCATCGAAGAGGAAGTTCGCCCGCCCGACGACGCAGGTGACAGGAGCCACAAATCCTCCCGCAACCCGCGGAGGCCGTGTATTTGCGCAGCAAATACGTCAAGGCCGGGAGCGGCAGGGGTTTCAGGGGGTCGTAACCCCCTGTATAAAAGAAAAAGCTTCAAACCACATCCGTTTGAAGCCTTATCTTTAACCTAAAACTTAACTTATGAAAAAAATGTACGCTCGGCTCTAATTATTACAAAGCGCGTGCCACAAATTTTACACAAGTAAGTTTTTTTGGAAATCTTTCTAGTTTTCAAGTATTTCGTGAAGAGGTTCGGCGCTATTCTTCGATGCAGGCGTCGAGGGCGGCGGTGATGGCTGCTTTGTCGAGATGCTGGCCGATGAAGACTAGTCTCTGCATTCTGTCGCCGTATTCCGGATCCCAGTCGCGGCGGAAATGCTCGTCCTGCTCCATCATCTCCTTGATTCTCCACTCCGGCATCGTGGCGTACCACTGCCCTGCATTCTTCAGTGACACCTGACGTCCGGCCTGCTCGAAGATGAAACAGAAGTCCGGTTCATCGGTGAAATAGCAGATGCCCTTCGCGCGGATGACCCCCACAGGCCAGCGTCGTGCGACGAAGTCATCGAACTTGTTGATGTCCATCGGACGGCGGTTCTCATAGACGAATGTGCCGATGCCATATTCCTCAGCCTCGCCTTCATCGTGGTGATGGTGATGATGGTGGCCGTGTTCGTGCCCGTGCTCGTGTTCGTGTTCGTGCCCGTGCTCCTCGTGTTCTTCATCCTCATCGTCATCGTCGTGGTGGCCGCGGCCCTCGACTTCCTCGATCCAGGTGGCGCTTGCGGCGACCTTGTCGAAGTCGAAGGCGCCCGTGTTCACCAGGCGGTCGAGGTCGACGTCGCAGTAGTCGCACTCAATGATCTCAGCGTGCGGCTGAAGGGTGGAGACGATGCCTTTCACACGGCCTTTCTCCTCCGGTGTGACCTCTGATATCTTGTTGAGGATGATCTTGTTGCAGAATTCGACCTGTTCGATGACGAGATTTTCGATGTCGTCTTCTTCGATGTCATCTCTGAGAAGGAAGTCGCCGCAGCCGAATTCGCTCTGCATCCTCAGGGTGTCAACGACCGTGACGATGCAGTCGAGACGCGGAACACCGAATTTCGTGAAGGCCGGGCCCATTGTCGGAATCGAGCAGATGGTCTGCGCGATCGGGGCGGGCTCGCAGATTCCGCTGGCCTCTATGACTATATAGTCGAAGCGGTTCATCGCCGTTATCTCACGCAGCTGCTCCACAAGGTCCATCTTGAGAGTGCAGCAGATGCAGCCGTTCTGGAGGGCGACCAGGCTGTCGTCCTTGCGTCCTACGATGCCTCCCTGTTCAATAAGGCTGGCATCGATGTTCACTTCGCCGATGTCATTCACTATGACGGCGAACTTTATTCCTTTCCTGTTGGAGAGGATTCTGTTGAGAAGTGTGGTTTTTCCGCTGCCCAGATAACCTGTGAGCAGCAATACAGGTATTTCTTTCATATCGGCAAAGGTATTGATATTTTCGTTATATTTGAAGATTGAATCATCATAAAAACACCCTATGAAACGAATACTGGCAATTGCCGCATTACTGATGGCTATGACATCCTGTACTCAAAGAGTGAACCCGTTCTTCACAGAGTGGGACACCCCTTACGGAATCCCTCCTTTCGAACAGATCCAGGAGGCTGACTACCTTCCAGCCGTTGAAGAAGGCATCAAGCAGAACAAGGCGGAGATCGAAGCGATCATCGCCTGCACGGAAGAACCTTCATTCGAGAATGTGATAGCTCCGTTCGACGCATCCGGCAGACTGCTCTCAAAGGTCGCCGCCGTTCTTTTCAATGTGGCGGAGACCGACATCACGCCGACACTTGAGAAGATAGTCGAAGAGGCCACCGTCAAGGAGTCTGAATTCAGCAATGAAATGTACCTGAACAAGGATCTCTTCGCAAAGGTCAAGGCTGTCTATGACAAGAAGGAGTCGCTCGGGCTCACCCGTGAGCAGGAGATGGTCCTCGACAAGATTTACCGCGCATTCGAGAAGAACGGCATAGCCCTCGACGAAGCCGGTCAGGCACGCATCAAGGAGATCAACACCGAGCTCTCCACCCTCAGCCTCCGCTTCGGCAACAACCTCCTCAAGGAGAACAACGCATTCAAGGACGAACTCGGATTCAGCATCTCCCAGTATCCTGACCAGATGGCTGTCATCGAGGACCGCGCACTCCGTCAGAAGGCTTTCGAGGCATACTCCAGCCGCGGAAACCACGACAACGAATATGACAACAAGGAGATCATCCTCCAGATTCTGAAGCTCAAGATCGAGAAGGCGCAGCTGATGGGCTATTCAAATCCTGCCGAGCAGATCCTTGAGGACAAGATGGCCAAGGATCCGGCCACTGTCGACGCTTTCCTTGGCCGCATAATGAAATATGCAGTGGCCCAGGCCAAGAAAGAGGTCATCGACATGCAGATGGTGATGGACGAGGATATCGCCGCCGGCAAGGTTGAGGCAGGTTCGAAGATCGAGCCGTGGGACTGGTTCTACTATGCAGAGCGCGTCCGCAAGGCGAAGTATGCTCTTGACGAAGAGCAGACCAAGCCATATTTCAAGATGGAGAATGTCCGCCAGGGAGTCTTCGACAACGCTTCCAAGCTCTACGGACTCCAGTTCGAGCCGATTGCAGACGCTCCTAAATATCACCCTGAGGTCGAGGCCTTCAAGGTAAGCGACGCTGACGGCTCGCTCATCGGCATCTTCCTCTCCGACTACTTCCCACGCGAGAGCAAGCGCGGCGGTGCCTGGATGACCAACTTCCGCGACGAGTGGGTTGAGGCAGACGGCACTAAGGTACGCCCTGTCATCGTCAATGTGGGCAACTTCAACAGGTCCGAGGACGGCTCCCTCGCGCTTCTCAGCCTTGACAATGTCGAGACAATGTTCCACGAGTTCGGCCACGCTCTCCACGGTCTCCTCAGCCAGTGCACCTACACCACGGTAAGCGGCACAAGCGTTGCCCGCGACTTCGTCGAGCTCCCGTCACAGATCGACGAGAACTGGGCCTTCCAGAAAGAGGTCCTCGCCAACTATGCGAAGCACTGCGAGACCGGAGAGGTGATCCCTGACGAACTCGTCGACAAGATCATTGCAGCTGGCAACTTCAACCAGGGCTTCACCACCACAGAGCTCTGCGCTGCATCCATCCTCGATATGAAGTGGCACGAACTCTCATCTGTCGAAGGCATCGACATCGCCGGATTCGAGAAGAAAGTATGCGAAGAGATGGGCCTGATCGACGAGATCATCCCGCGCTACCGCACCACCTACTTCAACCATATCTTCAACAGCGGCTACAGCGCCGGATACTACAGCTACCTCTGGGCTGAGGTCCTCGACAAGGATGCGTTCGAGCTCTTCAAGGAGAAAGGCATCTATGATCCTGAGACTGCAATGAGCTTCCGCCGGAATATCCTCGAGATGGGCGGCAGCGAGGAGCCAATGGTGCTCTACAAGCGTTTCCGCGGTGCGGAACCTGACCCTGACGCACTCCTCCGTGCAAGAGGCCTCAAATAACCCGATATGAAAAAGACAATGATCATACTTGTGGCGGCGCTTATGGCGCTGCCACTCGTTTCAGGAGCTTCAAGGAAGCCGCTGAAACTCTCGCAGGACAACATTGACAAGGTTCTCGGCGAACTCACCCTCGAAGAGAAGGTGCATCTGATAATCGGCAACCCGGGACCTCACTGGCCCGGTATCGCAGGCTCTACATATCCTGTGGAGCGTCTCGGCATACCGCAGGTGATATTTGCCGACGGCCCGGCCGGCATCCGTATGAAACCTGACCGCGACGGTGACGGCACGGAACGCTGGTGCACCGCCTTTCCGGCAGGCGTCAGCCTCGCCGCCACCTGGAACACTGACGCAGCCCGTGAGGTTGGCGAGGCCATCGGCGACGAACTCAGGAGCTATGGCATAGGTGTGATCCTCGGCCCTGGCATCAACATCCACCGCAATCCTCTCAACGGCCGCAACTTCGAGTATTTCAGCGAGGACCCGCTGATCACCGGCAGGATGACGGCGGATTATGTCAAGGGCGTCCAGAGCAGAGGCGTCGGCACCTCGGTGAAGCATTTCGCTGTCAACAGCCAGGAGATGAACCGTCTCAACGCTGACCACCGCGTCAGCCAGAGGGCCATCCGTGAAATCTACCTGAAAGGTTTCGAGACTGCTGTCAAGGAATCTGACCCGTGGACAATAATGACCTCCTACAACCGTGTAGACGGACTTCTCGCCTGCGAGAGTCCGAACCTCATCAACGGAATCCTCCGCGACGAGTGGGGCTTCCGAAACCTCGTGATGTCTGACTGGGGCGCCGGCATCGACAATGCCGCTATGATCCTTGCGGGGAATGACATCATAGAGCCTTGGAGCAAAGGACGTTTCGAAGAGCTGATGAAGGCCGTCGAAAGCGGCGTCCTCCCTATGGGGGCAGTGGATGCGGCCGCAAGGCGTGTCCTGGAACTTGATGCCAGATATCTCTCTTTCCGCAGCGGATACACACCTGACGACAAGCCGGACCTCGCCGGTCACGCAGAGGTGGCGCGCAGAGTGGCTGCAGAGGGAATCGTGCTCCTGAAGAATGACGGAGTCCTTCCGCTTGCTCCTGGCCCGGTATGCCTCAAAGGCACTTGCGGTGAGGGATGGCAGTATGTGGGTGGCGGTGCCGCCTATGTCTATGCAGAGCATCCTGCGACCCTCGAAGAGGGGCTGAAGGCAGCGGGCTTCACGGCCGACAGCAATGCCGGGACAGTGGTCTGGACTCTCAGCCGCTGGTCTACGGAAGGTCACGACCGCATCCTGTTCAACGATTTCAATCTCAGCATCAAGGAGATGCGGGAGCTCGAGGAGCTCAGCGCCGAGTGCCGCCGCGACGGAAAGAAGCTTGTGGTGGTGCTCAACACCTGCGGAGTGGTGGAGACTGCTTCCTGGCGTGACCTGGCAGATGCAATCCTGCTAACCTGGATGCCGGGTCAGGAGGGCGGCTTTGCAGCAGCCGACGTTCTCTGCGGCAAGGAGAACCCTTCCGGCCGCCTGCCGGTGACATTCCCGATGCATTACCGCGACGTCCCTTCGCAGAACTTCCCGGTTGTTCCGAATCCGAAAGGCGAGAACTACTCTTTCTACCGCCACGACAGAGTGCCTCACTATGACATTCCGGACATCGACTATGTGAATCACACTGAAGGTATCTATGTGGGATACCGCCACTACTGCACCAATGGCGTGAAGAGCGCTTATCCGTTCGGCTTCGGCCTCTCATACACCGCTTTCTCCCACGACGGCCTTGAGGTCATCGCCTGCGAAGGCGGCTGGAAGGTAAGGTGCCGCGTGACGAATACAGGCTCTGCCGCAGGCAAGGATGTCGTCCAGCTCTATGTATCAGCCCCGCAGGGCGGCGCTCTGCTCGACAAGCCGGAGCGCGAGCTCAAGGGCTTCGCCAAGACAGCGCTACTCGCTCCCGGTGAGTCCGAGGTTGTGGAGATGGCAGTCTCTGCAGAGGATCTCGCCTCATTCGTCGAGGCACGCAACGCCTGGGTCACTGATGCCGGCAGCTATATCTTCCGCATTGCAGACAATGCCGGGGATGCAGGCATTACTGCCGCTGTCAGCGTTGAAGGGAAGATTGTCCGCCCTTGCGCCTTTTCACTGGCGCCGGAAGGCAGGCTTTTCATAGAGTAGCTCCGCTCAGGATTTCGAATCCGCTTTTTCGTGCCTGTACAGCTGCCAGGCATTGACCACATTGTGCCAGACGCTGTAGAATCCGCCCACTATCGATGTGACAGGCGTAAAGAATGTATAGCCCATCCAGATGGCCAGCACCGTGTTCTTCTGACCGAGCGCCTGGCCAGCGGTGATGCGGTCGCCGTATTTTCCGCCAATCTTCTTGCCGAGGCCGAACTGAAGGGCGCAGGCTGCGAGCGAGATGAGGGCGAGTCCGACCTGATACCATACACCGACAGTACTGTGGGCTATGCTCCTGACTGTCACTGCTATCGCCAGCGCCAGCGCCACAAGCCAGATGTAGAAGGCGGCGTCAGGGTATTCGAGGATACCCTTGTGGAGCCGCGGAAGGAACTTCTTTACAGCCCAGGCTGCGGCCAGAGGCAGGATCAGCAGCGGGAAGACTTTCGAAAGGATTGTGAGGAACGCGCTTATGAAACTGACGGAACTGCCCGGGTTCAGCAGCGGGACAATGGCCGGGACCACCAGGGAAACCGTAAGGTTGATCAGGATTGTGTAGGTGACGATATGTGTCATATTGCCGCCGAGCTTGCTTGTTACGACCGCAGCCGCGGTGGCTGTCGGACATATCATCGCAATCATCGCTCCTTCCACCAGCACCCTCGCCGGGAAGTTCGGCAGGAGGATCAGCGCAAGCCCCATCAGCGAGAAGCTGCCGGCCTGGATGAGCAGCAGCCACAATGTCCACCTGGCAGGTCTGAGGTCGCGGAAGTCGATCTTGCAGTAGGTGAGGAAGAGCATCGTGAAGATGAGCACAGGCTGGATGAAGGAGATGGCGCCGTTGACCTTCGCATCGAGTGAGGCGGGTGTAGGGATTGCGGCGTAGATGAAGTATGCCGCGGCGCCTGCCAGCATTGCCACAGGCAGTTTCCAGGTCTTCAGGAAGCGTATGAACCTGCTCATCTGTAATAATCCACTGTTCCGGGCCGCAAAGGTACTGATATTTGATGCTGAAAATCAAAAAATCAAAAAAAATTTGGAGATACGAAAAAAGTAAGTACCTTTGCAATCCCAACGCGGAAATAGCTCAGTTGGTAGAGCACGACCTTGCCAAGGTCGGGGTCGCGAGTTCGAGTCTCGTTTTCCGCTCAAAAATTCAAAAGGCCATCTTCGGATGGCCTTTTTCGTTGTTCGTCCAGCACGAACGTACTCTAACGGGTGAAAGTCCCTAAACCGCCCTGATAGTGGGAAGGTTACAGCCAAAGGCAAGGGTGTCCGCCGTGAGACGGAATCTGAAGGAAGCCGGTGGCAAACATCTGGTCTGACGGACAGGAACCCGATACAAGGCCTACGGATGAGGACAAGACTGCAAGAGAAGTCAAAGTCCGATAACTATCCGAATCATCCAAGGTAAATCGGGCAGACATAAGATGGAAAGATTGCGTCCATAACTGGAGAGGCCTCGCAGACGAGGCGAAAACAAATATCGCCTTGCAGTAACAACGAACTGCGAGGAGTCAGCAGAGGTCATAGTACCTGCCTAATATCGACACGCAGGGAAGGACCGAACTTTATTGGATAAGTTTGTAGAAAGGAACTTTATGAAAGAAAGAGAGCAGAAAACGGCGGTAGGAACCGCAGGCTGCCTGCAAGGGGATAGGCTGGAAGC
>JAZRVT010000048.1:0-36329 GCA_045599325.1 Bacteroidales bacterium | reverse complement strand
GGCATTCCGGCAGGGGTCTTTGCAGGACCAGCGTAGTAGATAGGGTGTTCCTTGAGGTACTGAGGCATTCCCTCGCCTGCATCCAGACGTGCCTTGATCTTCGCGTGGGCGATGTCGCGGCCGACGATGATGGTGCCGTTGGGGCTGTGACGGGTTCCGATAGGATCCTTCGTCAGGATCTTGCAGGCTTCGCTCATAGGCTGGTCAAGGTTGATCTTGACAGCGTCGCCTTCGCCCGCATTGCGGAGCTCCTCAGGGATCCACTGTGAAGGGTTGTCGTCGAGTTTCTCGATCCAGACGCCGTCACTGTTGATCTTGCACTTGATGTTGCGGTCTGCAGAGCAGCTTACGCCGAGGCCGATAGGGCAGCTCGCACCGTGGCGCGGAAGACGGACGATGCGGACATCGTGTGCCATATACTTGCCGCCGAACTGTGCGCCGAGGCCGATCTTATGAGCCTCCTCAAGGACCTGTTTCTCGAGTTCAATGTCGCGGAATGCGCGGCCTGTCTCGTCGCCCGTGGTAGGGAGTTCATCATAGTAGTGGCAGGATGCCAGCTTGACTGTCAGAAGGTTGCGCTCTGCGGAGGTGCCTCCGATGCAGAATGCGATGTGGTAAGGAGGGCAGGCTGCAGTTCCGAGGGTCTTCATCTTGCTGACGAGGAAAGGTACAAGTGTCCCCGGGTTCTGGATGCGTGCCTTCGTCTCCTGGTACAGGTAGCTCTTGTTAGCGCTGCCACCGCCCTTGGTGACGCAGAGGAAGCGGTATTCCATACCTTCGGTCGCCTCTATGTCGATCTGTGCAGGGAGATTGCACTTGGTGTTGACCTCATCATACATATTGAGAGGTGCATTCTGACTGTAGCGGAGATTCTCTTCGGTATATGTCTTGTAGACGCCTTTGGAAAGAGCCTCCTCATCGCAGAAGCCTGTCCAGACCTGCTGGCCCTTCTCGCCGTGGATGATGGCTGTTCCGGTATCCTGGCAGAACGGGAGCTTTCCCTTGCAGGCCACTTCGGCATTGCGGAGCATTGTAAGAGCGACATATTTATCGTTCTCGGAAGCCTCAGGGTCACTGAGGACCTTCGCAACCTGTGCGTTGTGGGCCGGACGCAGCATGAAGGAGACATCACGGAAAGCGGTGTTGGCCATAATTGTCAGAGCCTCCGGAGCCACCTTGAGCATAGGCTTGCCCTCAAAGTCACCGGTCGAGACATACTGTTCTGAGCCGG
Source organism: Bacteroidales bacterium (assembly GCA_045599325.1). Taxonomy (GTDB): domain Bacteria; phylum Bacteroidota; class Bacteroidia; order Bacteroidales; family UBA932; genus Cacconaster. The sequence continues at coordinate 35,098 of JAZRVT010000048.1, read as the reverse complement.
GAATCTTGTAATACTCGGTCTTGTCCTCACCGAGCTGAAACATTGGAGCGTACTTGAATTCCATAGTGATTAGTTATTGTTCATTAAATATTCTTTCATGAAAGCATTGAGATCCCCGTCGAGAACCCCCTGCGTATCAGAGGTTTCATAACCAGTACGGAGATCCTTGACCATCTTGTACGGATGGAGCACGTAGCTCCGGATCTGTGAACCCCACTCAATCTTCTTCTTCTGTCCCTCGAGCTCGGCCTGCTTCTCCTGGCGCTTCTTCAGTTCCATATCGTACAGGCGGGACTTGAGGATCCTGAGAGCGTTCTGTCGGTTGTCCAGCTGAGAGCGGGTCTCTGTGTTTTCAACCACAATGCCTGTAGGGATATGGCGCACACGCACTCCGGTCTCAACCTTGTTGACATTCTGTCCGCCCGCGCCTGAGGAACGGTAGGTGTCCCACTCGAGGTCAGAAGGGCTGATCTCTATGTTGATGGTATCATCCACCAGCGGATAGACAAACACTGAGGAGAATGTGGTCTGGCGCTTGCCTTGGGCATTGAACGGGGATATCCTCACAAGACGGTGGACACCGTTCTCGGCCTTGAGATAGCCGTAGGCGTAGTCGCCCTCCACCTCGATGGTGCAGGACTTGATGCCTGCCTCGTCGCCTTCGAGAAGTTCTGTGGTAGTCAGCTTGTAGCCGTTGCGCTCCCCCCAGCGGAGATACATTCTCATCAGCATCGCCGACCAGTCGTTGGCTTCGGTGCCTCCGGCGCCGGAGTTGATGGTAAGCACTGCGCCCAGGCTGTCACCCTCGGCTCCGAGCATGTTGCGGAGCTCGAGCGCCTCCACATTTTCCTTGAGGAGCAGATATGCCGCATCTATGTCATCAGCGGCATCCTCGCCGAATTCGAGGAGTGTGTCGAGGTCAGCCACTGCGCTTTCCAGAGCGTCATAGCCGTCAACCCAGTACTTGACCGCGGAGACTCCTTTCATAAAGGCCTCCGCGGCTTTCGGGTCGTCCCAGAAGTCCGGTGCTGTTGTCTTTGATTGTTTTTCAGAGAGGTCCTGTCGCTTTGCAGCGATGTCAAAGACACCTCCCCAACGTCCCAACGCGCTGTTTAATCTCTCTGATCTCTTCGGATGATATCATAAATCTTCTTTATTTCGTCATAGCCATACCCGCGGCCGAGGGCGTAACGGAATACTTTGGCCTGCTTCTTCGCAGGGTCGGTCTCCTTTTCAAGACTTCTGGCCTTCGCCCGGAGCAGAGCCTCCAGCCTGCCTTCAGCAGCCTGGCTGTCAACTTCCTGCAGAGCGGCGGCAATGGTCTCAGGAGCAATTCCCTTTCTCTGCAAAGATAACTTGATTTTCAGAATTCCCCAACCTTCGAGGGAACTTTTGTCCCTCGCGAAGGCGCGTGCATAGCGTTTCTCGTCGATATATCCCTCTTCACACAGCCTGTCCAGTATCTCATCCGCCATTTCGGGAGGACATTCGGTGAGTTTTGCCGCAATCCCGCTCCGGCAGCACTCTTTCAGGGAGCAGATGCGCATCATCTTAAGAAGCAGTTTCTCTTTCTCCATAGGTCAGAAATTGTATCCAAGGCTGACATAGGCCCCCACCCTGCCGGTGTAGTCGGACCAGAAGAGGTTGACCGCCACAGGGCCGATGGCAGAGTTGTAGGCATAGCCGAGCCGCGCGCCGTAGACAGGCCTGCCGGAGAGAAGGTCGCTCAATCCCTCGCTGTCCTGCGAAAGGGCAGCTGAGGCGAAGACATAGTGGTTCTCAAGGAAACGGTAACGGGCATCGAGGTTGGCAATGGTCAGGATGTTCTTGAAGACGTGGGTGTAGGTGAAGCCGATGAACGGCAGCTGGTGCTCAAGGTAACGGCCTGCCTGATAGCCGCCCATTGTGTTTGCGTAGACCATCGGGATATTGCCGCCCAGCAGGGTGCGGTTGTCCACCGTCGCGATGAAGGAGAGGTGTCGGCCGGCCGGGATGACGCCGCTGAAATGGATCTGCGCAACTCCGAAATTGTAAGTCTCGGGATTCAGGATGCGGTTGAAGTAGTAGGAATATCCCGCGGAGAGTTCATACCCTCTCAAAGGGAAGAACTGCTGGTCACGGCGGTCAGCCTCAATGGTGCCGAACACACTCCAGAATGTTTTCCTGTCGAGGTCGGTATCATAGATCGGCAGTGTCTCCGCATCCGTGAGCAGTGAGCTGTAATCATAGAAGTCCAGCCGGGTTCCAAGATCCACATTCCACTGCTTCAGCCTTGTGGAGAAATCGGTCTTCAGAGTATGAGAGCCGAAGGAGAGGTTGCTTCTCAGCCCCTTGTCGAATATGTTCAGGTCGCTTGAGCGGTACCCGTACGAGAAGTTGTACTGGGCCAGCGACTTGAAAGCATATGAGTAGCGGATGCCCGCCTGCATGTTATATGACAGCTTTGAGGAAATAGTAAACTTGTGGCCATAAAGTGCTCTTTCATTGAACCCCACATTCAATTGGACCGCTGCAATCTCCTCGCTGTCGAAATTGAATCCAAGGCCCACGAGCGACTTTCTGCCGGGGACGAAGTTGAGTTCCAGGTCATATGGGTTGCTGCTGCCGCTCAAGGAGTAGGTCACAGACTCGAAGGCGGAGGTATTGTAGAGACGGGCTATCTCTTCCTCTATCATCCCGCCCGTCAGGCGGGCACCGGCCACAAAGCAGCTTTTCGAGAGGAGCACCCTCATCTCTTTCTCCGAAAGACCGTTGAAGGACACTGCCCTCAGGGTGATGGTGTCGCGGTCCATCCTGACAGCCTTTGCATAGGACATAGGTGCTGGCTGCGGGCCCACGAAACTGTTGTCTTTCTCTTCAAGCATTGCCTTGAGTGCAGCAATCTCTTCCTGTTTCTCAAGTGCCGCCGCCCTGCCGTTGTCTATTAGGGTGCGCAGGCTCCCGGGGTCGAAACTCAGAGTATTGAACCCTTTGACGGAAGGGGCGATCAGAATGTCGGTGTGTGCTATGGCTTCAGGAAACTTGGTCTGCATATAGAGATCCACCAGACCGTTGAGGACATCGCCTATATTCTCTATCACAGGCTCCGGCTGCTCATACTCGCCAAGTTTGACGCCGATGATTATGTCAGCCCCCATTTCCCGCGCCACGTCGACAGGATAGTTATTGAGCGCGCCTCCGTCAATCAGCACCTTGTCACCCAGCATCACAGGAGCGAAGTAGCCCGGTATCGCCATAGAAGCCCTGATGGCATCGACAAAGCTGCCGCTGTGGAACACGACCTCCTCTTTCTTCACCAGATCGACGGCCACGCAGGCGAAAGGAATCGGCATCTTGTTGAAATCCAGCGAATCCTGATAGCCGACTGACAGCTTTGTGAAGAGGTTGTAAATGTTCTGGCCCGATACCAGCGCCATAGGTATGTTGCTCAGCAGAGACGGCTCCTCCCGGCGCTCATGCTTGGAGAGACGCGAGTAATCGCCCTTTCCGAAAGGGATGCCGATCTGATAGCGCTCGTCAAACCGCTTGCGGTCGAATGAGGTGTTGCGGCGCTCCACCCTGTCGCTCATCACCACATCCCAGTTCTGGGAGATGAAGAGCGAGTCGAGTTCGTCAGCTGAATAACCTATTGAGTACAGTCCGCCGACAATGGCACCGATACTGGTGCCAACTATGCAGTCTATCGGAATGCCGTTCTCTTCAAGGACTTTCAGGACGCCCACGTGAGCCGCGCCCTTGGCTCCGCCGCCGCACAGCACAACCCCCACCTTCGGCCTCTGGGCGAAAGAAGGAAGGCAGATGAGAAGTGCGAGGAGTATGGCGGCATAGCGCTTCATCTAACTGTTAGAAGTTGTAACCCAGTTGGAAGTACATTCCGAACTTGCTGAGGTTTGACCAGTGGCCGATCAGCTGGACAGGGCCGATGAAGGTATCCACGGAGTAGCTGAGGGCAGCTCCGAAACTCTGCCTTCTGGCAGCGAATTCATCATTGCTGAAGAGTTCGTCAAGCTGCTGGAAGTCCAGCATATAGTTGGCCATCAGTGTGATGTAGTGGTTCTTGTAGTGATTGAGCCTCAGGTCGAGCCTTGCGATGTCGACACAGTCGTAGGCCGTGTTGCAATGGTTTGTTCCGACAAATGGGAGCTGGGTGTCAAGATAGCGTCCCTTCATATAGCCTCCGAAATAATTCTTGTATACGCTTTCGCTCAGGTTCCCGAGCATCCACCTGTTGTAAAGCTGCGGGATGGCTGCGAAGCGGTCTCCGAAAGGAATGACGAGCTGCCAGTTCAAATTGAGGCCGTAGACATTTCTGTCCACGTCATCGTGATAGAGGTCAGGATACCAGGAGCCCATTATCTCCATCCTCAGACCGCGGCGCGGGAAGTACGGATCGGTGAAGTTGTCGAAATCATAGCGGGCATAGACATTTGCAGAATAGCCCTTGACCTCCGGCAGCCCCTCATAGACATAATCGTCGAAGAACTCCAGTGATGAGACGAACTTGTAGTTGTCGAAGCAGGCGCCGACCCTGATGTCGGTATTGAGGTATTTCTTGACCTCGAAGTTGACGTCCCCGCGGAAATAGTTGACTTTCGCGGACGATGTGCGTACACCATAGTCATAAAGGTCAGCCAGGATATTGCGGAAGGTGGCGCTGGCATTGAACTGCAGCAGGTTCTTGAAAGTATATCCGTACTTGAGGATTGCCGACGAGTTCTGCGCAAGCTCCAGGTCGACGTCGAACTTGTTTCCGAAAATCTTGTGGCGGTTGAAGGAGAAGGATGCCAGGATCGCCGCCTTCTCCTCGGAATCGAACCTGAATCCGATGCCGAACTGGTGCAGGCGTTCAGGGGTGAACTTCACTTTCAGGTTGTAGTCATTGTCCTTGCCCGCAACTGAATATGTCACCTTCTTGAAAGCCCTTGTATTATAGAACATCTCTATTGACTTGTCAAGCTCGCTGCCATCCAGATACTCTCCAGGCTTGATGTCAGTCTTGTCAAGCAGCCAGGACATCTCCTTAGGATTTGCACCGGTGATTGAGACCTGGGAGATGAAGACGGAGTCCTGCTCCAGGTTGATTGCCTTCGGGGCGTTGAGCGAACTCTTTTTCGGATAGTGCTTCATCAGGTCAGACAGATCCTTGAGTGACTTCATTTCCTCCTGGGCGGCGATGTAGCCTCTGTCTTCAAGAGCCGTGATGCTCGTCTCGTCAAAAGCGAGAATCCCGAAGTCCTTTGTATCAGGGCATATCAGGATATCAGCATTCTTGCGGCCGGCATAGTATTTCTCGCCATTCATAATGCTGAGCATACTGTTGACCATCTCAGGGATAGTCTCCACATCGTCCTGAACCAGTTTCTTGTGGTAATGGAGGTCCACTCCGATCACTATGTCAGCACCCATCTCACGGACTACGTCAACCGGGAAATTATTGAGCATTCCACCGTCGACAAGAGTCTTGCGTCCTTCCTTGATAGGGACGAAATAGGCCGGAATCGACATACTGGAGCGGATGGCGTTGACTATGTCACCGCCGTGGAAGACCACTTCTTCCTTTGTGTTCACATCCACCGCAACGCAGGCGAAAGGAATCGGAAGGGTATTGAAATCAATGGAGTCCTGATATCCGACTGAAAGCTTCGTGAAAAGCTGGTGGAGGTTCTGACCCTCGACAAGGGCCAAAGGAATTTCGTTGAGCACGCCTTTCTTCTTGGAGGTGGCAGGGTAAGGGCCCATCTCATCGGGGTCCTCCTGACGGTATTCCTGCATCTCGTCTCCGAAGGTCTTCGGAGTGAGGAAAGGAATGGTCACTATGCATTTCTCCTTGGTCTTCTTGTCATCGTAGGAGAGCTGCCTGCGGTTGATCTTGTCCTTCATAAGCAGTTCCCAGTCCTGGGAGTGGACAAGCGAGTCCATCTGGGCAGCAGTGTAGCCGAGGGCGTAGATACCGCCGATGATGGAGCCGATACTGGTTCCCACGATATAGTCTACAGGTATTTCGAGTTCTTCAAGTGCCTTCAGGACTCCGATGTGGGCCATGCCCTTCGCACCGCCTCCGGAAAGCACTATGCCAACCTTCGGTCTTGTTGCCGGCAGCGATTTCTGGGGAGTGGCGTCAATAGGTGCAGGTTCATCCTCGGCGAAGGCCGCGGTGCACACAAAAAGAGTTATTGCAAAAAGTAGTATCTTTTTCATATCGTCATAGTTTTTTCAGTCCTTTTCCTGCAAGAAGGCCGCAGGCAGCCATTATGTCTTCTCCCCGTGAGGCCCGGAGGGTCGCAGTGACACCCCCGCGGACGAGTCTGGACCTGAAAGCCTCAATCACCTCCGGAGCGGAGGTCCGGAGCGGAGAATCAGGGACAGCGTGGAAACGTATCAGGTTCACGCGGCACTCCAGCCCCTTGAGCAGACGCAGCAAGGCATCGCAGTGCTGCTTTGTGTCGTTGACCCCGGCGAACATTGTATACTCGAAGCTCACTCTGCGCTGGCCGCTGAAGTCGTACTTTCGGATCAGTTCCAGCACATCTTCTATGTGGAAGCCCTTCTCCACCGGCATAAGGGCTGCCCTCTGGTCGGGGAAAGGGTTGTGGAGGCTGACTGCAAGATGGCATCTGCTCTCATCGAGGAAACGCTTCAGATTAGGTATGACGCCGATCGTCGAGACTGTTATGCGTTTCGGGCTCCACCCGAAACCCCAGTCGGAAGTCAGTATGTCAAGCACCCTCTTCACATTCTCCCAGTTGTCCAGCGGCTCTCCCATCCCCATAAAGACGGCGTTCGTAAGGATGCCCGCCTCATCGATCGAGAGGAACTGGGAGATGATCTCAGCAGCGGAGAGGTTGCCGTGGAAACCGCCGCGGCCTGTCATGCAGAAACTGCAGTTCATCTTGCAGCCGACCTGGGAAGATACGCAGACAGTGGCCCTGGCGATGCCACCCTCGGACCCGTCTTCATACTCGGGAATCATCACAGTCTCAATGTATTTCCCTTCAACGGACGTCGGGAAGAGGTATTTCCTGGTACCGTCGGAAGAGGTCAGGTTTCCGGCAGGAGAGACTCTGCCGACCTCGTATCGCTCCGCAAGGGCGGCACGTGCCTCCTTTGAGAGGTTCGTCATCTCATCGAAAGAGACAGCTCCCTTCTGATAAAGCCAGGCTGCAATCTGGCTCCCGGCAAAGGAACGGAGGCCGAGAGAGGCTGCCACCTCTTTCAGTTCTGCGAGATTCTTTCCGAGAAGGGGTTCTTTCATATCGTCAAAAATTGCCGCTAACTGCAAATTTAGCACAAATCCCTTACACTCCGCACAAAAAAAATCGGTATATTTGCAAGGATAAATCGGAAAAAGTCAGCGATTCATTAACTCTTTAACAACAGCATTTATGGCAAACGAAGAAAAACTGAAGGCATTGCAGGCCACTATCGCCAAAATCGAGAAGGATTTCGGCAAGGGCACAATCATGAAGATGGGAGACCAGCCTGACTGGGAAGTTTCAACAATCGCTACCGGTTCAATCGCACTCGACCACGCTCTGGGAATCGGAGGATATCCCCGCGGAAGAGTCATTGAAATCTACGGACCTGAGTCCAGCGGAAAGACAACACTCGCTATCCACGCAATAGCTGAAGCACAGAAACAGGGCGGCATCGCCGCCATCATCGACGCTGAGCACGCATTCGACCGCACCTACGCCAGAAACCTCGGCGTAGACTGCGACACGCTCCTCATCTCACAGCCGGACAACGGTGAGCAGGCGCTTGAGATTGCAGACAACCTCATCCGCAGCGGCGCAGTCGACATTGTCGTCATTGACTCTGTCGCAGCCCTCACCCCGAAGGCAGAAATCGAAGGGGAGATGGGAGACAACAAGGTGGGCCTCCAGGCACGCCTGATGAGCCAGGCTCTCAGGAAACTGACTGCAAACATCGCGAAGACCAACACCTGCTGCATCTTCATCAACCAGCTTCGCGAGAAGATCGGCATACTTTTCGGCAATCCGGAGACCACTACAGGCGGCAATGCACTGAAGTTCTATGCTTCGGTGCGCATTGATGTCCGCAGGGTCACCCAGCTCAAGGACGGCGAAGAGGCCACCGGCAACCGCACCAGGGCTAAGATCGTGAAGAACAAGATGGCCCCTCCATTCAAGAAGGCTGAGTTCGACATCGTCTTCGGCGAAGGCATCTCCCATATCGGGGAGATTGTGGACCTCGGCGTGGAGTTCGAGATCATCAAGAAGAGCGGATCCTGGTTCAGCTATGAGGATTCCAAGCTGGCACAGGGCCGTGACGCCGTCAAGGCACTCCTGAGGGACAACCCGCAGCTCGCAGACGAGATCGAATCGAAGATCCGCGAGAAACTGAAAGAAATCAAAGATTGACAATGGCAAAACAGAAAGTTATACTCACAGGCGACCGTCCTACCGGCCGCCTGCATATCGGTCACTATGTCGGTTCCCTGCGCCGCAGGGTCGAACTCCAGAATTCAGGGGAATTCGACAGGATATTCATAATGATTGCGGACGCCCAGGCGCTTACCGACAATGCGGACAATCCCGAGAAGGTGCGTCAGAACATAATCGAAGTGGCTCTGGACTATATGTCCTGCGGCCTCGACCCGGAAAAGAGCACCATCTTTATCCAGTCGCAGGTCAGCGAGCTGACAGAACTCACATTCTTCTACAACAACCTCGTGACCGTGCAGCGTCTCCAGCGCAACCCTACCGTGAAGCAGGAGATCAAGATGCGCGGCTTCTCTGAGACTGAGGACGGCAGCGACAACAAGGCCGGCACACCTGTCGGTTTCTTCTGCTACCCTATCAGCCAGGCCGCTGACATCACTGCCTTCAAGGCCACCACTGTCCCTGTCGGCGAGGACCAGGCCCCGATGATCGAGCAGACCCGCGAGATTGTGCACAAGTTCAACGCCGTGTACGGCGAGACGCTTGTGATGCCTGACATCCTGCTCCCTGACAACGCTGCCTGCCTCCGCCTCCCCGGCACTGACGGCAAGGCGAAGATGAGCAAGTCTCTCGGCAACTGCATCTACCTCTCCGACCCTGCTGAGACAATCTGGGAGAAGGTGCGCGGGATGTTCACCGACCCGGGGCACCTTCAGGTGAGCGATCCGGGCAAGGTGGAGGGCAACACTGTCTTCACCTATCTCGATGCTTTCTGCCGCGACGAGCACTTCGCAAAGTTCGGTGACTGCTTCGTGGGCAAGAAGGTCAGCTTCGAGTTTCACAACCTGGAAGAGGTCAAGGCGCAGTACCGTGCCGGAGGCCTCGGGGATATGATGATCAAGAAGTTCCTCTACGAGGTGCTGAACGACACCCTCGCCCCGATACGCGAACGCCGGCACGAACTTGAGAAGAACATCCCGTATGTATACGAAGTGCTCCGCAGGGGTTCCGAGGCAGCACGCGCAGAAGCTGCTGACACTCTCGCAGCTGTCAAGCGCTCTATGAAGATCAATTATTTTGACGAGGGCGTCCTGGACGAACTCATCAAGGAACAGACTGAAAAATACAAATAACAATCAGCACACCACTATGAAGAAGATTATCATCGCACTGGCGGCCCTCCTGGCTGTGGCCACCACTGCCAATGCACAGCAGATGTACCAGCGCGGCTGGTCCAGTCTTGACTCACCCAGCTCAATCTCTGTCGGATACGGTCTTTCCGCAATAGGCATTGCACTGAACACTGTTTCAAACTATTTCTCATTCGTCGATGATATCGCAGGAGAGGGAATAACCATCAAGAGCGGCGGATCCAGCGGATTCATCAACCTCAGCTACGGCTACCAGCTCAACAGGACTTTCACCATAGGCGGCAACTTCGGTTACAACCGTCTGAGCCTTGACCTCAAGGACAATACAGGCTCCGTTTCAGCTGCAGCTTTCAATATGTTCACAGTTATGGTAGAGAGCCGCATCTACTGGTTCAACAGACCAAATGTCGGAATGTACTCAAAACCGGCGCTCGGCGTTATGATTGCCAACGCAACCATGATGGATGCCAACGACTCACATACCATCGGTCTCCCGACCGCCCACCTCTCTCTCGTAGGTGTTGAGTTCGGCGGCGACACAGTCCGCGGCTTCACAGAGCTCGGCGCAGGTTTCCAGGGATTCCTCCAGCTCGGACTCCGCTTCCGCATCTAAGCTTCTGTCACAAAGCAGCATCAAAAAATGGCTGACCGTGAGCGCGGTCAGCCATTTTTCTACCCGGCGACTGCTGTTAGCCGATTGTAGCGCCGTTGGTGAGGCGCTCTTCAGGGGTGACGATACGCATCTTGCCGTCGAGCTGTTTGGCCATCAGAATCATTCCCTTGCTCTCGATGCCACGGATAGTGCGCGGCTGGAGGTTTGCGAGGATGCAGATCTGCTTGCCCACCATCTCCTCAGGAGAGTAGTACTCGGCAATGCCTGAAACTATGACACGCTTGTCAAGGCCTGTGTCGATGGTCAGTTTCAGAAGCTTGTCAGTCTTAGGAACCCTCTCGGCCTCAAGGACAGTTGCGGTGCGGATGTCCATCTTCCCGAACTCATCGAAAGTGCACTGATCCTTTGCAGGAGCAACCTTAGGAGCAGCCTCAGCCTCAGCCGCGAGGCGGGCAGCCTTGATGGCCTCAAGCCGGTCGGTCTGCTTCTGGATCTCCTCATCCTCAACCTTGGAGAAGAGAAGTTCAGCCTTGCCGATCTCGTGACCAGTCGCAAGGATGTCGCAGCGGCCGAGGTTCTCCCACTCAGGAGCACCGGTATTAAGAATCCTGCAGAGCTTCTCAGTCGAGAACGGCAGGAACGGAGCGAACGCCACAGCGAGATTTGCGCAGAGCTGGAGAGATGTATAGAGGATGGAAGCGGTGCGGTCCATATCGCTCTTTGCGACAGCCCAAGGCTCAGTGTCTGTGAGATACTTGTTGCCGAGACGGGCCAGGTTCATCGCATCTTTCAGGGCCTCGCGGAACTTGTAGTTCTCGATATTCTCCTCGATGCTCTCCCTGATGGCAGGAATCTGTGCGAGCACTTCAGCATCAATCGGCTTAGGCTTGAGGTCAGCAGGCACCTTGCCGCCGAAATACTTGTGAGTCAGAACAACCGCCCTGTTCACGAAGTTTCCGTAAACTGCCACCAGCTCACTGTTGTTGCGGGCCTGGAAGTCCCTCCAGGTGAAGTCGTTGTCCTTTGTCTCAGGGGCGTTCGCGGTCAGCACATAGCGGAGAGTGTCCTGCTTGCCCGGGAAGTCGCGGAGATATTCGTGCAGCCACACAGCCCAGTTGCGCGAAGTGGAGATCTTGTCGCCCTCGAGATTGAGGAACTCGTTGGCAGGCACATTCTCAGGAAGGATGAAGCCGTCGCCGTAGGCTTTCAGCATTGAAGGGAAGACGATGCAGTGGAAGACGATATTGTCCTTGCCGATGAAGTGGACAAGGCGTGTGTCCTCACTCTTCCACCACTTCTCCCATTCGTCCGGAAGAAGCTCGATAGTGTTGGAGATGTATCCTATAGGCGCGTCAAACCAGACATAGAGCACCTTGCCGTCAGCGCCCTCAACAGGGACAGGGACACCCCAGTCAAGGTCGCGGCTGACGGCTCTCGGCTGCAGGCCGCCGTCCAGCCAGCTCTTGCACTGGCCGTAGACATTCGGTTTCCACTCCTTGTGGCCGTCCAGAATCCATTCGCGGAGCCATCCCTCATACTGCTCGAGAGGCAGATACCAGTGCTTCGTCATCTTCTTGACAGGCTCAGCACCGCTCACCTTTGAATGAGGGTTGATCAGTTCCTCTGGACTGAGCGTCGAGCCGCACTTCTCGCACTGGTCGCCATACGCGCCCTCTGCGCCGCATTTCGGGCAGGTGCCCACAATGTAGCGGTCAGCAAGGAACACCTTTGCCTCAGGGTCGTAGAACTGCTCGCTCTCCTTCTCAATGAACTTGCCCTCATCATAGAGCTTGCGGAAGAACTGCGAAGCGTTCTTCGAATGAATTGAGGAGCTGGTCCGCGAGTAGATGTCGAACCCGATGCCGAAATCAGCGAAAGCATCCTTTATGATATTATGATATTTGTCAACGATATCCTGAGGTGAGCAGCCCTCCTTGCGGGCGGCCATAGTCACAGGGACACCGTGTTCGTCAGAACCGCATACGAAAAGAGTCTCGCGTCCGCGCATTCGGAGATATCTCACATAGATGTCAGCAGGGACATAGACTCCGGCAAGATGACCGATGTGGACAGGACCGTTTGCATACGGCAGGGCGCAGGTTACAAGATTTCTCTTTTTCATAATCTTTTAGAACTTTTTGCTAATTGTTTTTTTATGGTATTGAGCAGCTGCAGCCTTTCGACCGCCTGCTTCAAGGTCTCTTCGTCTCCGCCGTCACGCTGCATCTGCATGATCTCCTTGGTCAAGGCTGTGCAGGACAGGTCAACGATGCGGTATTTGTATATGTACACTGCCTTAGGCACCACTGCGGAGAGCTGCAGGTGCTCAGGCATTATCGATTCGCGGAAGGTCTTGACAGTGACCGGATGCTGCTCACAGATGATGTCGAGCGTCTGGGAGGTCACCTCCTGGTCCTCGTGAGTGGAGAAATAGCGCTGGATGCGCTCCTGCCTTGCAGCGGAATCCTCATCAGCAGGAAGCGAGGCGGTAAAGTCGTAATAGAGGTCATATATGCGGCGGAAGATGTCGCAGGTGAATACCACCTCATCCTCATCGAGTGAATTCCTGATATACTCAGCAACAGTCATATCCTCCTGAGGATCGGCCCCATAAGCCAGATTCCTCTCCGGGACGAACCTATACTCTCCGAACTTGATCAGATAATAAACCAGCTCTTTCTCAGGAACCGCGAGGTAAGAATCCATCACAGCAGCTTCACGCCGCGGTTGAGTCTCAGGAACCGGCTGCAGCTCCTCGCCGTACTCATAAGGTTCTGACGGTAGAGGAGGCACTTCTTCACGCGGGCGGCTCTCGACAGCCTGACGGGAACGGGCCAGTTCGCGCTTCTTCTTCCTCATCGAGGAGATCTTGTGGAGCACTGTCTCGCTCTTCTGGTCGAACTTGTCAGCGACCATATCTGCACAGATGTTCCTCAGGATAGGGTCAGGGATGACCGAAACACTCTGTATTATGTCGTCAATCACGCGTGCACGCTCGAACGGGTCGTTCGCGGTGCCGCGTGAGAGGATGTCCATCTTGAAGGAGATGAAATCCTTCTCGTTCTCATCTATGAATTCCAGTATCTCGGTCCTGGTGTGGGCCTTGGCGAATGAATCGGGGTCATCCTCCGGCGGAAGCAGGACCACTTTCACCTTCAACCCCTCTTCGAGGATCAGGTCGATGCCGCGGAGGGCGGCCTTGATGCCAGCCGCATCGCCGTCGTAGATGACCGTGACATTCTCAGTGAACCTCTTGATGAGCCTTATCTGCTCCACTGTGAGCGAAGTTCCCGAGCTTGCAACCACATTCTCGATGCCAGACTGGTGCATCGATATCACGTCGGCGTAACCCTCGACAAGTATGCATTTGTCATTCTTGACAATGGCATTCTTGGCCTGGAAAAGTCCGTAGAGATTCTGGCGTTTGATGTATATCTCAGTCTCAGGGCTGTTGACATACTTGGCCACGCTCTTGTCGGTCTTGAGAGTCCTGCCGCCGAACGCCACGACCCTGCCGCTCAGGGAGTGGATCGGGAACATCACCCTGTCGAAGAAACGGTCATAGATCTCCTGGCTGTTCTCACGGCGGAGACAGAGGCCGGCATCGACAAGGTACTCTGCCTTATAGCCCTCTTTCAGAGCCTGCGAACTGAGTGTCAGCGGTCTTGAAGAGGCATAGCCGAGGCCGAACTTGCGGATGGTCTCATCGGAGAACTTGCGCTCGCGGAAGTATGAAAGGCCTATCGCCTTCCCCACCTCAGTGTTCCAGAGGATGTTCTCATAGTACTTCTGGGCATACTCCGACACCACCAGCAGGCTCTCGCGTCTCATCCTGTTCGCCACATCCTCTGCAGACTCCTCCTTCTCCACAATCTCAATGTGATATTTCTTCGCAAGGTATTTCAGAGCATCCGGGAAGCTCATATGCTCGTGTTCCATTACGAAGGAAACGGCTGTTCCCGACTTGCCGCAGGCGAAGCATTTGAAAATCCCCTTGGTGGAGGAGACACTCATCGAAGGATTCTTGTCCTGATGGAAAGGACAGAGGCCCAGATAGTTGGCGCCACGGCGGCGGAGGGAGACAAAATCTCCTATCACCTCCTCTATCCGGACAGCGTCCAGAATCTTCTCCTTGGTTGCCTGGTCTATCATTTCTCCGACTCCTAAAACCAGCCTGTCTTCTGATCAGTGGGCACTCTTTCAAGCCCGAGCGAATCGGGGCTTATGTCGAGGCCTTTCTCAAAACTGAAGGAATATCCGGGCTTGAGAACACCAAGGCCGGGAAGCACGCATTTCTCGCCAAGTTCAAGCATCGAATTGATGCGGCCTAAAAGCCATCCCGCCTCAATGGCGGCCTGTCCCTCGCTCAGTCCTGTCTCCTCAGCAAGCTTCGAGAGAAACAAAGAGGCATCGGCAGGAGCCACATTGCTCTTGCTGAAACTCACTTTCCGGTACGGAGGGTCGATTGACTTCTTTCTGTTGGAATAGCTGGCGGGCAGCTGCTCGGCGCGGAAAATTCCAAGATGCGGAACATCAACCCTGTCGTTCTCGGCAATGAGGTCCTTGATACACTTCGCGAACAGGTTGATTTCCATTGCCTTATCTTTGTGCCCGGAACAGGACTCGAACCTGCACAGACTTGCGTCCACTAGTCCCTGAAACTAGCGCGTCTACCGATTTCGCCATCCGGGCTTTTCCTTTGGGATTGCAAAGATATGCAAATAAATTTTCTTATTAAAATTTTGTAGAAAAATTTTGCACAACCAAAAAAATGCTCTACATTTGCAGTCCCAAAACGGGAGTAACCTTCCTCAATAGCTCAGTTGGTTAGAGCACCTGACTGTTAATCAGGGGGTCGTAGGTTCAAGTCCTACTTGAGGAGCAAAAAGGTCGAGACAAAAAGTCCCGACCTTTTTCATTTGCATTATTCGGCACAACTGAACTTACAATCTTGGTTTCTGGATCACCCTGACTACAAGGGAGATCAGGTAAATGATCACGCCATATAATACAGGAATCAAGACGACCTTCAAACCTCCGAACAGGACATTGGGAGAAATGATGTCAAAAAGAGTCTCCACTTTTTCACTCTGCATTGAAGCGACGTGCTGAAGGGAGGTGAACATCTGGCGCAATCCCAGAAGAAGTGAGAAGAATCCGAACACAAGTGCGAAAGAACCTATTTCCTTCACCCAACGTGGCGCCTTCCAGGCAGCGAAGAAAATGGCGGCCAGCGATACGGTGAGCACTGTCATATAAAACCAGCCGCCTTCAACGAATAAAGTAAACATAACCGATAATATTTAGAGTTGAACTTCTTGGTTGCAAAGATAGGGCGATGTGGCCATATCATCCAATGCCGAATCCCCTTTCTCCCCTGTCAAATCCCCATAATCACATTCCCGATGGTGGCAGTGTCGTATATTTGTACTAATTTAGCACAGGTTTAGAACATACGGACGATGAAAAATGCATTGATCATATCCTATTGGGTGGTCGCCATCCTGCTGCTGGCTTCATTATTGGCCAGTCTGGGATATGTGTTCACTGAATCGATATTCATCGCCTCGCTTTTCCTTCCAGGAGCAATGGCCGCCAAGTATCTGTACCCTAAGGTTTCATTTATAGACAAAAAGGAAGGCGTACTGAATGCGTTATTCATTACTGCAGGAATATTAATCACGGAAGTTCTTCTATTCATCATCGCGCATGGATATTTGACCATCGTCAGGGATGGGGCTCATTGGAATGAATGGCCCGACTTACCGAGCATGATGTGCAATCCTATTTTCATAGCAACAATGATAGCGGTATTGTCCGTGGGCAATCATTTCTACGAGAAATGGCTTGACAAGATACTTCCCACCGAAGACAAGCCCGTCACATTCCTTTCCGAGCGCAAGCCGATCAGTCTGATGCGGGATGAGATCCTTTACATAGAATCCAACGACTCCATAACGATGGTCTATGCCACAAACGGTCGTGCCTTCAGGAATAAGACGGCGATATCACAATGGGAAGATTTCCTTGGCAAAGGTTTCCTTCGCATCCACCGATCTTATCTTGTAAATAAAAACTTCATTGACCATATAGAAAGTGACACTGTCACAATATGTGGGCATGAATTGCCCGTATCAAGGAAGTACAAAGCGACTGTGTCAAGTGAGAAAGAACTCTCCTCATTTGATGACAAATAGACCTATTTTGTAGAATTACAGAAAGTTTCTATATTTACATTGAGATAGCTATAAAGGCGCGATAAATTCAAGCCAGCATCTCTATGATAACCCAAAAAGGCGCGATGAATTCAAGCCGTGGTATCAGACCCATAGGCCGAGCTTCAATGCTCGGCCTTCAGTTTTTCCAAAGCAGTTGCTATCTCTTCTCGTGTCCTCATATCAGAGCGGACTTCAACTGCGCGCCCTCGATACACGACATAGCAGAGGTGAATCGCGGTGTCGGAAAAGTCAGGGCGACATAGGAGATGTTTAGCAATCTGATTGGGATGTAGCAACTGTCTATACATGTGCATATCCAAATCAAGTACAATCACCCTGCACCCCTGCTCAACGCCTCGCTTAAAAGCATCTGCAATTCCACGTTCACTATGAATTCCTTTCCGATCACCAATCTCACCATTAATAAGACACTCTGGATTCTTGAACTGAAATTCCAGCACATTTCGACGAAAGACAATTGACATGTCAGGGAATGCTTCAAGCAGAATTCTTGCACACCTTATGTTGTCTTGCAACTCAGTCTTATCGGCATCAATGCTGATGAGGAGCCTCGCACCATACACCAAATCTTCAATATACTCCTTTTCCATAGTTTCTCGTAAGCGTCTCCGCATCGACGTATACGATGCGGAGACGCTTACGCAATACGGGGTAAAAAAGGCTCGATCCTCCCCCGTTTCACTGATTATCAGCCATTTTGGGGGACAAAAAGCCATTTTCAACCCCGTTGACAGCAATGATGAATACAACGTGTACGCTTCGGGCGGTGGCTCCGTCGGTCGCATCTCTCCCTTCCTGTGCCACGGCGGCTGATGCCGCCTTCGCTTCGCTCAAATGCCCGATTCGAAAATGGGGATTTTACTTTCTAACAAAATGCTTGAAATCTGAGCCTACCGTGCCTTTCTGAAATGTAGTTCCAAGCCTCTGCCATTCCATCTCATTCTTGGTGAGTTTTACGATCTTGAAGTCCTCACCAGAGAAATCTGACATAAACATATTTAACATCAGCACATCCTTTTCTTCTCCGGAAGGAGTTACTAATGGCCCGATATGATATGTTTTCTGGACATCGTGATCGCCTGCGAATACATCATAGTAATGAATATCTACAGTGCCGTTTGCATTGAAAGTATACGTCTCGCCGCCTTCCGGGGCATAGTATGGATAAGCGGAATAGTCATCCACCCAAGTGCCGAGTATATTCTCCTCGTTAACCTCTAATTTCGAGCATCCCGCAAAAGCAAGGATGGCAACAACAAACAGTGATATCTTCTTCATAGCATGTATCCTTTGCTTATATAACGTAAATAAATGCTGAATGCGTCATTGTATATTGCAATTTATCGAATTCTATTCTTCCGTCTTGATATCGAGTTGCAATTTATCTTTCGCATTTGCAGAAGAAATCACCTTAGTTCCTGCCCTCTTTTCAATGTTGAGACGAGCATCCTTGGCGACATCGCCACCCTCCTTTGCGATTGCCTTGCTTTCAACAAATGACTCAGGTTTGCGGGACTTTGAGATTGCGGTTGTGGTAACCTCGGCAAGCATATTCAAGACCAACTCCACGTTGGTCATATTATCCCGAAGATTCTCTTTCTTCAATCCCTTCAGTTGCTTGTAATCCCGAACTGACAATCCGATCCGCGACTTCATCAACCCTTTCAGCACCCACCTGTGCCAGCCACATTTTGAAAGGCTCCGCCTTAGGGGATGGGATTGACTGGATGAGACGAAGTGTGTCTTTAGTAGAAAAGCAATCCGTCTTATAAGTTTTCCCGTCCGAAGCAAGCAGTTTCAGTCCGTGACAATTAGTCACGACCTCACTTCCTTCGTTCTTTAATCGCTGTTTCAGTTTTCTCCAATAAGCACCAGGGCCTTTGCCAGCGGAATCTGACAGAGCGTAACAAATATCAACTGCGGAGAAAAACCATTCTTCTCTCTCCGCATCCCAGGCATATCTTATACGTCTGTCTTCAAACAACTTGATTTTATTCTCCATAACATTAATATTTAGTTCGATAAAGATGATCTTTTCCCTTCAACGCATCAAGCCAATCTCTATTATTTACAATGAATTTGACAACTTCCCTGAACCCATCCCAGAGGTTCAATATTTCGAACATCAGGGGAGCCGAAAGCCGAAGCACTGCTTCGGCTTTTTTCTATTTCCCTATTCAGGGATTGCAACAGATCGCCACTGGGCGCTCTCCGGAATGAGTTTCTCCAACACCTCGTACTGGACGGCTTCAGTCCCATCAGACACTTCGTGGACACGTCCCTGCTCTGCAGACTCGTAGGACAGGTCTGTGAAATGGCCGGCAACGCGGCTGTTCTCCAGGAACGCGAACTCTTCAAATGTAGCGCCCCCTGATCCGGCAGCCTCCCATGTACTCAAGGCTCCCGGAGCAATGCTCATACTCCCGGTCCCTGCATTTGTAATCATTGCGCTGAGAGAATCTCCTCCGCAACAGAACACGCTTACCCTGGAACAGTCTGCATTGAATGCAAAGAGTTCCCTGATGCCGTCCCCGTCAATGTCTTCAAGCTTCTGCTTTGCCACCTTGAACTTGCACTGACCCTCGATCTCGCCCATATGCTCAGAGTAGAAATCCTCTTCTGACACTTTGATCAGGGCGTCAATGTCAAGTTCTTCTACAGAATGACCTGAACTGAGAATGGTTCCGTCAGGAGCAAGGAGGAAAAGTGCCGGAATGCCCAGCACTCCATACTTGATGGTCGGAGAGTTCTCTCTGCCTCCGGTATAGATCACAGGCCACTTGATGCCAAGCTCATCAATAGCGTTCCTGGTATCCTCCCTTGAGTTCTCCCAGACTGCAATGCCCACGATCTCAACCTTCCCGGACTCATAGAGCGGAATAAGGCTCTCCTTGATCTCTTTTCGGCAAGGACCGCACCAGGATGCCCAGAAATCAACGACAACGGGTCTTCCGTTTACAAGGATGTCGCTGATACCGAACTCCTCGACACCGTCAAGTGCGTTCATACCGGAAACCTCTATATATGGTTTTCCGGGAGCCACGTCATCAATGTGCCTGAGAGACTCCACCTTTGTAATGATCAGGTCGTTCTCCTTGATGAGAGTACCTGCTTTACCGTACTCTTCGAGGGACTGCTCCCTATCCCAGACATTTGTCAGGAGATATTTGAACGTAACAACTCCCAGGCTGTCATCAGGATGGGCGGCATAAGCCTCTGTGAAAGCAGCATTAATCTTTGCTTCAATCTCTGCTTCAGGGGCATCGCTCGCCTCTATAGCCTCAATGTTTGCGTAGAACTCCTTGATGCTCTTCTTGACATCGTTGTCCGTGTTTGTACAGCAGCCCGCAGCAAGCAGTGCAAGCGCTGCAATAATCAGAATCTTTTTCATATTATACTATAGCATTTATTGCCGATTATCTGACAATGATTTCATCGATGAAGGTCCAGCCGCCGAAGCTTCCGCGGCAGGCCTTGAAGCGGACATAGCGGGCGTCGGCCTCATTGAAGCTGGCGGACAGGCTCTTGAAGGTGACGGCAGTGCCGCGCTCCTCAGGAATGACCACGTGCCTGTACGGGGCCTTCTCCGTCACCGCCACAGGCTGGCGCTGCTGCCGGCGCGCCCGCTGCTGACTCATCTCCTCCTCTGTCGGAGGGACAGGCTTTTCTCCCACCTCGGCGACAGTGGTGAAGTTCACTCCGTCCGCTGACACCTGCACCTCCGCATAGACCGGAGCCTGCATGTCCCTGCCCTTTTCATAGAACTCAGCCTCAATATAGCTGACAGTCCTGACACTGCCGAGGTCAATGGTGACATCGATGTCGCGCAGGAATCCCTGCCAGCGGTCATCGCGGTAGCTCCAGCCGCCAAGGAGACCGTCGGTGAAGGTGCTTTCCTTTCCGGCAGGATAGCTGCCGCTCCACTGGCAGTCATTGTATGTCACCTTGCACCCCTTTGCCAGATGGTCCACTGGGACATAATATTCCGGACGGTTGCCGGCCTCGCTCTTCAGGTCAAATACGTGATAGCCGGCAGTCTCCATCTGACCGTTGATGTCAAGGGCCCTTTCGTGGAACCTCGCGTAGCCATCCTTGTTCTCAGGCCTTGTCCAGCCCACCTCGGACACAGCCAGGCCCCTCGGCCAGTACATATACTCGGCATATTCGTCAGAGACCACATACTCAGACCATAGGTTGGCCTGCACGCCGATGATATGCGAAGGGTCCGGCATCTCGTCGGTAGGATTGTACTCATACATCTTCCAGAGAGGCAGATATACCCCGTAGGCAGCCGGCTCCTTGTCAGGCTTGTCCTGGGCAGCGTCGATATAGCAGAACTTCTGAGGGGTCATTATGGCGTCGTGACCCAGGCCTGTGGCCCTGATTCCGCCTTCGGTTCCCCTCCAGGACATAATCGTAGCATTCGGAGCGACCCCGCCGTCGAGGATCTCATCCCATCCGATGATATGGCGTCCGCGGCTTTCGATGAACTTCTCGACGCGCTTGATGGTCCAGCTCTGGAGCTCATCGACATCCTTCAGACCCTCCTCCTCCATCCTGCGCCGGCAGTCCGGGCACTCGGCCCACTGACGCTTGTTGACTTCGTCACCGCCGATATGTATATACTCCGAAGGGAAGAGTTCCATCACCTCCTCGAGCACCTTCTCTATGAAGACGAATGTCTCCTCCTTGCCCGGGCAGAGCACACTGCTTCTGTACGGCTCGCCGGAGCAGCCCAGTTCAGGATACACTGCACAGACCTCCGTACTGTGGCCCGGGATATCTATCTCCGGGACCACCGTGATATGGCGCTCAGCGGCATATGCCACAATCTCACGGATATCGTCCTTGGTGTAGAAACCGCCGAATCCGTCCTGCGCATTCGAGAACTTGCGGTCAGTCATCCGCCAGTCGTTGCGGAACTGGACTGTGCGCCAGGCAGCCACCTCGGTAAGCAGAGGATAGCTGTCAATCTGCAGACGCCACCCTTCTGAATCAGTAAGATGCATATGCAGTCTGTTGAGCTTGACTGCCGCCATTGCATCTATATGCCGCAGCACAAACTCCTTGCTGCGGAAATGGCGTGACACGTCCATATGAAGGCCTCTGTAAGGGAACCTCGGCGAATCCTTTATTGTGCAGCAGTCGACCGTCCACTCCGAACTCTCGACATCGGAGAAGATGCCGCCGCTCATCTGGGCGAGCGTCTGCCTGGCGTAGAAGACCCCTGCGGAACCGGAGGCCTCGATAGTGACTCTGTCCGGAGTGACCTTGAGCAGATACCCCTCCTCAGGCAGTTTCCTGTTATATTTGACGTTGATTACATCTGAGGCACGATGATGGTACGTGCCGGCCGCAGCCTTGATTTCCTGAGGCTTCGGTATCACTTTGTCATAACTTTTGACGGTCTGTGCTTCCGCCTGGAAGCATACCAGTGCCAGGAGCACCGCCAGAATAACTGTTCTTTTCATAAAGCTGATAGGAGTTTCCCTACAAAGATACCTAATTAACGCTTTTTTGACTAACTTCGCATTCACCAAAAAGAATAAAAAACAATCCCATATGTCAAGAAAACTCATTTTCGGAGCAATCGCCGCTCTCATAATCTCAGCCTGCGGCCAGAACAGCGGCTCTGCACAGCAGGAGCAGTCTCCGGCATCCAATGCTGAACCGAAGGCAAACATCTTAGTGGCAGTGGATGTCCAGCGGGACTTCTTCGACCCGGCAGGCCATCTCTATGTCGGAGGCAGCGAAGATCTTCCTGACAAGATTGCCGCCATAGCCCCTCAGTACGACGCCATCGTCTTCACTCTAGACTGGCATCCAGGCAACCACTGCTCTTTCGCGGCACAGGGCGGTCCGTGGCCTCCTCACTGCGTGGCATACACACAGGGCGCAGGTCTTCCAGACTCATTTGCAGACATCCTTGCCCAGGGCGATGACAAAGTCCAGCTCTTCTTCAAGGGCAACGAGCAGGACAAGGAGCAGTACGGAGCATTCGAGGAACTTGGTGAAGGCGTCATCCGCACCTGGTTCGAGAACTGTGAAAGCATAGATGTATGCGGCATCGCCGGCGACTACTGCGTGAAGGAGAGCACCGCCAACATCCTCAAAGTTGTCCCGGCGGAGAAAGTCTCCATCCTGACCGGCTGCGTCCGCAGCATTGACGACGGCTCCGCTCTGAAAGCATTCATCGAAGAGACAGGCATCTCAGCCAAATAGCCCGGAATGAGTTCTGTCAAGGAATTCCTGCAGAGGAAGGGGGTGAAGGCCTCCCTGAAGACCTATGGCGTCGACGCTATGTCCGCAATGGCACAGGGTCTCTTCTGCACTCTGCTGATAGGCACTATCCTCAACACTCTCGGAGCACAGTTCCACATCGGATTCCTCACCAGGGAGCTATTCTCCATAGGCACCACAGGTTACACCATCGGAGGTCTCGCCTCCGCTATGGTCGGCCCGGCGATGGCCGTGGCCATCGGCTATGCGCTCAACGCGCCGGGGATGGTCCTCTTCACGCTTGTTCCTGTGGGGTTCGCCACCAACGCCCTCGGCGGAGCAGGCGGACCTTTTGCGGTCTACCTTGTTGCTATCCTTGCCTCTGAGGCGGGAAAAATCGTCAGCAAGGAGACAAAGGTCGACATTCTGGTCACCCCCCTGGTCACTCTGCTTGCCGGAACAGGCTTCGCGGCGCTGATCGCCGCACCTGTCGGGCAGGCTGCCAGCTGGGTCGGCAACCTGATTATGTGGGCCACGGAACTCCACCCGCTGATGATGGGGATCCTTGTCTCTGCCATTGTCGGAATCGCGCTGACTCTCCCTATCTCATCCGCAGCCATCTGCGCCGGACTCGGACTTACAGGTCTTGCCGGCGGAGCCGCCGTGGCGGGCTGCTGCGCACAGATGGTGGGGTTTGCTGTGATGAGCTTCCGTGAGAACCGCTGGGGCGGCATCATCAGCCAGGGTCTCGGCACAAGTATGCTACAGATGGGAAACATCATCAAGAACCCGAAGATATGGATAGCCCCGATAGTGGCAAGTATGATTACCGGACCTCTTGCCACCTGCGTCTTCCATCTGCAGATGAACGGCGCTGCGATCAATTCCGGAATGGGCACCTGCGGTCTCTGCGGACCTATCGGAGTCTGGACCGGATGGGTCACACCTTCTGCTGCGGCTGTCGCCAACGGTGCGTCTGCAATGGTTCCGGCAGCAATGGACTGGACAGGGCTGGCGCTGGTGGCCGTTGTCCTGCCGGCCGTGATCTGCGCTATTCTCGGGTTCCTTCTCCGGAAGGCCGGCTGGATAAAGGACGGGGACCTTGCCCTCTGACAATCTTATATCCCAAAGCGGCTACCATAATTGTCATAAGCGGGGAGATCAGGTTGAATATGCAATACGGCAGATATTCGACCGTGGCCACTTTGAGCACTGTGGACTGAGTCATTCCGCAGCTGTTCCAAGGGATGAGTACAGAAGTGACCGTACAGGCGTCTTCAGTGGTGCGGCTCAGCAGCCGCGCCTCAAATCCCTTCTCCTCATAGAGTTTCCTGTAGAGGTTGCTTGTCAGTATGATGGAGAGGAACTGGTCTCCTGTAGTCATATTGCAGAAGAGGCCCGTGCCCACCGTTGCAGTGACTATCGACTTGCGTCCGGTGATGAACTTTGCAAAGGCTTCAGTCAGGCTGTGCACCATTCCGCTGCCGTTGAGAGTGCCCCCGAAAGCGGCTGCGCTGATGATAAGGAAGATTGTAGGCAGCATACCGAAAATGCCGCTTGTCTGCACCAGCTCATCCAGCGCTTCGCTGCCGGTCTTCACCGCCGTCGACCCGAATGTGGCGGTCATAGCGCCCTTGAACAGACCGGCCGCATCGCTTCCGCCGCCTATCTGCGCAATGATGTCCGGCTGGGCGAAGAGTGCCGTGACGGCAGCCAGAAAAGCCGCAATGAAAAGGGTGGCGATCGCCGGTGTCTTCCTCACAATGAGGATTCCGGTCGCCAGCGGTACGAGCAACAGCCAGGGAGAGATCACGAACGCTCCTTCGAGTCCCTGGGAAAACTCCTCGACCATCACAGAATCCGCAGAACCGTGGCAGAGGCTCACGGTCAGAAAGACTATGCTGGCGATTGTTATCGACGGCACAGTTGTGATCATCATATAACGGATATGTTCGAACAGCGGGACGCTGTTGACAGACGAGGCCAAAACGGTTGTGTCGGAGAGCGGAGATATCTTGTCACCGAAGTATGCTCCCGAGATAATCGCTCCGGCCGTCCATCCAGGAGAATATCCGAGTGCCATCCCGATGCCTATGAAAGCCACTCCGATGGTGGCGATAGTGGTCCAGGAACTGCCGGTCATTACTGAGACCAGAGCGCTGATGATGCAGATGGCCAGCAGGAAAATCTTCGGCGAAAGGATCTTGATGCCGTAATACATCAGCGTCGGCACCACTCCGCTTACCATCCAGGTGCCTGCTACAGCTCCGATGAGCAGAAGGATCAGTATCCCTGTGGCTATTGACTTGATATTTGCGACAATCGCCTCCTCGATGGCGGACCACTTGACCTTGTACCCGAGCATTGCAATAGCGGAGACCAGGCCTGCGGAGACCAGCAGGCAGACCTGGCTGGCGCCGTCGAGCGCTTCGACGCCGAATGTCCTTATCACGCAGACAAGCATTGCGACAAGCACAAGGAACGGGATCAGTGAGACAAACCAGGATGGTCTACGCATAGTCTTTCAATTTTGAAAAGGTTTCATTCCAGAGCCACTCTTTGAGAGGATGGGCGGTGTAACGGGACGGGATGCTTCTTCCGTTCCTGCTTCTCCCCTTGAAGAGACGCAGGGAACTGTCAGACCTGAGAGCACGCAGCGCCGGAGCGACTCCTTTTGCAGGACTGCTGCAGAAGGGCCTGAAGAAGATGTCAGCCAGCGGGTCGAACCAGCGGCCCATCGAGATCATATTGCTGTTGACGATTCCGGGGTCCGCGACATTCACGCCGATGCCGGGATATCCGAGGCCGTCCAGCCGCTCCCGGAGGGAGATGCTGAAGAGCATAAGCGCAAGCTTGGTGTCGGAATAGGTGCCCAGCTGGCTGAACTTCTCCTTGCCGCGATGGAAGAAGTCTTCCGAGATATTCCCGAAACGGCAGGTGAGGGAGACCATATTTACAATGCGGGCGTCGCCGCTGAGAAGCGGGAGCATCAGCCTTGTAAGGAGCACCGGACCCAGATAGTTGGTCTTCAGAGTCATCTCCATCCCCTCCCCGTCAACCTTGTAGTCGCGGTTGATGATGCCTGCGTTGTTGAACAGGCCGTCAACCCTGACTCCTGCTTCAGCCAGGGAACCGGTGAAAGCCACTATCGAGTCGAAATCAGTGAGGTCAAGCTTTTTCAGGCGGAGGTCTGCGTCAGGCAGCTCTTTCAGAAGCGACTGCCTGACAGCCTCGCCTTTCTTGAGCGAACGGCAGGCCATTATGACAGCCGCTCCCTCAGCGGCGAGTCTGCGGACTGCCTCAGAGCCCATACTGCCGCTGGCGCCTGTGACAATATACAGCTTCCCTCTCATTTGAAACGTTTCCAGAGTCTGTCCTCAAGCGGACGCGGCAGGAGCGCAACCAAAGGAGGGAGATAAATATTCATAAAACCGGGGCGGAGAAGCGCCCTCTTGCGGAACATCCCTTTCAGAGCCCTTTTCACAAGCCAGTCCGGCGTCCTGATGACACCGACCTTCACGCCGAGTTTCATAAGACTCGGCTTGAGACGGTAGAGAGGAGTGGCGACAGCTGCCGGGCAGACAGTAGTCACACCCACACCGTACGGGCGCATCTCGAAAGACAGCGAAACGCCGAAACTCTTGAGATAAGCCTTTGTGGCCGAGTATATCGTAATCCCCGGGCAAGGGAGCTTTGCAGCCATTGAGGACATATTGAGGATATATCCGTGGCCGCGTTCCTTCATTTCAGAACCGAAAAGAATGCACATCTCTGTCACCGTCCTCATATGCAGGTCCATCATCGCCTCAACCTTTGGAAGGTCTTCAGGCTGAAGTTCCTTGAAAAAGAACATCCCCGCATTGTTCACCAGAATCTCCACCTCAATGCCGGAATCCTTGCACCACTCCAGCATCTCAGCGGCAGCCCCGCAGCGGGCAAGGTCACAGAAACGGGGCACAGTGCGGACACCGAACCTGAAGGCAATATCCGCAGCGGCATCCTGAAGCTCTTTCTTCTGGTTGCTCACCAGAAGGATGTCATAGCCGCGCGAAGCCAGCTGCTCAGCGTATTTGAGTCCCATTCCGGAACTCGCTCCGGTCACCAGTGCAAATCCTTTCAAATAGCTCAGTTCTTATTGTTGACAGCCTCAGCCCTGTCAATCTCCTTCTGCAATCTTGCAGGAAGGTTCTCAACACAGCTGTGGCATTTCATTTCGAGAGTATACATTCGTCCGATGCAATAGTTGGAGTGGCCGCAGCCGCTGCAGGTCATCTCACCGGACTTTAGCTTGTTGACGAAATCAGTGTCGCGTATGAGGGCGCGGGCCATCTGCAGCGCCTCAAAGCCGGAGGAGAGCACCTCCTCCATCTTCTCTTTGGAGACCATTCCGCCCACATATACCAGAGGCATCTTCAACGCAGCGCGGAACTTCTTCGCCTCATCGAGGAAATATGCCTCCTTATACGGCACAGTAGGGATCATAACCCTGCCTATCAGGGCGAGCATCGCCTTCAGCCACCAGAAACTCTTCATATCCATATAGTGGCTCAGGGTCTTCAGCGGCATCGCTCCGCGCATCACCTCCATAGGGGCCTTGCTGACAAAGCCGGCAGAGAGCACCAGTGCGTGAGCGCCGAGACGCTCGAGTTCCTGAGCGACCTTAATGCACTCCTCTGTCTGCATTCCGCGGCGGAAGCCGTCGTGCATATTGACCTTGACCAGGACACCCATATCATCCCCGGCCGCACGGAGGACCTCCTCCATCACGAGCCTCATAAAGCGCATCCTGTTTTCAAGGGAGCCGCCGAACTCGTCACGGCGGTGGTTTGTATATGGGGAGAGGAACTGGCTGATGAGATAGCCGTGGCCTGCGTGGATCTCGACACAGTCAAAGCCGGCCTGACGGGCAAGTCCGACAGCGTGGCCGAAATCCTTCACAAGATCATAAATCTCCTCCCTGCGGAGTTTCCTGACAAATGTCGGAGAATAGAGGTTGAATCCTCCGGAGGCGCCGACCGGGGTGCAGCCGCAGGTTGCGCGGTGGGTCATATTGCCGCAGTGGCCCAGCTGGATAGAAGCCTTAGCCCCCTCTGCGTGTATGGCATCGGTGAGTTTCCTGAGCTCAGGCACAATCTCCTCACGGATCCAAAGCTGGCCGTCGAAGGAGAGTCCTGAACGGTTCACTGCTGCATAGGCCACAGTGGTCATTCCGACGCCTCCGCGGGCGACTGCAGTATGATAGTTGAAAAGGTCCTGCGACGGAGAGTTGCCATAGGCCATATTCTCAAAGGCGGCTGAGCGGATCACCCTGTTGCGCAGGGTCACCGGACCTATATGGCAGGAAGTGAAAATCTGAGATTCCATAGATTGTTACCTTCAGCCGGCAAAGATAGATATTTTTGTTATCTTTGTGTGACAGACAGATTAACGAAATAACCACAATAAAATGAAAAAGATCCTTGTTATTGCAGCAGCAGTCCTCAGTCTCTCACTTCCGATGCAGGCCCAGACCTCAATAGGAGCAGGACTGCATCACGCCCACAGCAATATCGCCAATGTCAACGGAGTATATGCAGAATTGGGCAAAGCTTTCGTCAACAGATTCGATGTCGGATTCTCACCGGCCATCAGGCTCAATTATGACTGGAGGAAAGGCGATCTCTTCAGCTATGATCTCTGCCAGATCAGCGTGCCTATCCTGTTCGACTATGGAGTTGAGCTTTCAAATGCAGCCAGAGCATTCGTTTATGCCGGACCAACCCCTGTCTTCGGCCTCTTCTTCAATGAAAAGACCAAGGGTGTCAGCGGTTCATCGAGCTTCAGCCTTTACCAGAAATACAGAAGAGCCGACATTATGCTTGGCGCAGGAGTCGGCATCGACCTCATCGACCTCTTCAGGATCAGGATCGGTTACGATTTCGGACTGATCAACAGCTACAAGGAGGGAGTCGTCGGCAATCAGAGCACTCACAACAGAGCCTTCACTGCCGGCATCAGCCTGATTCTCTAGCGTGAATCTTCCATCAGGAACTCGATAACCTTCTTTCGGGGATCGAAAGGCCTGAGGTCGTCGAGGCTCATAGACTTGACAGCAATTTTCAGAATATCCGCTTCACTCTCGTCAGTGGAGCGGTTCTGTTTTGCCAGATAGTACTTTCCGGCATCAATCAGCACCCGTTTCGGGACAAGGCCGATGATTTCCGTGCCGGTCACCCTCATTCCGCGGGCAGCTGCTGCCCGGCACACTTCGTCGAAGGCTATATGCAGAGGCGTGGCTTCGATGTCGGTGATGTTCATCGATACCTGTGCGATGCCGTATTCTTCGATATACCATCCGAGTGCCTTGCATCCTTTGAGGGGTCCTCGCACCCAGACCTCTTCCCCATCCTTCACCACCTTGCGCCCCTTCTCCCTGACATCAAATGCCACAGCGTTTGCAAGACGGGTGTCGGTCGTATTGAGGTTGAAATTGACTGCAATGAGGAAGTTGCGGGCTCCCACATTGCTGGCGCCTGACTTTTCCACTGCCTCCGTGAAAGTATCCGGTCCGAAGTCCGGTCTGCGCTGCGGGTCGGCGATCTTCTCGGGCAGCGCCTCATATTCGCCTGCGCGGCAGACTGCCAGATTCCTTCGCTCCGGTCTGAAGGCGGACGCCTCATAGCAGTAGCAGGCAATGCCGAGCTCATCGTACATCCTCTTTGCGAGGTCCCTCGCCATCTGTGCGCATTCTTCCAGAGTGATGCCGGAGACCGGAACCAGAGGAAGGACATCAACAGCGCCGGAGCGCGGATGTGTTCCGTGCTGCCGGCGCATGTCAATAAGTTCCGCTGAAGCTTTCGCCCCCTGGAAAGCCGCTTCACAGACAGCCTCAGGCGCGCCGACGAAAGTCACCACAGTCCTGTTCGCCGCCTCGCCGGGATCCACATTGAGAACCTTTACACGCGTGCCGGCGTACTCGGCGGAAGCAATCGCCCGAACTATGCCATCGATGACACCCGGGTCGCGCCCCTCGCTGAAGTTGGGGACGCATTCAACAAGTCTTTCCAAGGCGGGAAAAAACTACTTCTTGATCTTGGATACAATCCAGAGCAGCAGAACGGCACCGATGACAGATGTCACGAGATGGCCGAGAATGGTTGTTCCCCAGTTCACTCCACACCAACCGAGAACCATTCCACCGAGGAAGCCGCCTACTATACCTACAAGAAGGTTGATCCAGAAGCCTGAACCGCTGCCTTTCATCAGTTTACCTGCGATGAAACCGGCCAGTGCTCCGATTACGATAGTTAAGATAATACCCATATTGCTGATTGTTTCTGGTTATGTCTAAAGTCTTTCGTATGCTACAGAGAATGTGTCGCCCTGCTGGATGTCACCGGTGGTCAGACCTTTCCTGAGCCACTTTGAACGCTGGGCCGAAGTACCGTGGTTGAATGAGTCCGGAACGCTGTAGCCGTATGCCTGCTTCTGGAGGTAGTCATCACCGATCTTGGATGCCACTGCAAGGCCTTCCTCGACATCACCGGCCTCAAGGGAACCGAAGCGCTTGTTGTCGTTGTATGCCCAGACGCCGGCATAGAAATCGGCCTGAAGTTCAAGGCGTACGCTGATCTGGTTGTATTCCTTGCTGTCCTGGCGGTAGCGGCTCATCTGGCTGTGTGCCTGATTGAGAGTGCCGAGGAGATACTGGACGTGATGGCCCACCTCGTGTGCGATGACGTATGCGTAAGCGAAGTCGCCGTCAGCGCCTATCTGCTGCTTCATTGAGGTGAAGAACGAGAGGTCGAGATAGACCGTCTGGTCAGCGCTGCAATAGAAAGGACCCGTGGACGCTGTCGCTCCGCCGCAGCCTGATTGCACAGAACCTGAGAAAAGGACGAGTTTCGGCGGAATGTACTCACGGCCGTACTGCCTGAAGATAGCAGTCCAGATGTCCTCCGTACCTGCAAGGATCTGCTTTGCAAAAGTTGCAAGCTCCTCTTCTTCGGCAGAAGGTGTGTAGTTACCGGTCTGTTCGGTGCCCATATACTGTCCTGCGCCCTGTATGACTGAGGTAGGGTCGCCGCCGAGCAGCCAGGTCAAGAGTCCAACGATGATTATGCCGCCGAGGCCGATGCCTCCGACTGTCTTGGCGGATGAACCTCTGCGGTCCTCCACGTTAGTGCTTTCGCGTCTTCCGTCCAGTTTCATATCAATAAGTTTATCTTCACAAATATACAGAATTTTCAAAAGAAATGCTATACATCAATATTCATCAGGTTGCCTGACAGATACTGGTCGTATGCGGCCATATCCATAAGGCCGTGGCCGGTGAGGTTGAAGAGGATTGTCTTCTTCTCCCCTGTCTCCCTGCACTTGAGCGCTTCCCTGATGGTTACTGCTATGGCATGGCTGGATTCCGGTGCCGGAACGATTCCTTCAGCCTTGGCGAAGAGCACGCCCGCCTCGAACGCCTCAAGCTGCTTCACGTCCGCAGCCTCGATGAACCCGTCCTTGTAGAGCTGCGACACGATTGCCCCGGCTCCGTGGTAGCGAAGTCCGCCCGCGTGGACATTTGCCGGTTTGAACTTGTGGCCGAGAGTGTACATTGGGATTAGCGGTGTATAGCCGGCCTCATCGCCGAAGTCATATTCGAACACTCCTTTTGTGAACTTAGGGCAGGCAGCAGGCTCCACTGCGACATATCTGGTCTTTGCTCCTTCAGCAAAGGTGTGCCTCATGAACGGGAATGCGATGCCGCTGAAATTCGAGCCGCCTCCGAAGCAGGCAACGATGATGTCCGGATATTCGCCCGCCATCTCAAACTGCTTCTCTGCCTCAAGGCCGATGACAGTCTGATGCAGGGAGACGTGGCTCATTGTGGAGCCGAGGGCGTATTTGCAGTTCGGAGTCATCCTTGCAAGCTCCACGGCCTCTGATATTGCAGTCCCGAGGGACCCCTGGTGGTTCGGATCCACTGTAAGGATGTCCTTGCCGGCGCGGGTTGACATTGACGGCGAAGGAGTGACCTGTGCGCCGAAGATCTGCATCATATTGCGGCGGTAAGGCTTCTGGTTGTAGCTCACCTTCACCTGATAGACCGCGCAGTCGAGGCCGAAGAGCTTTGCCGCGTATGAAAGTGCCGTGCCCCACTGGCCGGCGCCGGTCTCAGTCGTGATGTTGGTCACACCCTGCTGTGCGCAGTAATATGCCTGGGCAAGAGCAGAATTGAGTTTGTGGGAGCCTACCGGGCTGACGCTCTCATTCTTGAAATAGATATGCGCCGGAGTATCCAGAGCCTCTTCAAGTCCGTATGCGCGCACCAGCGGAGTAGAGCGGTAGTAGGTATACATCTCCCTCACCTTCTCAGGTATGTCGATCCACCTGTCGGTTGTGTTGAGTTCCTGACTCACACATTCACGGCAGAAAATCTCTGACAGTTCTTCAGCAGTCACCGGCCCGCGTGTCGACGGATTGAGCATTGGCAACGGCTTGACCGGCATATCCGCCTGGACATTATACCACTGCGACGGAATTTCGCTTTCCTGAAGAAAAAATCTCTTTTGTTTCATACTCTATCTAATATTCTGCAAATCTACATTAAAATAAGAAATAATCCTTTTGTTGGATTATCTTTGTGCGATGAATTGTCTGCTGTTATATTTCACGGGCACCTTCAACACCAGGTACCTTACCGGGAAACTCAAGGAAAGGCTGGATGCCCTCGGGTGGCAGACCACCACCTATGAGATCGACCCGCTCAACAATGAGCGGCTGGACCTGACAGGCTATGACATCATCGGACTCGGCTACCCCATCCACGGTTACTGCGCCCCGTGGGCCTTCCTCAAGTTCATACGCAAGCAGAGATTCCCAAGAGGCATCCGGGTATTCATCTACAAGAACTCAGGCGAAACCGAGCACGCGAACGACGCCTCATCCAAGTATGTTCTGCGCAAGCTCAGATCCGACGGAGCGAAGATGAGGAATGAATACCACTTCCTTATGCCATACAACATACATTTCCGCTTTGACGACAGGCTTGTCAAGGAAATGTTCGTGATGGATGAGAAACTGCTGGACATCCTGGTGTACGAAGTAAGCAGTGGAATTCCGAATTTCAATGGATTCAGGCTCTGGCCGAGGATTGTCTCGGCAGTCGTCTCCAGACCGCAGTACATAGGCGGTGACGTCAATTCGTTCCTCTATAAGGTCGATATGGACAAATGCTGCGGCTGCGGCCTCTGCATCAAAAGCTGCCCTACAAAGAACATCTACCGAGGCAGCGACGGCACCGTCCGCTTCCACCACCACTGCCTGATGTGTATGCGCTGCTCATTCTACTGCCCGAAGGATGCAATCCATATCGGATTCCTGGAATCCTGGGGCTGGAAAGTCAACGGCGGATACAATTTCAAGAAGATCGAGCAGATCCAGCTTGACAGCCCGGTCATCACCGATGAGACCACCGGTTTTTTCCACTGTTACATCGAGACCTACGCCAGAATCAACCGCCGGCACGCCGAACTCTTCGGCGAATAGGCTACTTGCCGTCCCTTCCCCTGTCCAGAACCAGGGTCGGGTCATAGAGAGTTCCCTTATAAGTCGGGTCGATTTCTGAGATTGCGCGCTCCATCTTCATGATCAGACGGGCATCACGGCGTCTTGCCTTCTTTATCTTTGCAGGCACGTCGGTGACTGTACGCTTGAAGGATTTATCGAAGAAGCCTCTTTCTGCCTTGAGTGTCAGTATCTTTTTCACCCTTTCGTCAAGATCTGCCATCGGAAAGGCTCCGCAGGCGACAGAATCAGTTATTGCCTGGATGCCTGCCAGTGGCTCGTCCGGCATCAGCAGCAGGTCGACGCCGGCCTGATAGGCGGCGAGCATTATCTCCACCGGGGTGCGGCCATTGGCCACCCCTCCCATTTCAAGAGCGTCTGTCACCACGATTCCGGTGTATCCGAGGTCACGCTTGAGAAGGTCTTTTACGCATTTCGGAGATATCGAGGCCGGAATCATCGTCGAGTCTATGCCTGTGATGGCGTGATGGCCTATCATTATGAAATCCACTCCGTCTGCGATCAGTTTCTTGAACGGTACCAGATAGGTGGTGTCTATGTGGGCTCTGGTGTAGTCGAACATAGGCAGCGAGACGTGGGCGTCGATCTTTGTGTCGCCGTGGCTCGGGAAATGCTTGGCGCAGGCGGAGATGCCGCAGTCCTGCATTCCTCTCATATAGGCGTCAGCATAAGAGGTGACTCTCGGGAAGCCGAAGCCGAAGCAGCGCTGGGCTCCTTTGATGTCAGCTTCGTATGTAATATCTGCCACAGGAGCGAAGTTTACGTATATGTTGAGGTCTTTGAGCTCGCGTGCGACGTTCTGCCCCATCTTGTAGAGCAGTTTCTCTGCATCTGGTATCTTGCTGATCTGGTATTGGCGCGGATAAGGGAGATATTCGTAGAAACGCATTGCTGCGCCCCATTCGGCATCGGTGCAGAAGATCAGCGGGATCCTGCTCAGGGACTGGAGATGGTTTGCCCTTTCGATGAACGGTTCAATCGGGCCGCGCATTATGATGATTCCCCCAAGTCCAATCTTTACGAGAGAATCCTGCATCTGACGGAGATCTTCCGGATTGTTTCTGTCGATCTGTATCACGAACAGCTGGGCCACCTTCTCCTGAAGTGTCATCCTCTGCATCGTCTCATCGACGATTTTCTCTATTTTGTCTCTGTTGGCTGCCTGGAGTGATGACGTAAGGAAGACCAGCACCAATGCAGCAGCGATTTTACAGGAATTCTTCCAAAGGTATGCTCTAACAGAGTTCTCTTTCTCTACCATATCACAAAAATTTATCATTACCCTGCAAATTTAGTCAAAATCCTCCACTATTGCCTTCACAATCTCAGCGGCGCAATAGAAGCAGCGGCGCTAATCCGCGGCGCTCCGCTGATGCGGACTTGGTAAGTAACAGCAGCAGCGATACAAGGCGTCTTCTGACGCCCGTCGCGAAGCGACGCGGGGTCTGGGGCGGAGCCTTTTTGGACAAAAAAAAGGGGTATTCAAAATATCTGGTTGGATTTTTCACAGATCGCACACTATCACATTCACCAAGTCAACTCAGTTTTGTCGACAGACAGATGATAATCAGGATAAAGTTAGGGGCTTAAGCATATCTGTCTTCTCCTTCATTGAAAATTCCAACCACATATTTTGACCAAAGGTTCTATCGCGGGAAGGGGATTCCAACCATATATTTTGTCATGACACTTTGGAAACACACTTATCTGAACACGTTTTCCAACCACTAATTTTGATTAGCCAAAAAAAAGGCCCTGGACTTTTTGGTCCAAGGCCTTCAAAGGTGGCGGCAACCTACTTTCCCACTTGGTGTAGCAGTATCATCGGCGCAGGTGAGCTTAACTTCTCTGTTCGGAATGGTAAGAGGTGGATCCTCACCGCTATAACCGCCTTTTCTATATCTCTAGAGAGAG
>JAZRVT010000047.1:0-2018 GCA_045599325.1 Bacteroidales bacterium | reverse complement strand
TTCAATTATATGAGAGCGCTCGCTCGAGAAGGGAACCCGGACAACGTATGGGCTGTGAACCACGCCTCAGCGTACGCCGGATCAGGCATCACGATGAACTATCCACGCAACGCCAGCACGATGAATGCCTGGACTCTCCAGCGGTACCAGCTCACAGACAGCAGATTCCCCGGCATAATCCCTATGGACTTCGCGGGCGTGAATGTCTCCCTCAACGGATGGAGGACTGCAGGCTCATATCTGCCGGCGGCCATAATAGCGAACAACAGAATCCAAATGCCCGCACAGGAGTGATGATTTCCAAGCCGGGCCGCATCTGAGGCAGGTCCGGCTGCAAATAGAAGATTGTCAGGCCGCCACGCCTGTACACCCAATGGAAATTATTTCATAACTTTGTGTTCAAACAATATTCATCTTATCCGGAATATGAAGAAATTACTTACAATAGCCCTCGCACTCCTGCTGGCGTGCGGAATGGGATGGGCGCAGAGCAATGTTCTGGGCCGCATTGCCAACAGAGCGAAGAATGCAGCCGAGAACGCAATAAGCAACAAGGTAGAGAACGCTGTCTACAAAGGTATCGACAAAGCGACCTCCAAGAAGGACAAGTCGCAGACAAACAATCAGGAGGAAAACAGCCGTGAAGAAGTTGAGGAGCAGCCTGCAGAGGTGCAGCCTGAGGGTGCCTGGACCTGCCCTGATTGCGGAGCCACCGGCAACACCGGCAATTTCTGCACGGAATGCGGAGCAAAGAAGCCGGCCGAAGGTGCTCCCGACGTTCCTGCAAAGAAGAAGGCTGAGACTGCATACGCCAAGAGCGACTTCGTCCCGGGCGACGAGATCATTTTCGAGGACACCTTCGAGGACGAGCAGGTCGGCGAGTTCCCGAGCAAGTGGGACCTTGACGGAGGCGAGGCCGAAGTGGCTGTGATTGACGGCCGCAAGGTACTGATGACAGGCAATCAAGTCACCGTGTTCCCTCTTATGAAGAACCCGAAGGATTACCTTCCTGACGTATTCACCGTGGAGTGGGATATGTACTTCGGCGGCGAAGATGACCCTCGTACAAAGGTTGAGCTCGGCCTTATGACAGATGAACCCGGAGTAAATTCTCACAATAATTTCGCCGCCTGGCTCGAGATTGTTTCCTGGTTCTCGTGGGAATGCCGGAAACCGGCAGAAGGCAGCGTCAATGGAAGTAAATATTTCGACGAGATAAAAGACGCAGTCAAATGCAATGACTGGAATCATATAGCTGTTTCCTTTAACAAACGCGCCTTCAAGACTTACCTGAACGGTGTGCGCGTCTGCAACGTGCCGAATATGCTCGCCCCGAAGTATCTGCAGTTCTATATCCAAGGTGACACCGACAATAATTACAAGGGAATCTCCAATGTACGTATCGCCAAGGGAGCAGTGCCTCTCTACGACCGCCTCGCCACCGACGGCAAGATCATCACCTACGCCATCACATTCGACACAGGCAAGGCCACTCTCAAGCCGGAGGCCGACATTGAGATCAACCGCATCAAGGGGCTGCTCGACCAGGACCCTTCACTCAAGTTCGAGGTGCAGGGCCACTGCGACAACACCGGCTCAGCAGCCATCAACCAGAAACTCAGCCAGCAGAGAGCAGAGGCCATCGTCAACCGCCTCGTCGAGATGGGCGTGAACGTCAGCCGTCTCTCCGCAGTGGGCAAAGGCTCGAGCGAACCGATTGCCGACAATAGCACCGACGAGGGCCGCGCCAGGAACCGCCGCGTCGAGTTCATCAGGAAGTAGCGCTTCTCCGTACATCTCCGGATATTCTAAACCGACGCCTTATGAAAAGAATGATTCTGCTCGCCGTAGCGGCACTTATCTGCTTCAACGCCTTTTGCTGGGAGAGAGAGCCCCTGTGGCCCGAGAAGAGGATGCCTGACCGCCAGCCTCACCAGATTGCCGCAATGACAGACGAATCCCTCGCCGAAGGGTTTGACCGGAGCGCACACACAATGCCTTATCTGGAGTGGTTCGAC
>JAZRVT010000046.1:0-28797 GCA_045599325.1 Bacteroidales bacterium | reverse complement strand
TGAGCCTTCTGGACCTCAGCCTCAGCAAGACGGAGCTGGCCGACGTTCTTGAGGTACTCAGCCTTTGCATCACGCAGAGTCTCGATGCCGTTCGGCTCGATCTGCTCGATACAAGCAGTGAAGAGACTGCTAGCAGCAATCTAACGGCCGTGAGCTGCAATCTGATGTCAGTAAGATTGCGTTAACTTTAGGGATTAACCCACTAAAAATACTATTATGGATACATTATTCGATTCACTGTTTAGAAGAGAGAAAAGGGATGATTTCTTTGAGTTTGCAGTAAGGTATGCCGATGAGCTCAAGAAGCAGGGCCGCTACTCCTGTTACCGGGCGGCGAGGGCAACGACACGCAAGCTGCTGAACTACAATCAGGGGCGCATCCTTCCCGTCAACCGCATCAATGAAGATGTGGTCAAAGGTTTTGAGAAGTATCTGACTGATGTCTGCGGAAACAGCCGCAACACTGTTGTGGAGGCATTGAAGACTCTTTCCAGGATGCTCGACTGCGCCGGCGTCAAGGTGAACCCCGTCAAGGGGATGAAACTCTCACGCAATGGAACTGAGCGCACATATCTCCTGCAGGAAGAGGTTGACCGCATTGAGAAAGTTGCGGTCAGGCCGGGCAGCCTGGAGAAGGCGGCGCGGGACATCTTCATTGTTGAATGTTATACAGGATTGCGCATTTCTGACCTTTTGCTGCTCAAGTGGAGTGACTATGACGGGTATAACATATCCGTCAGGATGAAAAAGACTCACCGTAAGGTGGTGGTGCCTGTTGTGGAAAAGGTAAAGCTGATTCTGGAGAGTTACAGGAACATCTTTGCCGAAGGCAGCGAGTATGTCTTCCCGCTTCTGGAGTTCTCGAGTCCCTGCTCCGGCCCGTTCATTGAGGACAGGGCGATTCTATCGGCGACGGCGACCATCAACAACCGGCTGAAGAAGATAGCGGCGAGGGCCGGGGTGAGCAAGGTCGTCTCGTCCCACGTGGGACGCCACAGTTTCGCCACGATGCTCATATCAAGAGGTGCCAGCATCTATGATGTGAAGGAGCTTCTCGGCCACAGCGATGTCCGGGTCACCCAGGTCTATGCCCATATGACTGACAACCGCCGCCGCTC
Organism: Bacteroidales bacterium; assembly: GCA_045599325.1. Lineage (GTDB taxonomy): Bacteria > Bacteroidota > Bacteroidia > Bacteroidales > UBA932 > Cacconaster. The sequence continues at coordinate 27,679 of JAZRVT010000046.1, read as the reverse complement.
CGTGATGAATCTGCTGGAATAGGGGGACAAGCGAAGCCAAAGCACAAAAAAAGAAGACGGACTCAAACGGGTCCGCCTTCTTACTATAGAGGTTAATGGTTATTTGCTGCTCTTGGCTGTCTTTTCGAGTTTCCTGCGGTTGAGGTCGTACATCAGAGGGGTACCGATGAAGATTGATGCATAAGTACCGACGATTACGCCGAGTGCGAGGGAGACTGAGAAGCCGCGGATGCTTTCACCGCCGAACACTGCGATTGCGATGAGCACGAGGAGTGTGGTCAGTGAGGTGTTGATGGTACGTGAGAGAGTTGAGTTCAACGCCTCGTTGATGTTCTGTGCAAGGTCGCGCTTAGGGAAGAGTGTCTTGTATTCACGGATACGGTCGAAGATGACCACGTTGTCGTTGATTGAGTAACCGATGATGGTCAGCACGGCTGCGATGAATGTCTGGTCCACATCAAGAGTGAACGGCAGGATACCGCTGAAGATCGAGTAGAAGCCGATGATGATGATTGAGTTGTGGACAAGGGAGGTGACACCGCCGATACCCCAGGTCCAGTTCTTGAACCTGAAGGCGATGTAGCCGAAGATCACGAAGAGTGCGATGATGACTGCGATGACAGCGTCGCGCTTCATCTCCGATGCGATTGATGCATCGACGCGGTCGGAAGAAACGATACCGTTAGGGTTCTCCAGAGTCGAGGTGAATCCGTCAGGAGTGAGCTCGTTTGCGTAGAAGCCTTTCAGTGCATTGTAGAGCTTGTTCTCGATCTCACGGTCAGTAGCGTCGGACTTGTCTTCGATCTTGTACTTGGTGGTGATGCGCATCTGTGATGCACCGCCGAACTGCTTGACCTCTGCGGCCTCGCCGAACTCTTCGAGAGTTGCTGCGCGGACTGCCTCAGGGGTGACAGGCTGGTCGAAGCGGACAGTGTATGTACGGCCGCCGCTGAAGTCAACACCGAGTGAGAAGCCCTTGGTGAAGCAGCTTACGAGGCAGATGAGGCAGACGATACCTGATACGATGTAAGTGGTCTTGCGGATCTTCAGGAAGTCGATATGAGTGTTCTTCATGAAGTTCTTCGTAGCCTCTGAAGCGAAGGTGATGTCTTTGTTTCTCTTCAGGCGTGCTTCGAAAATCAGTCGGGTGATGAAGATTGAAGTGAGGACTGAAGTGATGATACCGATGACGAGGACAGCTGCGAAACCCTTGATGGAGCCGCTGCCGAAGATGAAGAGGATGATACCTGTCAGGATGGTGGTTATCTGGCCGTCGAGGATTGCGCTGTATGCGTTGTGGTAACCGTCGTGGATTGCGAGGCGGAGAGCCTTGCCGGCGTTGAGTTCCTCCTTGATACGTTCATAGATGATGACGTTCGCGTCGACCGCCATACCCATTGTCAGGACGAGACCTGCGATACCGGAGAGTGTGAAGACTGTTCCGAATGATGCGAGGGCTCCGAAGAGGAAGAGCACGTTGCAGAGGAGTGCGATGTCGGCTGCAACACCTGCGCGGCGGTAGAAGACGATCATATAGATCAGCACTGCGAGGAAAGCAATGATGAAGGAGATGAGACCTGCCCTGATGGATGCGCTACCGAGTGAAGGACCGACAACCTGCTCCTGGACGATACGTGCAGGGGTTGAGAGCTTGCCGGACTTGAGGACGGTGGCGAGGTCGTCGGCCTCTTCCTGTGTGAAGTTGCCGGTGATAGAGCTGTTGCCGCCTGAAATCTTGTTCTGTACGTTAGGGTATGAGTAGACCTGGCCGTCCATTACGATTGCAATCTGATGGCCGATGTTCTCGCCTGTGATGTTCTCCCATTCGGTCGCACCCTTGCTGTTCATTGACATGCTGACTTCAGCAGCGCCGGACATCTGGTTGTAGTTGACCTGTGCGGAGGTGATGTATTTGCCTTCGAGAGCCGGACCCTTTCCGACGTGGTTCTTGAGGGCCACGAGTTCGAAATAGGTGTCAGGAGTGACGTCGCCGTAGGAGAATGCCTTGAAACTCCAGGCAGGAACGAAGTCTGAAGGGAAGAGGTTCCTGTGCTCAGCGATCCAGGTGTTGATGAGGGCGGTGTCACGGTAGTGTGCGATACCGAGGCAGGCGCCGTTTCCGCCGAGTGACTGGAGGCGGCTGAAGAGAGGGTTGGCCTTCATCATTGCCTCAACTGCTGCGTTGTCGTCCTGTGCGGACTCGAGCTGTGCCTCGAGCTCTGATTCAGGGGCGTCTTCTGCGACAGCCTCTGCAGGCTCTGCGGCTTCAGCCTCTGCAGGCTCTGCAACCTCTGCCTCTGCTGCTTCCATAGCCTCGTTCTTGAGACGGATCTCTTCGTTGAGTTCCTGGAGGTATGGAGCGAGTTCCTGATATGTGTAGGTCTCCCAGAATTCGAGGGATGCAGTACCCTGGAGGAGCTTGCGGACGCGTTCAGGTTCCTTGACGCCCGGAAGTTCGACGAGGATGCGGCCGGTGCCGGCAACCTTCTGGATGTTCGGCTGTGCTACACCGAACTGGTTGACACGGCGCTCGACAACCTGATATGAATTGTCAATTGCGCTCTTTGCCTCTTCCTTGAGGAGTTCGATGATCTCCTCGTTGGTGGCCTTCGCCTTGTTCTTCACATCACCGCTCAGCTTGTCGAGGTCGATGTCGAATGAAAGTCTCTGGTTAGGGGCGATTTCATTCCAGACATCGGCGAAGACAGAGATGAAGTCCTCGTGGGAGTTGTCTGAAATCTCCTTGGCCCTTGTCATTGCCTCGTTGAACTGCTCTGTGGTCTTTTCACGTGCGCAGGAACGGACGAGGTCGGCGAGGTCGAGCTGGAGGACGATGTTCATACCACCCTTGAGGTCAAGGCCGAGGTTGAGCTCTTTCTCTTTGACGTCTTTGTAAGTGTATGAGAAATAAACCTTCTCGTTTGCCATTGAATCAAGATAAGTCTTGTTGGCCACTGTGTTTACGGAGTCGAGATAGAATGCTCTGTCAAGCTCTGAAACCTCAGCAAAAGAAGGAGTCTGCTGCACCTGCTCGACTACCTGCTGAGCAGCCTTTGCAGCTTTCTTTTCCTGGATTGCTGTCGCAGCTGTGAAAGAGAGCTGGAACAGGCAGGCCAGGCCGATGAGAATTGCCACGAATGTGATGGCACCTTTGCTTTGCATAAAGTTTATGTTTTTAAATTAATTTAATTCTAAACACTTTGCTTCGAAAGTAGCCTGCAAATTTACACTTTTTTCTCATTATAAGAAGTAATTGCCTAAATTTGTTGTCGAAAAACAGGCAAATGAAAAGACTCCTACTCCTCTCTCTGATATTTGTGACGGCCTCTGCTGGCGCTCAGACGCTGAGTGAAGCGGCCGCCCTCAAGAAGTCGTATCAGTTCGACAAGGCATCCGCTGCCTATGACCGTCTCCGTCACCGTGACTTCGGGGACGCCGAGGCTTTTGTGGGGCTGGTGGAGTCCGAAAACGGCCGTGCACTGCTGGAATACTCCGCCCTTCCGGCGGTTCTGGCGCAGAAGCGTGTCCCCCGCAAGGACTTCTTCCTATGGTACAGCCACTTCGCCGACAAGAGCTGGACTGCCGATGGCGTTTATTGCCCTGAAGGTGCCGAGGTTCTGCTGACTGCCCGCGACGGCGGCATCGGCTGGTCTGAACTTCTGGACGAGAAGACCTGGGGTGCTCCGGAGAAGGTGCTGGAGGATGTGCTGACACAGGGCAATGTCCTCTTCCCAATGCTTTCGCGCGACGGCAGGACTCTTTTCTTCGCTGCGGACTCCCTTTTCGGGATGGGGGGCTATGACCTTTACAGCGCGCGCTGGAACGAGCGGAGCAAGAAGTGGGACGATGTCTCCAACCTCGGATTCCCGTACTCCTCGACAGGCAACGACCTGCTCTACTGCGACACCCCTGACGGAAAATACACCGTGTTCGCCTCTGACCGCGACTGCGGGAGGGACAGCGTCGTGATCTACGTGCTCCGCCAGGAGAACCCTGTCAGGACCGCTGTCTCCCAGAGCGAGGCCGCTGCTGTCGCAAAACTGACAGTCACCGCACCGGACAACTCCTATTTCGCGTCCAAGCACTCCTTCGGCACCCTCGGCGGATTCGAGTTCGAGGAGGCGGAGGAGGAGTTCGACTATACCCTGACCGTCGGCCAGAAAGGGGCGTTCGCTGAGAACAACACCCTGCCTTCCGGACTGGTCTATCAGATCCAGATGTTCGTGGCCGCCTCCAAGCCGTCCGTGAAACAGCTGAAGGGCGTGAGCCCGGTCTATCTCCACAAGCAGCCGTCAGGCAAATACCTCTGTGCGGCAGGCCTCTTCCGCACCTACGCCGAGGCAGAGAAAGCCCTCTCCAAGGTGAAGAAGGCCGGATTCAAGACAGCGTTCGTCATAGCGTACGAAGACCGCAGCCCGATCGCCGTCAAGAAGGCCAGGGAAAAAGAAACCTCGGTGACAGTCATCACCGAGGAAATCCATATTGTCAAGTAGGGCTCAGGGCTAAGCCTTGAGTTTCGCCATCAGTTCGTCTGCGACATCGTTCTCGCCGTAGGCCTGGAGCACCTTGACCATATAGAGGTAGAGGCTGATAGAGTCTTCCGCGAGTTTCTTGTTGATGACATCGTCCTCGCCCAGGCCGATTCTGGTGGAGTAGAGGAGGATGACATTGTATGTATCGTCGGCGAAGTCGCGGGCGACGGCGACGGCCTTCTCCTTCTCACCGGCGGAAAGGTAGCTCTCGACAAAGGAGATCAGCGAGTATTCGTTGATGCTCCTGAACATCGAGACATTGTACGGGAAGTTGCGCTTAGGGGTCACTTCGAGTCCCTTGTCGAGGAGTTCGACAGCCTTTTCCTTCTCGCCTTTGTCGAGGAGGGCCCCCGCTGTGGAGACAAACATCTCGCGGACAGGTGAGACAGCACAGAAGGTGTAGATGTTCTGGTAGTCCACGTGCATCGTTGTGTCTTTCAGCGAGTCGAATCTGTAGACGTTCATCAGGCGGTCGTACATCTGGTCAGCATCAATCCTCTCCTCCTTGCCCGGGTTCAGAACAGGGCTCAGGCGGTAGCAGAGGCCGTCGTTCTGGAGCCATGGCTCGAGCCCGAGCCTGGTCTCGCCTCTGGAGACGAACATGAACGGCCGTGACCAGTCGTAGTTGGCCAGGATGTCGAGCATTATGAGGTCGAACTTGGAGATGCTGTCATCCTTGATCTCAAAGAAGATGAACTCTGCGATCCTGTCAGCGTCCTCGGGATTCACGATGCCGCTCTTGAGCGCGTTCTCCTTGTTGACAGGAACCATTATCTTGTGCCCCGGGACATAGTCGAGCCCCTGTTCGGTCACATATTTCGGGTTCTTGAAGATGGAGATGGCGTCGGAGGCCAGGATAGGGTGGTCCACCACATCCCTGACTGGGACATAGTCATTGGTGCCGTAGAGGTACTGGACCCTTTCAATCGAGATCGGGACAGGCTCCGATTCATAGAACTTCTGCTTCATCTGGTCGATGTACCAGTCGGTGCCGAGGAGTGACGAATTGACAATCCTGACGTCTGTGCGTATGCCTTCCACTTCCTGAGCATACCAGAGAGGGAAGGTGTCGTTGTCGCCGTGTGTGACAAGCATACTGTTCGGACCGCAGGAGTTGAGGTAGTTGTAGGCAAGGTCGCGTGCAGTGTAGCGTCCGCTGCGGTCGTGGTCATCCCAGTTCTGGCATCCCATCAGCACGGGCACTGTGAGACAGATTGCCGCAGCTGCGGAAGCGGTTGCGACGCTCTCCTTCTTCCCTTCAAGCCACTTCTGGACAGCGAGCACCCCAAGTCCTATCCAGATGGTGAATACATAGAAGGAACCTGCGTACGCGTAGTCGCGCTCGCGCACCTGGAAAGGCGGCTGGTTGAGGTAGACCACAATCGCCAGGCCGGTGAGGATGAAGAGCAGTACGGTGACCCAGCAGTTGCGCTCGTCGTGCTTCAGCTGGAAGAAGAGACCGATGAGGCCGAGTATGAATGGCAGGAAGAAGTAGTGGTTCTTGCTGCGGTTGTGCACGAGGTAGTCCGGAGCTTCGCTCTGGTCGCCGAGACGCGCCCTGTCGAGGAACCCTATGCCGCTCTCCCAGTTGCCCGATACAAGGTCGCCCGGCACCTGTCCGTGGAAGTCGTTCTGGCGTCCGACGAAGTTCCACATAAAGTAGCGCACGTACATATAGTTGACCTGATAGTCGAAGAAGAAGCGGAGGTTGTCCTTCATCGTCGGCATCTGGACGTTCACGGTTGTGCCGTAGACTTTTGCGCGCTTGATGTTGTAGCCGGTGCAGTATTCCTTGTAGAAGCTCTTGTATGTGTCGTTCTGGGTGTACCACATCCTCGGGAAGAGCATCTTCGCCTCGCTGCTGAACTCCGCCTCCACGTTAGGGGCCTTGAAATACTTGCCGTCGAGAGGGGTGTAGTAGCTGGAGAACTTGCCCTCATAAGGGGAGTTGAAGGACTCTCCGTAGAGTATAGGGGTCGAGCCGTACTGCTCGCGGCCGATGTATCGGATCAGGGTGTAAGGGTTGTCAGGCTGATACTCGTTGGTCGGGGTGCCGGCGCTGGCGCGGATGATGGAGATTGTGAAGAGGGAGTATCCTATCACAATCACGGTGAAACAGAGGGTCGCCGTGTGGAGCAGTGCCTTCTGTTTCTTGCGGAGCCAGGACATCAGCAGGAAACATCCTGCGAGGAGCAGCAGCATGAATACTGCGGCGCCCACGTCGAACTTGGCCCCGAAACTGTTGACGAAGAGTCTGTCGACACCTGCGGCCACTCTCGGGAGATACGGTATGATGCCGAAGAGAATGACGGCGAGGATGACGCCCGAGAGGGCGAGGATGCCGAACGCCCGCAGGAATGAGACAGGCTCAGAGTGCTTCTTGTAGTAGTAGATGAAGACAATCGCCGGGATGGTCAGCAGGTTGAGGAGGTGCACTCCCACCGAGAGGCCCATCAGGAAGCAGATGAGCACCAGCCAGCGGTCTGCATACGGCTCGTCGGCCTGCTCCTCCCACTTGAGGATGGCCCAGAAGACTATCGCCGTGAAGAGCGACGACATCGCATAGACCTCTCCCTCTACAGCGGAGAACCAGAAGGTGTCGGAGAAGCAGTAGGCGAACGCGCCCACGATGCCGGCTCCGAAGACCGCCACTGCGTTGGCCCTTGAGATCTGCTTGCCGCGGATCTCGAATATGCGGCGTGCGAAATGGACGATGGTCAGGTAGAGGAAAAATATGGTCAGACCCGAGCAGACAGCGCTCATCGCGTTGACAGCCATTGCGGCGTGGGTCTGGTCGACGAATATGGTGAAGAATCGTGCGAAGAGGTTGAAGACAGGGTTTCCCGGCGGGTGGCCCACTTCAAGCTTGTATGATGAAGCGATGAATTCGCCGCAGTCCCAGAAACTGGTGGTCGGCTCTATCGTCAGCAGGTATACCAGCGATGCCAGCACGGCCACAATTGCGGAGATGATGCGGTTGACAAGTGTGAACTGTTTTTTCTCCATTATGAGTTTTTGTAAAATTCTGTTTGGTATAAAAAGCAAAGATAATCTTTTATACTAACTTTGCGAAAAATTAACAACTGCCATGCCGGTTGAAGACTGGAGAGAGAAACTTGCAAGTGCCTTTGGCCTGGAGTGCCCTGAACCTGGGACTCAGGAAGTTGCGGCTGAAAAGCCGGCAGTTCCGAAGGCTCAGCGGCTTGTGGTCACAATTGACCGCCGGCGCCGTGCAGGCAAGCAGGTGACGCTTGTCTCAGGCTTCGAGGGCAGCGACGCGGAGCTGGAGGAGCTCGGCAGGGCGCTCAAGGCGCGCTGCGGTTCGGGCGGCTCCGCCAAGGACGGGGAGATACTCATCCAGGGCGATTTCCGCGACAAGGTGGTTGCGATTCTGACTGAAATGGGCCACAAGGCCAAACGGGGGAACTGATGGGAAACGAACTATGGCCCGGCAGCAGCCTGGTCCTTGACGGGATGATGTCCGACGCGGCGGCGGTTCCCGCTGTGCCGCCGGCATCCGTGCTGGTGTTCCTGCTGGCGGTGGCTGTGATGCTGCTGCTCAGCTTCAGCAGGGTTGTGGTTGCACTCAGGGGTGCCACATTCGTGATCCGCGGCAACAACAGCACTATGGAGGTGCTCGGCAACAAGTATGACTGCGATTCCATCTATCTTTCGTATCTGCTTCTGCTGCCGGTTTATGCGCTGACCCTTCTCATCGACGGGGCCTCGTCGCTCAGCTACTGGATGACGCTCGTCGTGCTGGTGGCGCTGATGCTTTTCAGGCGCATCTGCCTGGCGGTATCCGGGTGGCTTTCGGGGCGTCCCGGAGTGATGAGGCAGGTCTCAATGGTGAGCTGTTCCATTATGGTTCCGGTGGTGCTGCTCTCATCTTTGACAGCACTGCTGGTCAGAGTTTTCCCGGATATATCACGCACTTTTATCTTTGTGCTTCTCATAGCGGTTGCGGCTGCAGGATACATTGTTTATGGAAAAAGAAGTTTTGATATAATAAATTCATCAGGATTTTCTCGTTTTTTCTGGTTTTTGTATCTTTGCGCCCTTGATATTCTACCGATTTGTGTGGCAGTTAACATAATGTCCAATGGCAATTAAGAAAGTCCTTATCTCTCAGCCTGCTCCAACGGGCACATCTCCATACGCCGAACTCATTTCCAAACGCGGGATCCAGATAGACTTCAACCCTTTCTTCAGGGTTGAGGGTGTGACCGTAAGGGATTTTGTGGCGCAGAGAGTCACCATCCTCGACTATTCTGCAATTGTCTTCACATCGCGCACTGCCATCGACTCCTTCTTCAAGATCTGCGAGCAGACCAGAGTGGCTGTCCCTGAGACAATGAAGTATTTCTGCCAGAGCGAGGCCATCGCTGTCTACCTCCAGAAGTACATAGTTTACCGCAAGCGCAAGATTTTCTTCGGCAGCGGCACGACCGCCTCTCTCCTCGATGCAATAGGGACAAAGCACAAGGCTGAGAACTTCCTGATTGCCTGCACAGACTCCCTGAAGCCTGATATGCAGAAGCTTTTCACCAAAGAGAAGCTGAAGTTCGGAAGCGCCGTCTTCGTTCGTACAGTGGACAACGACCTCACCGGCCTGGACATCCACTCCTACGATATGGTCGCATTCTACAGCCCTTCTGACATCAAGTCGCTGCTTGCAAGCTTCCCTGAGTTCAAGCAGGAGAAACTTCTCTTCGCAACCTACGGCCCTTCGACTGCCAAGGCTGTGAAGGATGCCGGTTTCACCGTTGAGATCGAAGCCCCGAACGCTGAGGTCCACTCTATTGCCGAAGCGCTCTCCAAATATACTGACGCAAGATAGATGAACACCCGCGAGGTCCTTTCTCTTCTGGAAAGGGGAAAGTCTCTCTTCAGATTTCCTCTCAGGGTCAGCTATCTTGAGGGCGAGGGGGATTTCGGCGTGTCGGTGCCGAAACGCCACTTCAAGAGGGCGGTGAAACGCAATCTGCTCAAGCGCAGGGTGCGGGAGGCATTCAGGCTTAATGCTTCCCTTCTCGAAGGGCACAGTTACGACATTTTTGTCCAGTATGTGGGCAGGGAGGTGGTTGAATATGAACAGATCGAAAGGAGTCTCTCTGAAATCCTTGCTGATATGGCTCCCGGTAAAGCTGATTAGGCTCTACCAGATAGTCCTTTCGCCATATATGGGCCGGCAGTGCCGCTACACGCCGACCTGCTCCAACTATGCGCTCGAGGCTCTGCAGAAGTACGGTCTCCTGAAAGGGTCCTGGCTCGCCGTCAGGCGCATCTTCCGCTGCGCCCCCTGGGGAGGCAGCGGCTATGATCCTGTACCATAATTTTTTATATCTTTGCAACTAAGTAATAATACAAATATGGCTAAATCTGACAAATATGACTGGAAGTACTGCTCTCTGGGCGGAGCAGTGCGTATCGCTGTGCAGAGCGGCGAAGACATCGCACGTCTGGGCGAACTGGACCAGAAACTGTGGACAATCCACAGCTGTCCTGCTGACAACCTTGTTTTTGATCCTGAAACACTGAAGGTGCTCGATGCCGACGGCGACGGGCGCATCCGTGTGAATGAGGTTGCTGAAGCCGCCAGGTGGGCTACCGCCGCGCTCAAGGACAAGGACCTCCTTTTGAAAGGGGCTTCCGAGATTGCTATTGCCGATTTCAATGACACTACTGAAGAGGGAAAGCTCCTCGCTGAGTCTGCGAAGTCTCTCCTCAAGTCTCTCGGACTTGAAAAGGATACAGTCTCTGTAGAAGATATCGACAAATATATGGCAGGCGTGGCTGACCGTGCCGCAGCTGCGAAAGAGGCAGCGGTTCAGAAGGCAGAGCTTGACGCTCCTTACGGTGAGAACACGGCTGCGGCCGCTGATGCCTGCAACGCCCTGCGCGAGAAGATCGCTGACTATTTCGTCCGCTGCAAGCTCGTGTCGTTCAATGAGGATTGCCGTGCTGCCCTCGACGTTTCTGTGGACAACATCTCAAAGGTCAGCGGTGACAACATTTCAGCCGACAACGCGCAGATAGCCGCCTGCCCTCTTGCAAGGCCGGAGAAAGAGGCGATGCTCCCTCTCTGCGGAGGCATCAACCCTGCCTGGCAGGCTGCCTTCTCTAAACTGAAGGCTCTTGTGTTCGACGTTGAGTTCGGCGGTGCATCCTCCATCTCCGAGGAGCAGTGGAACTCTGTCCTGGCAAAGATTGACGCATATACTGCAGCAAAGGCCGCCATCGAGAACGGAGGCACTGAGCTTCTCGACAGCTCCGTGGCTGCTGAGACCGCGCTTGTGGCTCCGCTGAACAGATTCATACGTCTTTACGGCCATCTGTATGAGTTCCTTCACAACTATGTCTCTTTCAACAAGCTCTATTATTCACTCGATGAGAGTGCCGTGAAGGTCGGAAAGCTTTATATCGACCAGCGCTGCTGTGAGCTGTGCCTTAATGTCAAGGATATGGGTCAGCACGGTGATATGGCGGGACTGAGCGGGATGTTCCTCGTCTACTGCGACTGCACTCTGCGCAAGACCGGGGAGAAGATGCAGATAGTGGCTGCCCTGACAGTTGGTTCTGTCCGTGACATCAGGGTTGGAAAGAACGCTGTGTTCTATGACAGAGAAGGCCGCGACTGGGATGCCACTGTAGTGAAGGTCGTGGAGAACCCTATCAACATCCGTCAGGCATTCTGGTCACCGTACCGCAAGTTCTTCAACTGGTGCAGCACCCAGATCAACAAGATTGCTGCGGACAAGGAGAGCAAGTCGATGGCAAATCTCGAGGGGTCTGCAGGCGGTGCAATGACAAACATCCAGAGCGCAACCCCTGGAGCCGCTCCGGCCGCTCCGGCCAAGCCTGCTTTCGACATAGCCAAGTTCTGCGGAATTTTCGCTGCAATCGGCCTGGCCCTTGGAATGATAGGCGGTTTCCTGGTGACTGCCGCGAAGGCGTTTGTATCGCTTCCTTGGTGGGGTATGATTCTGGTGGTTCTGGGTCTGATGCTCATCATCTCCGGACCTTCGATGCTGATTGCCTGGAGCAAGCTCCGCCACCGCAACCTGGCTCCGGTGCTCAACGCCAACGGCTGGGCTGTCAACACCTCCATCCCTGTCAGCATTCCGTTCGGCAAGTTCCTGACTCATCAGGCGAAGTATCCGAAGGTGAATGCCGATGACCCGTTCGCTCCGAAAAAGACTCCGCTGTGGAGAAAAGTGCTGAGAGTGATCCTGATCCTCGCCGTTGCAGGCCTGGCATATCTCTACTTCACCGACAACCTCTCGCTCCTGAGCAACATCTGGCCTTGGTAGCGCCGCCGCCGGCGCTTTAACTGGGCGCTCCGCCCCAAACCCCGCCGCTCCCGGCCTACGAATGTTGTGCGTGATTTGTAAATCGTTTTAACTCAATACTTTACGTATTTTGGCTTCCCGAATTTCGGGAAGCCATTTTACTTTATTGTCTGATTGTCAACCGCTTACAAAACACGGTCAGGACGCGTTTGTAGCGGACGGGACGCGAGTCAGCGGAGCGCCCAGGTCAAGCGCCGCTGCTATCTCAAAAACCTGCCCGAGCCCGAAGGCAGCCGGAACTTCCTAGTTCTTGAGTGAGTAACCGAAGCGGTTGAGGTAGGTTTCGCGCTCGAGAGGGTTGGTGATGTCCTTGGTCATCGCGAGGATTTCCTGGCGAGGGTACTCGGTGAGCTTCAGGAGAATCAGGCCGTCGAGGCTGTAGTTGAAGTTAGGGTCGACGTTGAAGCAGAGAATCTTCGCGTTGATCTTGATGTACTTCTTCACGAGGGTCGGCATCCTGTACTGGTTGTCGGAGAGCTTCATCAGGAAGCGGTCGAACTTCTCGAAGCTGTCCATCTTGCGTCTGAGCAGATCCTTCGGGTTGATACGGAGGTAGTCAGGGGTGAAGGCGGTGGTAGGCGACGCCGCATCGGAGAGAGGTGCGCTGTGCATATTCTCCAGATAGTAGACCATCAGGCTCTGGTAGAACTTCGGATATGAGTTGCTGATGCTCATTGGACCGAGGAAATACTTTGCATCAGGATAGCGCATCAGAGTGTACATCAGGCCCTTGAGGAGAAGCATCAGCGGAAGCGCCTCCTTCTGGTACTCGAGGCTGACGAACGATCTTCCGAGCTCGATGCACTCTTTCAGAGTCCCCTCGAATTCGGAAGAATAGTTGAACAGGGTGCTGGAGTAGAACCCTTTCACTCCGAATTTCTCATAAATCTCGCTGCCTATGCCCAGACGGTATGCACCTGCAATCTTCTTCTGCTTGAAGTCCCAGAGGATGAGATGCTTGTAGTAGCTGTCGAACTGGTCGGTGTCGATGGCCTTGTTGGACCCTTCGCCGGTGTCGCGGAAAGCCTCCTCGCGGCGGCGTCCGAGTTCCATAAGGGTGACAGGGATATTCTCAGGGTCAGCCAGATAGCACTGGTAGGACGAAAGCTCGAAGAGTTTCTTTCCGTCTGCCTTCAGGCGCTCCATCTCCTTGACCACGGCCTTCTTGTCGCGAGGGAGCGCGATAGGGACCACAGTCTCCGGCTGGACGGACGTCGTGCGGTTGGAGTTGTTGAATTCGGACTCCATTGCATAGACGCGGCTGCGGAGATAAGCCGCCAGCTGCTCGTTGGTCTGGTATTCAGCCAGTTCGCTTGGCAGAATCGGCTTGCCGATACGCATCGGGATGGTCTGCCCCTTCTTGTTGAAGAGCTCCTTGACCAGCCTGAGGGTGCGGAGGAACGGGTGGATGCGGCCCAGGAAGTGGAAGAACTTTGAGTTCTGCGCCTCGAAATAGACCGGGATCACAGGCACTTCTGCATTGTGGATCAGCTTGATGATGGAGTCAGGCCAAGGGATGTCCTCGATGACGTGGCGCTTCAGCGACGAGCGGCGGTTCGGACGCTGGTATGTGGAGACCTCGCCGGCAGGGAAGAGCCCGAGGCTGCCGCCCTGGGCCAGATGCTCTTTGGCGATGCGGAGTCCGCTGATGCTCTTGCGGCTGGAAACCTCCTCGGAGAACGGGTTGACCGCGATGAAGCTCTCCTTCAGCGGCGGAATCATTGTCAGGAGGAAGTTGGTCATTATCTTGAAGTCCGGTCTCATCGTGCCGATGACAGTGTTGAGGATCATTCCGTCGAGCGATCCGATCGGGTGGTTCGAGATGGTGATGAAGGCACCCTCCTGAGGGATATTGTCATACTGGCCCGGGTTGAGGTCGTAGCGGACCCCCATCCCGCGCATTACGTGGGCGGAGAATTCAGCACCCTTGTACTGCTTGTAACGGTCGCAGACTTTGTTAACCTTCTTGAAGCCAAGCAGCTGATACGCCACAGTGGCAATAATCCAACCTATCGGCCCTCTCATATGGATGGCCTTCATTATGTCGGATTTATTGATTACTTTTGTTTTGACCTTCATAGGAAAGGGCTTTTTGGAGCCATAGGATACAAAGGTAATACTTTAATTGGAACTTAAAGAGAAAATAGAATTTTTGCCTCACGACCCCGGAGTATACCGCTACCTTGACAGCAGTGGCACAGTGATTTACGTCGGAAAGGCGAAAGACCTGAAGCGGCGCGTGAGCCAGTACTTCCGCCCTCCGGAGCAGCTGAACCGCAAGACCAGGGCGCTGGTGGAGCATATAGCAGACCTCCAGTACACGGTAGTGGAGACGGAGGAGGATGCTCTTCTGCTCGAAAACAACCTCATCAAGCAGCTTCAGCCCCATTACAACATCCTGTTGAAGGATGACAAGACCTATCCCTGGATCTGCATACGCAACGAACCTTTCCCGAGAGTGATGCTGACCCGCAGGTATGTGCGTGACGGTTCATCCTATTTCGGTCCCTATGCCTCAGTCCAGTTCGCCCACAGGCTGCTGGATATGATAGGGTCGCTCTACAGGCTCAGGATCTGCGCCCATCCGCTGACTCCGGAGCAGATCGGGGGCGGCAAGCTCCGCACCTGCCTCAACTATCACCTCGGCAAATGCGCAGGCCCCTGCGTCGGGGCCTTCTCCAAAGAGGAGTATCAGGCGCAGATAGAGGATATCCGCAAGCTGCTGAGCGGCCGCACGCGCGCACTCATCTCCGAGTGCCGCGACAGGATGTTCGAGGCTTCGAAGCAGATGCTCTTCGAGGAAGCGCAGCAGTGGAAGGAGAGGCTCGCGCTGCTGGAGGCGCACCACGAGCGCGAGAAGACCGTGGGTCACGGCATCCTCGATATGGAGACATACAAGCTGCTTCAGGAGAAGAGCCTGCCGAAGAGGATAGAGAAGTCAGAGAAGGTGGTGGCGCAGCTTCAGAAAGACCTGGGGATGAATGTCCCGCCGCGTCATATCGAGTGCTTCGACAACTCCAATATCCAGGGCACCAACCCTGTGGCGGCCTGCGTAGTCTTCAGGGACGGCCTGCCGAGCAAGAAGGACTACCGCCATTTCCTCATCAAGACAGTTGTCGGCGCCAACGACTACGCTTCTATGAAGGAGGTGGTCAACCGCAGGTATTCAAGGATGATGGCCGAAGGGGAGGACCTGCCGCAGCTGGTGGTCATCGACGGCGGCAAGGGGCAGCTGAGCTTCGCCCTGGAAGCGCTCTCCGAACTTGGTATCGCCGACAGGATGTATGTGGTAGGCCTTGCCGAGAGGATGGAGGAGATCATCATACCCGGGGATCCGCTGCCTCTCTTCCTTGACAGGAACTCCTCCTCGCTCAGGGTGCTGATGCACATCCGCGATGAGGCGCACCGCTTCGGAATCACCCACCACCGCCTGCGCCGCAGGACCACTATGACAATCAGCGGGCTCCGTTCAGTCCCGGGGGTCGGCGAAGTCACCGAGCAGAAGCTGATCTCTCATTTCAAGAGCCTCAAGAGGGTCAGGGAAGCCTCACTGGAGGACCTTTCAGCGGTCGTAGGACCCTCCCTTGCAGGGAAAATCCAGGAATTTTTCAAAAAAATTGAAAAAAATTGAAAATCGATGCAGCGTTCCGACCGTTTTCTGCATCTATATATCGGTTTAGGTTTTAGTATATAAAGGGCAGGCTTCCGTCAGAGGAGCCGCCCTTTTGTCATTCTTGCGATTATGTAGCCTATCAGGCCGACTCCGGCAGCCGTCACGGCGATGTCCTGCCACTGCACTGCGACAGGGTAGGCGTCCACAACGAAATTGCCCGGCATCCTGACGAATCCGAAGCGTATCTGGAGCCAGCAGATGAGAAGTCCTGCCAGAAGTCCGGCCGCGATGCCGAAGAGGGTGATCATCCACCCCTCGTGGACGAAAATCTTCTTTATCAGGGTGCTGTCCGCACCCATCGCCTTGAGTGTGCCGATGTCATCCTGCTTGTCGATGATCAGCATAGAGAGCGAACCGAAGATATTGAATGAGATGATCAGCATAACGAAGAGCAGAATCAGGAAGACCGCCACCTTCTCATACTTGAGCAGGCGGTAGAGCGTCGAGTTCTGCTGCTGCTTGTCGAGGACGGCGTAGCTGCCGCCTAATTCCCCGGAGAGAGATTCCAGCAGGCTCTTCTTCGCCATTCCCTTGGAGTTCAGACCTTCCGGGTTGAGGTATATCTCAACAGCGGAGACCTCGTCGTCATACTCCAGCAGCTCCCTCATCGCAGTGAGCGGCATAAACATATATTTCTGGTCGAAGGCCTGCTCGAGCGAGACCACGCCGCCCGGATAGAGGGTCTCCTTGCGGAGCGACGAGAGCGGGTTGAGCAAGTCCACCTCTCTGGTCCTGCTTGGGAAATAGGCTGTTACAGGCTGCAGGAAAGCAGTGCGTATGCCGAGCTCCAGTGCGATTGTGCGGCCGAGGACAACCTGGTTTATCTGGCCGAATGTCAGTTCGAACTTGCCGTCGACGAGATAGTCCTTCAGGCTGGTGACGGCTTCGTATGAAGAATCCACGCCTTTGGCGGTCACAACCTTGTTGTAGTCCCCGTACTGGATGAAGACGCTCTCCTCGAGCACTCCGCAGGCGGCCTTCACCTCAGGATGGCCGGCCAACCTGGCGCTGAGGGTGCTGTCGAGGCTGAAGACCTTGCCTTCGCACGGCTTGACGAGTATGTCAGCGGTGTAGGAGTTGTTGAGGTCGCGCACCACTGAATCGAATCCGTTGTAGACGGAGAGGATTACAACGAGAGCGGCGCAACCCACCGCAATGCCGGCCGCAGATATGATCGAGATGATGTTGATCACATTGTGCGACTTCTTTGCGAAAAGATAGCGCCGTGCTATGAAACCCTGGAGCTTCACTACTTCTTCAGAAGCTCGTCAATATGTTCGATATAGTCGAGAGAGTCGTCAAGGAAGAAGGTGAGCTCCGGCACAATGCGCAGCTGCTTTGCGACACGGTTGCCGAGTTCCCCGCGGAGACGGGAATTCTCTTTTTCAAGAGTCTCCATCACCCCTTCAGCCTTTGCCGACGGGAAGATGCTGACATAGACCTTCGCTATCGCGAGGTCAGGGCTCATCTTGACGCCGCTCACGGTCACCATAGCTCCGTCGTAGGCCGCCATACCGCGAAGGCGGATGATTTCGGCGAGGTCCTTCTGAATCTGCCTGGCGACTTTCTGCTGTCTGGTGTTTTCAGTATCAGATGCCATTATTCGAATTTCAGGATATAGTAGTTCTTCTTGCCTTTCTGGACAAGGATATATTTGCCGTCAAGGAGGTCGGCCTCACAGAGCTGGCGTGCAGTGTCAGCACTCTTCTCCTTGTTGATGCTCAGGCCGTTGCCCTGGATCATCTTGCGGCACTCACCCTTTGAAGGGAATACGTCGGTGGTGACGGCGAGGGTCTCTATAATGTCGCAAGGAAGCGAGCTCTTCGGGAGAGTGTACTGAGGCACTCCGTCGAATACTGAGAGGAAGGTCTGTTCGTCGAGAGCCTTGAGGGCTTCGGCAGTGCCTCTGCCGAAAAGCATCTCAGAGGCGCTGAGGGCATTCTCATACTCTTTCTCGCCGTGGACCATAATGGTGACCTCCTTTGCGAGGAGTTTCTGGAGGACGCGGCGCTCAGGGCATTCCTGATGCTCCTTGATGGCGTTCTCGATGGTCTCGCGGTCAAGCATTGTGAAAATCTTGATGTATTTTTCAGCGTCGGCGTCTGAAACGTTGAGCCAGAACTGGTAGAACTGGTATGGGCTGGTGCGTTCTGCGTCGAGCCAGATGTTGCCTTTCTCGGTCTTTCCGAACTTGCCGCCGTCAGCCTTGGTGATGAGAGGGCAGGTGAGTGCGAAGGCCTCTCCGCCTGTCGAGCGGCGGATGAGTTCGGTTCCTGTGGTGATGTTGCCCCATTGGTCCGCTCCGCCCAGCTGCAGCTTCACGTTGCGGTGCTGGTAGAGGTAGAGGAAGTCGTAGCCCTGAAGGAGCTGGTAGGTGAATTCAGTGAAGGACATTCCTTCTGAGGATTCGCGGCTGAGGCGCTTCTTCACAGAGTCCTTGCCCATCATATAGTTCACAGTGATCATCTTGCCGATGTCGCGTGTGAAGTTGATGAAAGTGTAGTCCTTCATCCAGTCGTAGTTGTTCACGAGTTCAGCCTTGTTGGGGGCGTCGCTTTCGAAATCGAGGAAGCGGCTGAGCTGTTTCTTGATGCACTCCACATTGTGGCTGAGAGTGGCCTCGTCGAGGAGGTTGCGCTCCTGGCTCTTCATCGAAGGGTCTCCGATCATTCCCGTGGCTCCGCCTACAAGGGCGAACGGCTTGTGGCCGCAGCTCTGGAAATGCTTGAGTATCATTATGCTTACGAGGTGGCCGATATGCAGTGAATCTCCTGTCGGGTCAATTCCGACATAGGCAGCTGCCGGACCCTTCATCAGTTCTTCTTCTGTTCCTGGCATTATGTCGTGGATCATTCCGCGCCATTCAAGTTCCTTTACGAAATTCTTCATCGTATCATTCAGTTTTATTATTCGACATTAACCGACCACCCAGACCATTACGTGGTCCTCGATCACCTCGTAGCAGAGCTCGAGCTCAAGCTCGGTGCCGTCCTTGTAGGTGAATGTAGCATCAAGTTCACCTTCATCGTCCGGATTGAAACGCTCTATCTCGATCTGCTCGGCGAAATCCACTCCGTAGAGAGACATCCTCTTGTAGATTGCCTCTTTGGCGCACCAGTAGATGGCCAGCTGGAGAGTGCGCTTCTTGTCGGAGAGGTCTTCGATCTCGTCTTCGGAGAGCGCTTTCTTCTCGACTGCGGAGAAGTCGCGGTTCAGACATTCGATGTCGATGCCGAGGTCCTCGTCAGGGTGCAGCAGTATGGCCACGAATCTCTCAGTGTGGGAGATGCTGATCTCCATAGCTGTGTTCTGGAGGAACGGCTTTCCGTTGTCGTGGTGCCCGAGGTAGAGTTTCTCTGGGAAAATCTCGTTGAGAAGTGCGCGGGTGGCGAGTTTCTCCTTCCTGCGTGCTTCGCTGCGGGTGAAGCTCAGTTCTTCGAGCTCATTGTCCGGAACTGCAGTGGAGGCGAGAAGTTCCTGTTCGGTCTCGGTAATTTCCCAGACATAAAGCCGGGCGTCGTCATCAAGTTCTTTGTGTAGGTATAGTGCCATATAATATCAGTGGTGGTTGCAAAAGGAGAGGCGGGCCCTGTCATATGGATGCAGGGTCTGCGGGAATATGTTATGGTATGGGGTGCACCGCGACGGGAGGGGCTCTGTTGAAGAGGTCTCGTCCAGTATGGTCAAACGACTCGGAGGTTCCACTGTGGTGCTGTTAATTGGTTTCTTGTTGAGATACCGGGACTCGAACCTGGGCTGACTGAACCAAAATCAGTAGTGCTGCCATTACACCATATCTCATTGTATTACCAGGGGGCTATGCCCCCTAAGACCCCTGCCGCTCCCGGCCTTACCGACTTTGCTTCCGCAAAGTCCCGGCCGTCTGATGACGGCCTGTTAGGTGCATTTGCTGTGGTACAGCTGTTTGCCGGCAGTCTTGTCAAGAGTACAAAGGTATATAATATTTTATTAATTCCGTCTGTTTCTGAAGAATTCGGAAACAATGGAGCTGCATTCGGGCTGGAGGATGCCGGCGGTGACGGTGGTTTTCGGATGGAGCAGGGAAGGAGTGAAGAGGGAGTAGCCGCGCTTCGGGTCCGGTGCGCCATAGACCAGGCGCCCGAGCTGCGCCCACGAAAGGGCTGCTGCGCACATAGGGCACGGCTCCACTGTGACATACAGGGTGCAGTCGTTGAGATAGCGGCTGCCGAGCCATTCCGAAGCCATCCCTATCAGCTGCATCTCTGCGTGAGCGGTGGCATCTGTCAGCATCTCAGTCAGATTGTGTGCGCGGGCTATGATCCGGCCTCCGCATACAACGACGCCCCCGACAGGCACCTCGCCTTCAGCAGCGGCCGCGGCCGCCTCTTTCAGCGCCTCCCGCATATATCTCAAGTCCTCTTCCATAGCCGGAACAATCAGGATTATTCGGTTGCCGGCTGCCTGGAGAGCCTGTTCCACATAATCAGTCCGTAGACGGCGTTTGCCGTGAAGAATGCGAACATCACAAGCATCAGGGCCGCGTGCGGCTCGCCGCTGGCGGTGGCCACTGTCCACTTGGCGCACTGGAGAATGTCGAGAGCCAGCCAGATATACCACTGCTCTGCCACTGCCTTGACCATCATATACATAGCAAGGACAGAGGCGACGGTAGTGGCGGCATCGGCCCACGGCTGCGAGTCGGCGATTGCCGGGAGTCCGAGCACATATGCCAGCGCCGGAATCAGCACGGCGGCGACAGCGACCATACGGAGTGCCATCTTCCAGGTCAGGTGGCGGACTGTGACGGCGCCGCTCTCCCGGTTGAGGTGCTTCTTCCACTGCGCCCACCCAACGAACTGCATCGGCAGGTAGTAGCAGAGGTAGATGGCGGAATCCGCGTAGAGCTTTGTCTTGAAGGAGACATAGACATACAGCGCATTGTATACGATGCCGAACAGATAGTTCAGTATGTTTCCCTTTGCGCAGAGCACGAGGTTTACGATGCCGGTGACTGCGATGATGAATCCCACAGTGTCCCAGCCGTCGCCGAGAAGGGAGGAGACCACGCTCACGATGACGGTGCCCAGAATCAGGAACCAGTCGAACCAGCCGAGTTTCAATTTGTTGTCAGATGCCATATTACAGTCCTGTGCTGAAAATTATCCTCCAGGAGTTTTCCCCCTCGCGGGTGCGGGCGTAGCGGAA
This sequence comes from Bacteroidales bacterium, assembly GCA_045599325.1. Taxonomy (GTDB): domain Bacteria; phylum Bacteroidota; class Bacteroidia; order Bacteroidales; family UBA932; genus Cacconaster. The sequence continues at coordinate 6,935 of JAZRVT010000046.1, read as the reverse complement.
TCCTATCTTGATTTCGGTGCCGATGCGGCAGAAGTATGCGTTGACCAGGAATGCGGTTCCGTATGAGAAATATTCTGTGCGTCCGCGGCCGTAGATGATGCCCTCCTCGTTGGCGAGCAGGTGCTGGCGGTCCACCGCATAGTCTGCGAACGGTATCAGGATGATTCTCTTCATATAGCAGAACCACGGGATGCCGCCGTCAAGCAGGTTGATAGGGATGGCGTAGTCGGCTGACACCTTGCAGTAGTCCATATAGTGCTCCTTGTCGTAGCCGCGCGGCGCGGAGACTATGTTGCCCATATAGCTGAAGAAGTTCTTCTCGGAGAACTGCTTCTGGTAGCCCGCAGTGAACTTGAAGCCCTGGCTCGGGTGGAATCCCGGCGTATAGAAATAAGCGTCGATTCCGGCGATGTTGCCTGTGGCGTCCTGAGGGCCGAAGAGGGTGGCTCCGGTGGCTGTCACGCCGAGGCCCCATTTCGGGGTGAGGCGCGACTTGCTCTTAGGCAGGACACTGTAGTAGCGGAGGGCGTAGGCGAGGCTCTGGGTTATGGAAGCGCTCTTGCCCAGGACAACGGACATATCGTTGTTCATAGCATACTGCAGCTGCGGCACGAGCCCTCTGCTCCAGCCGCCCCTGGAGAGGTTGATCGGAACATAGGCGAGCGCCGAGGTTTCGAAGGAAGGGGTGCCGAGGGACTCTTCCTTCGAGAGGATGATATTGTCCTGTGCAAAGACATCTGTCCTGTTCCTGTAGCGGTCGTTGAAGTCGACCGACAGCTCGAAGACAGGATAGAGTCCGGAATATGCGAGGTTGAGGTGACCTGAATGGAATCCCCTGTGGTAGCCGTAGCCGAGTGTGGAGACCACTGTCCCTAACTGGTTCTGTGAGACAAGGGTTGCTCCGAGCGATGCCAGCTGGTAGATCTGCTCGTAGGAGAAGTCCATTATGCGGTTGATGTTGGCATAGAACGGGGCCCAGGAGTGGATGTTTATGGCGTGGCCGAACTTGCCGTATTTCTCTGCCGGCAGGCTGCTGACCTGCTGCCAGAGGGCAGCGTCCTCCTCTGCGGTCGGCATTGTCACGACTGAGTCCGCCTTGGCGGAGTTTGCGTCCTCGAGTGCGTAGCGGTACGGGTTGCTGAAGGAGGCAGGCTTCCAGTCGAGCTCCGCGAGAGCCGCTTTCACAGGAGTGTATCCTTTGGTGTCGTAGTCTGAATAGTAGAGTGTCCCGGTGGCTTCGTCGATAGTCGGGTTGGCTGTGCCGAAGCGGGCTGTGGTCAGCTGGCTAAGGGAATCGGCGGCGGTGTCATACATATATATGTTATAGATGCCGTCGAGGTCTGACACGAAGTATAGCGAGCTGCCGCCGTAGGGACGGAGGTCGCGGATCATCCTGGACTGAGGTTCGATGACGCGGCTCCAGGCTCCGTCCCCGAAGCAGTAGAGGCCCATTCCCTCAGATGTGATGACAGTGGCGTAATACTTTTCGCCCAGCTGGACGAAACCGGTCATCTGGCCGTTCTCCGGAGCCGGGATGCGGCCGAGGAGTTCTCCGCTCTCCTTGTCGATGAATACTCCGTCAGAGCCTCCCTCCACCTTGTAGTCTACCGCAAGGATGGAGTCCCTGCCGGCGGAGAGGGTAGGGTTGACAAAGCGGGTGCGGCGGGTGATGTCGGTTATCCTGTTGCTGCTGAAGTCATAGCGTCGGATGTTCGACCAGCTCCTCAGCTCCCAGCGCGGGTCTGGAACTGTCTCGGCGAAGATGAAGCCGTCGCCGTCAGGCACCACGGAGGATGTCGAGGTTGAGAAGGGGCGCATCCTGTGCTCCCGGCCCAGCGAGTCGATGGCCACGATATGCCTTGTGTGCCAGAGGCCCTCCATAGTGGAGAGTGTGACGTCGCCCGCAGGGGTGGTGTTGGTGAATTCTGAGTACATATGCTCCGGCTTCGCAAGCAGCCCCTCGAATCCGGTGTATGGGGCGCGCGACTCATACTCTGCCTTCCAGAGCGCGGACCTGTTCTTCACGGCCAGCTTCCAGTTCTTGCGGACGGTCATTCCGGTAGCGTAGTTGTAGCTGCGGTGTGAGACGCTGAAGACGCGCCACCACGACTTGACCTGCTCCTTCATAATGTCACCGGCAGCATAGTAGTTGCCGGAATTGTTGCGGTAGGTGGCGCTGATCATATAGCCGAAGGCATACTTGTTCGGCACGTAGTAGCGGTAGGAGCCGTAGCGCCAGCGGTCATAGTTGCGGGTGTCGTCATTGACGAATGCGGCGCGGTAGTATTTCAGGAAGTCCGGGTCGCGTCCGCGGCCTGTGTTGGAGAAGTCAGTCTCGTTCTGGACAGCGTCACCCTCGAGAAGGGTCCTGGAAGGGTAGAAGCCCACTCCGATGGCGATGCTCTGCTCTCCGGCGAGATATCCCAGCAGCTTGTAGATGCCCTTGGTGTAGTGGACCATCTGCCCGAGGTGGCGCCCCTCGTGGGAGGCGAGCTGCTGCTCCCAGTTCAGGGCATAGAGCGCTGAGGATGGAGGGGTAGTGATGAGTTCGGCCCTCTTCGGCGCCCAGACCACTGTGCCGTTGCTCTCCATAGTGTACGGATGGAGGACGATAGGCACCTTGACGGACTCGATTCCGAGGCCGGCGATGTTGAGAGGACGCATCCTTTCAAAGCTGTACAGATAGACCCTTGCGAGGGAGTCAAGCTCCACAGGATAGATCACATCGAAGTTATCGCTCCTGATTCTGTTCCAGCGGGTGGAGGAAGGGTCCGCACCGAGCTGGTAGTACTGCGCGCGCAGAGGCGCCGCCGCCATAGTCAGCAGAAAGAGGAGAGATATGGATAAACGCCTGAACATAGCCAACTAATCAGCGGTTCGTGAATCGCACAGCCGGTCCGGAATTAATGCTGCTCAGGAAGAATAACTGCTCAGGAATGCTTCCCAGTTGCCAGGGAGGTTAGGGTCGGTGGCGACTTCAACTACATACAATCCCTTGAGTTCGGCTTTGAAACCGCCGTTGTTACTGCCAGACTGGGGCCTGAAATACAGGAAAAAAGTATCTTTTCCGCCGGTTTCGAAAACGTAAGCTGCCGCTGTTGATGGAACGATAGCCGGATTTTGTTTGTTATTATTATACGTTGTATTTGTGAAGTCAACCCGTTTGGCATACTGTTCTGTGGTGCCGTCTCCAAAACTAATAAGATTATTGTTCGCATCCAGTGTGTATGGAAGCAGGTCAAAAGAAATGTAATCCACCTGACTGGGAACATCTTGGCTGCCGCCATAAGCGTTGCTATGCATGCCAACACGTTCGGCTGAGCTCACTTCCAGTCCGTAACCGTTGGTGATAAGAGCCATTTTGGTTACACCCTTTGAAGGAACAGGATCGCCCTCAGGTCTTATGAAATAACCTGATTTTGAATCCAGCCCTTTTATTTGGATGTCTGTCAATTGTGTCATTTTCTCCCCTATCACGTGGAACTCGCCGACGCTGAGTCTGTAAAGGTAGTATTTGCCTGCCTGCCAGTTGACGCTGAGCGGTGTATTGTAGACTGCCGTATAGTAGTGGTTTCCTCCATTCTTGCTGAACTCCACGATGACTTTCAGGTTGGAGGCGTTCTGTGGAATCATAAACAGGACACCGTTTCCATCCTTGGCATATCCGCCTGATACAGTGAGTGAAGTTGCCGGGTATGCGTCAGAGTAGACATAACGCAGAGGTTTGTTTCCACCAAGATTCTGCCAATTGAAAGATACAGAGCCGGCCCCGCTCCCGCTTCCGGTGGCGGTGCAGTCGCCCGTTGTGGCGAGGCCGCCGTTCATAACGATGTTATTGCTTCCGTCAGTATAGCAGATTGTGACGCTGTGGACATTCGCTCCGGCTGTAGTTGTATTGAGTTCGAACTTCACTGCCGCCAGGGCGTGATAGAAGTTCACGTCGAAATATTCGTCATACTGGCCGGAGTGCTGTGTCCCAGTGCCGACGGCCGGATCGATTTCGTAAGGTTTCTTATAGACTGTCCCCTCTTTCTTGAATTCCCGTGATTCAACGTTGTATGCAAACAGAAGGTCTGCCTGATTGTGGTAATTATCAGGAACGGTATAAGTGAAGGTCATTTTGTCAAAAATGCCGTGTAACGAATCGACTGCGGGTGCGGTCCTGCCGGTTGCGCTGACAGGGGCGTACGACCAGATTGAGGTGGGTGTGTTGATTCTCCACTTCGGGGCGTCCTCGTCGCTGATATAACTTCCTTTCGAATCGTCATACCAGTTCCATTTTGACCCGTTGTACTTGGATGTCAGGTTTTTGATGTCGGCAAAATACTTGACGTGGGTCCCGTTGGACAACGAATCTGTGAATGCGTTCACCTTGAAGGCTCCGTAGGATGCTGCAATATTCCCTGTCGTTATCTCGCTCCCTTTAGTCTGCGGCAGAATATCCTCGATGTCGGAGACATATTCTGTGATATAGAGGCCGTCCTCCGGGCTGCCGAACACGTTGGTGACTGTGCCCTCAACGCCGGATGCTGACTTTGTGAGTGCATCTTCTGCCGCCGTCACCGGAGTGACGTCGATTGACATAGATGCGGAAGTCGAGCCTCCCTTTGTCTTGACGGGACCGGAAATCTCGCTCTGAATCTCATTGCAGGAGTTCAGCAGGAATATGGCTGCCGCCAGCGGCAGAATCATTGATATGGCTGATGAAATTTTTTTCTTCATTGCCCCCTCCATTTAGTCAAAACTTATTTCCTGGAAACCGCCTGTTGTGGAGAATCCGTCCTGATAGGGTTCTACTTCGACATTCTGGACCTTGATAGGGACGCTGGTCTTGGATCCCGCAAGAATGCAGTTCTCCGGGTCACATTCGACGAGTTCCATCCTGAATACCTCATATTTTTTCTTCATTTTCGAATGAAAGTGTCTGGTTCTTTATCGGTTGAGTTGAATTAAACTGCAAATTTAGTAATTATCACACAATTACCAAAAAATGATGTCTCCGCTCTCACCCGGACGGGCAAAGGCGGACAAAACCGAGGTTACGGTGGAAGTGTACGCACTTCCGACCAGTCATCTGTCAAACGGTTGTGTTTCTTTGAGAGTGACTCCTGCAGCGGTTCGAGAGTATTTGTAAATTATTGAACATTCGAAATAAATCGGGCGAAAATACGAACATAATGAAACTTTTCGCCCGCTTTTTGCTCACTTGACTGATTCTTTTCATATATTTGCTGTGGCTAAATATAAAAGGGTATGGCTTCAATAGTAGGACGGGCAAAAGAGATTGCCGACCTGAATCATTATCTGAAATCGGGCAAGGCGGAATTTTTAGCGCTGTATGGACGCAGGCGTGTGGGTAAAACATACCTGATTACGAGTTATTTCAAAAACTCGTTCGCTTTTGACACGACAGGTATCTTGGAGGGGAATAAAACAGATGAGATGGAGGCCTTCTATACATCTCTCCTGAACTATGGGTATGAAGGTCCCTGCCCGGAAAGATGGATGGAGGCATTCAATATTCTCCGGTCTCTCCTGGAACCAAAGATCAAAAGAGGAAGAGTTGTGGTATTTATTGATGAACTTCCTTGTTTTGATACTCCTCGTTCCGGTTTTGTCAAGGCTCTGGATTATTTCTGGAACAGCTGGGCCTCCCGTCAAAGCAATTTCTTTCTTATTGTATGCGGCTCGGCCACTTCCTGGATAGTCAAAAATCTTGTTGATAGCAGAGGCGGCCTTCATAACAGAGTCACCCACGAAATGCACCTTCACGCATTTAACTTGAAAGAAACTGAGTCCTACCTTAAATCAATGTACATCAATTGGGATAGGATGTCAATTCTTCGCACTTATATGGTGCTGGGAGGGATTCCGTATTATCTCAATATGCTACGAAAAGACGAAAGTCCTGTTCAAAACATTGACCGTTTGTTTTTTGGCAATCAAGCAGAATTAAAAGGGGAGTATGGGAGGCTTTATAAATCTCTTTTCAAATCGCCGGAGAAATATATATCCGTCATCAAGGCTTTGTCAAAAAACAAGAAAGGACTTACCCGCAAAGAAATAACCAAGATTACGAATATGCCCGAGAATGGCCACCTTAGTGATATTTTGGATGATTTGGTAAACTGTGATTTCATCAGATATTACAATGTGGCAGGGAAGGAGTCAAATGGCGGCTATTATCAACTTGTCGATTATTATACTCATTTCTACCTTGACCACGGCTCAAAGAAGGTCAAGGATTCGGAATATTGGTCTCATAAGCTTAATACTCCGGCACAGAATACCTGGTATGGACTTGCTTTCGAACGTGTCTGTATGGATCATGTTCCTCAGATTCTTCGTTCAATAGGGATTGACCGCATTCAAACTGATTATTATTCCTGGAGGAGCGAGACATCTACTCCAAAAAGCCAGATAGATTTGATAATAGACAGAGCTGACGGTATTATCACCATTTGCGAGTTGAAGTATTCGGCAGATACTTTCCAGATGACTCAGCAGGAGGCAGAGAAAATCGCCACGAGGCTACAGAACTATCTGGCAGAGAACAAACCGAAGAAAGGCGTGCAAACTGCATTGGTCACAACCATTGGCTTGAAACAGGGGAAGAATGCGGATTCAGTGCAGAACGTTACGGTGCTAAATGATTTGTTCAAATAGAGTGAACATTAAACGGGCGAAAACATTTTACAATTGATGTTTTTCGCCCTCTTGTTTTGCAAACGTCGCCAAAAGTTGGAATTTTCTTGAGTTTTGGCGTGTTTGGAGATAGTATATTTCAGAAATTATTGTGGAAATCCGTGGTGCAACGGTGGTGCAAATAGAAAAATAAAAATCGCTGACTAACTGACAATTCGTTAATTAGCGATTTTCGAGAGCAACTCCTACAGAAGCACGTCAAGATATACGGACAGGGCGAACACCACTGA
>JAZRVT010000045.1:0-20204 GCA_045599325.1 Bacteroidales bacterium | reverse complement strand
CCTCCTTCTATTCCAGCACAACAGCGGTTCCGGAAGCAGTCACCATCAGCATTCCTCCGCCTTCGCCAAGCACCTCATAATCAATGTCAATACCAACAACCGCATTTGCGCCGAGCGCCGCAGCGCGGCTCTCCATCTCCTGCATTGCACTGTTGCGTGCACTGATCAGTTCTCCTTCGTAAGAAGAGGAGCGTCCGCCTACAAGATTGCGGATGCTCGCTCCGAAATCCTTAAAGAAATTCACGCCGTTGATAACTTCACCGAAGACCACGCCCCGGTATTCCTTGATTCTGTGTCCTTCCACAGTCGGAGTTGTTGTAAGTATCATAGTATTATCTGAAAATATTCACGTAATACGCAAATATAACGAAATGCAGATTGTTTTCAAAGAGTGCAGTTTTGCGAATAATTCGTAAATTGCAGTATGAAACGATTTGCAATTCTGCTTGCTGCCGCAGTTCTGGCAGCCTTTGCCCCAAGTGCGGCATACAAGAATGTCAACAGCGCTGAATTCAGGCGGCTCGCCGGGAAGAGCTCCGTGCAGGTTCTGGACTGCCGGACCGCTGAGGAATTCATTGAGGGGCATATCGCCGGCGCCGTCCAGATTGACGTCCAGAAGAGGGACTTCCGCGACGAGGCTCTCCGCAGGCTGACGGGAAAGAAAGTCGCGGTCTACTGCAGGACCGGCAGACGCAGCCGCACCGCCGCTGAAATACTCTCCGCAGAGGGCTACAAGGTGTATAACCTTGAAGGCGGGATCGCTGAATGGGCGCAGGCCGGTTATCCAGTTGAACAGATCAATTTCAAGGCAATGAAAAAGACATATGATTTCATCAAGGCCTGCGGGACATACTACATTGCCACCGCAGACGGCGACCAGCCGCGTGTACGGCCATTCGGCACAATAAACATCTTCGAGGGCAGGCTCTACATCCAGACCGGCCATATCAAGGATGTGGCGAAACAGATAGGCCGGAACGGCAAGGTCGAGCTCTGCTGCTTCAACGGCGCCGAATGGCTCCGCCTGAGCGGCACACTGGTCGAGGACGAGCGCATCGAGGCAAAGAAGTCGATGCTCGACGCCTACCCTAACCTCCGCTCGATGTACAATGAGAACGACGGAAACACCGCCGTCTACTACTTCACCGACGCCACCGCCCGCTTCTGCTCATTCACCAGGCCGGAAGAAGTCGTGCACTTCTGACCGGCAGCAGCCACCGGCCATCGGCGACGCTGCTGCGCAAGCGGTTACAGTCTGAACCTGACTCCAGCATTCAGGCTGAAAGACAGCGGGTTGTCGTTGTAGATGGAAATCGTGTAGGAGTCGTTCGGCAGATAGTATGAGATGCCGGGCTCTGCGAAGATGCCCAGATGGTCTGAAAGCAGATATTCAGCACCGGCGGCACCGTTGAGAGAGAGATAGACAGTCTTGGTGTCCGGCTTCAGATAGATGTCGTTCGTGCCGCCAAGGCATTTCTCAGCCATGGCCCCGGCTTTAAGATATGCATCGAATCGCGGACGCGCCACCATATCCCAGCGATAGTTCAGCGGAATGCCGAGATAATGGAGCGTGCGCACATTTGACGCGGCGCCGGAGGCCGCGAAGGCATACTCAGTCCTGAGGACGGAGTAGACCACCCCGCTCTCTACCGCGCTTGCCGCCCCGAACTCGCGGCTGACGAAGAGGCTGATCCTGACAGGCTGGCGGTGGGTATATGAAACTGCCTTGTCCGTGAATTCTGATGCCACATTGCCGCTTTTGACCTGCAGCATATCGAGGCTGTTGCAAGTGGCTGAACTGCTCGGGCTGCCGTACATCTCATTGCTGGCACCGCTAGCGATCCTTCCTGCAGGATATGCCGTGGATGACTTAAGGTCGAAGGAGTAGAAGATCGGCGGGATGAAGATGCCCTCGATGCGGGAGAGCGCCCTTGTGGCGGCGAGAGCCTCCCCTGCTCCGGCTCCCACTGCGGATGTGCCGGCTGTGATGTTCCAGCCGCGCGTACTGCCCTTTGGAGCGGTCTCTTCAGGATAAGCCTCCGCCAGCAGCTCCTCGAAAGATTTATCCGAGACTGTTTTCACCGTTCCGGTTGTCGTTCCTGCCGCATCAGGCTTCTCTGCGGTTATCGGCGAAGAATTCCCGGCCGATGCGCCAGCCTCCTTCTCAGAGCAGACAGCCTCCGATGGAGCACCGCCGGCAGCAGATGGCTTCACTTCAGCAGCGGCAGTCACAGTAACTTCGGCACTGGATGCAGCTGAAGCAGATGCTGCGTCAGGCACAGCTGCCTCAGGCAGAGGCACGGAAACAGGCGCCTCTCTGTCAGCATTGTCCACAACCTCTGTCACAGGGGCGTTTACAGCGACAGCGCTGTTTTCTGCCCTCTCCGGCAGGAGAAGCACCACGGCGGCAACGGCAGCAGCAGCGGCGGCAGCGATGCCGGCCTTTACCTTCCAGCCGCGGCGTGCGGAAGTCACGGCAGAGACACCGCCTGCTGCTCCAGCATCAAGCCTCCGCGACAGCGCATCCCAACCTGCCTCCGCCCCTGGCACCTCATAACCTGAAATCTGCTCCTTCAGGTCATCAATCCATTTGTCATTATTCTGTTTCATTCTGTCGATTTTTCATAGGATTCAATCATCCGGGCGAGCATATGCCGCGCCCTCTGGTAACGCGAGGTGGAAGTGCCGACGCTGATGCCCAGCATCCCGGCGACCTCTCTGTGGCGCATCCGCTCGACCGCCACTAAGTTGAAGACGGTCCTGTAGCCGTCAGGAAGAGAAGCCACCATATCCATCAGCACCTCGGCCGGTATGCTGCGGACTGATGAGGGTTCAGGTTCCTCCCCGACTTCAGGCAGCGCTCCCTCTACGACAGGCAGTCCTGCCTGTAGCCTGTTCTTCTTCCTGAGGAAGTCGATTGAGAAGTTCACCATAATCCTGGACATCCAGGCAGAGAGAGAGCCGTCTCCCCTGTAATGGAACTTGTTGAGGGAACTGAAGATACGGATATATGCATCCTGCATCACATCCTCGGCGTCCGCTCGGTTGCCGAGATACCTCAGGCAGACGCCGAGCATAGAGGGGGCCGTATTCTCATACAGCTCCTTCTGCGCAGTGCGGTCGCCGGCAAGGCAACCGTCATATAATTCCCGCTCCTTCATCAACGCTTTCCGGAAAGTAAACGCCTCAATTGTGATTTTGTTGCAGGCAAATTTAACTTATTTGCAACAAAAAGAATATCTTTGCGTTTAAGAGGAAAACGATTTACATATGAAAAAAACTGCCTGCCTTTCCCTGCTGCTTCTCAGTCTCTCCGCAATCCTGTGCGTTTCCTCCTGCATGGCTTCGATGATGGGACCGGACGAAATGAATTATTCCGATGCCGGGTCTGTTTCAAAAGAACTTCTCAGCATCACCACCCCGACGGGTGCCAAGCTCAATTTCAGCAAGGCGTTCATTTCAGTCAAAAGCGAGGTTGAAGAGTGTTCCTGGCTCTATGCATCCACTTCCGGGGTGAATGCGGCAGACTATCTGACACTGAGCGTCTATTTCCCTTCTGTCAGCACCTGGACTCTCGGCACATCCCTGAAACCCCAGGAGTCCGTCTTCGCAAAGCCCTGTTCTTCAAACTCTAGAGACTATTGCCCGAAATATACCGGCAACATAGCGTGCATCGGCTTGAGCGGCGGCGGCGCCACTCTGATCTTTGAAAATGTCGTCTTCACGCTTGCTGACGGCAAATACACTCTCGACGGAAGACTCGTCTGCGAGCTGCTATACTGATTTTCTATGCCAGGCAGTATCCAGATTGTACCACTCCCTGAACGTCTGCGCCCGCGCAGCCTGGACGAATATGTCGGCCAGGAGCATCTGGTGGGCAGGAATGCAGTCCTGAGAAATATGATTGAGACAGGCAATGTCTCTTCATTCATCCTCTGGGGCCCTCCGGGAGTCGGCAAGACGACACTTGCCCGGATTATCGCCAACACTCTCTCAAGGGAGTTCTACACCCTGAGCGCCATCAGTTCCGGCATCAAGGATGTGCGCGAAGTGATTGACAGGGCAAACCGCAGCCGGATGTTCGCGACTGCAGGGGCACCGATCCTCTTCATAGACGAGATCCACCGCTTCAACAAGGCGCAGCAGGACGCGCTTCTGGGCGCAGTGGAGAGCGGCGTCATCGTGCTGATAGGCGCCACCACCGAAAACCCTTCTTTCGAGGTGATCACACCGCTCCTCTCCCGCTGCCAGGTCTATGTGCTGAAGAGCCTCGAGGTCAAGGACCTGGACATCCTCCTGACCCGCGCCCTGTCGGAGGACGCATATCTGAAGTCGCGCAAAGTCGAAGTAAAGGAGAAGGAAGCTATCTTCCGCTTTAGTGGAGGTGACGCCCGCAAACTCCTGAATATTATCGACATAATTGTGCAGTCCTTCCCTGAAGATGCGCCTGTCGTCATCGACAACCAGACCGTGACGGACCGCCTTCAGGAGAACATCGCCCTCTACGACAAGAACGGCGAGCAGCACTACGACATCATCTCGGCATTCATCAAGAGCATGCGCGGAAGCGACCCGAACGGTGCAATCTACTGGATGGCAAGGATGCTGGCTGGCGGCGAGGACCCGCTCTTCATCGCACGCAGGATGCTTATCCTGGCCTCTGAGGATGTAGGCCTGGCCAACCCTAACGCGGCGCTGCTGGCCGAAAGCTGCTTCAACGCAGTCCACCAGATCGGAATGCCGGAGGCCCGCATAATTCTGGCAGAGACCTGCATCTACCTGGCCACCAGTCCGAAGAGCAATTCAGCATATATGGCCATCGACGACGCTCTGGCGATGGTCAATTCCACCAACGACGCCCCTGCGGTGCCGCTTCACCTGAGAAACGCCCCTACCCGGCTGATGAAGGAGCTGGGCTACGCCAAAGACTACAAGTATGCCCACGCCTTCGAGGGCAACTTCGTGGACCAGGAGTTCCTGCCTGACGCTCTTGCCGGCAGGAAGTTCTATGACCCGGGCCAGAATGCACGCGAGAATGAAATCCGCAGGCGTCTGCAGACTCTCTGGAAGAAATACGGCTATTAGGCTTTAGATTTTGTCGAGGAACTCCCGGACCTGAGCAGTGTACTCCTCAGGATGGTTGATGTATGAGTATGCGTGCTCTGTCTCAGGCGCAACCCACAGATACTTCTCGCCCTGTGTCTTGGCATTGTAGTTCTTGTAGACATCGGCGGTCGGCACGAAGTCGTCGGAGTCGCCGTGGATGAAGAGCATCGGCCTGGTGCACTTTGCCAGCTGCTTGAGCGAGGAGGCCTCCTTGAAGCCCCAGCCGTATTTCGCCTTGCAGACAATGTTTGCGCTTGTCAGGACCGGGAACGGCGGCAGATGGAAGCCTTCCTTGAGTTCCTTTGCGAACTGGTTCCAGACACTGCTGTAGCCGCAGTCGTCCACAAATCCACGCACGTATTCAGGCAGATCTTCGCCGCTGACCATCATTGTGGTGGCGCCGCCCATCGACACGCCGTGGACAACCATCCTGTCGCTGCCCCAGATATTGTGGGCCACATCGATCCACTTGATCACATCGAGCCTGTCCAGCCAGCCCATCTGGATGGCGTCTCCCTCGCTCAGACCGTGGTGATGGAGGTCAGGCAGAAGCACGTTCCAGTTCAGGCAGTCGCGGTACATCCTGCCCAGCATCATCATACAGAGGTGGTTGTCGGTGTAGCCGTGGACAAGGACTGCAGTGCCGGCGGCGCTGTCAGGGACAGCTGCGGCCGCATAGACGGCGTGCAGTTTCAGGCCGTTGCGGTCGAGTATCACAGTGTCCTTGAAAAGCCCCTCTTCGTGGAGGGCGTCATACCAGTCCATTATGCCAGGCACCCTGCTCTCCCATTTGGCGCGGTCCTCGACCAGCATCTGGCCGTGCTCCTCGGGACAGAGGGCGTAATTGCACATAAAGCTGCCGGCATACCAGCAGGCTCCGGCGAGCACGACAAGGATTATTGAAAGCGTGATGAGCGTTTTCCTGAGAGCTTTGCGTTTCATAGGTATAAGTGATTGGTAAAATGCTTTACAAAATTAAGAAAAAGATTAAATTTGTAGTATAGTAATCTTAAGACATTCCACTATGAAAAGAATCCTTCTGCTTGCAGCTGCGGTTATCGCTTCACTGACAGTTGTTTCTGCTCAGGAAACCGAGAAAAAGGTTAAGACCGGCTGGTCATTGAGCACCCTGCCGAGCGTTTCATTCTCCAGCGACCAGGGTTTCCAGTACGGAATCTTCGGAAACCTCTACAACTATGGTGACGGCTCCAACTATCCTGAATACCTCCACAACATCGGCTATGAGGTGTCACATTTCACAAAGGGCCGCACCCGCCTCTTCCTCAGCTACGACTCGAAATATCTGATTCCGGGCATCCGTGTCAATGCATCCGTGACCTATATGCTCGACCCTCTGTACAACTTCTACGGATTCAACGGCATCGCACAGTTATACCAGCCACAGATGTCCGCCAACCGCGAAACCGGCATCAACTTCTACGGAATGAGCCGCAACATGCTCCGCGTCCTCGCTGATTTCCAGGGAAACATCGCTCCTCACTTCAACTGGGCAGCAGGTGTCGCTTTCTGGAATTTCAAGCTTGACAAGCAGAAGGACTACGGCTATTACAACCCTGACTACTCCCTCTATCACGACTACATAACGTTCGGCTTCATCCGCGACAGCGAGAAGGATGGCGGCACACGCCTCGAACTCAAGGCGGGACTGGTCTATGACACCCGCGACCGCGAAGCCGCTCCTAACCGCGGCGTCTGGGCCGAACTCTATTTAGGCGGCTCTCCGAGCGTCAACGGCGACAACTTCAACTACCTCAAGATGAACGCTCACTTCCGCCAGTACATCTCCACTCCTCTCCAGTGGAAAGGCGGCGGCGTAAACCTGGCATACCACCTTGCATACACCGGAACCATCGCCGGCGAAGTGCCTTTCTATATGCAGCAGAACGTCCCTACCCTCTACCTCCGCCAGATGATTTCTGAAGGTCTGGGCAGCGGCAACACTATGCGCGGTTTCTACGGCAACAGAATGGTTGCGGACGGCTATGCCTGGGCAAACGCCGAGCTCCGCATCAAGCTCTTCTCCTTCACTTTCCTGAAGCAGTTCTTCTATGTAGCCGTCAACCCGTTCTACGACTGCGGAGCCATCGTCCAGCCTTACCGCGTCAATGAGATGGCCAGAATCTTCCCTTCCTCTGCGGAAGAGATTGCCAGGCAGGCGCGCACTTTCGAGCACAGCGCCGGAATCGGTGTGAAGATCGCCTGGAACGAGAACTTCATAGTCTCCGTCGAGATGGCGAAAGCCCTGAAGAACAGCGGACTCGAAATGGGTCCTAAGACCTGGATCAATATCGGAACCGGATATGCGTTCTAAGCACTGGTACGGCGTAATCGCCCTGATTATGGTATTCTGGTTCGTGATCTCATTCATCACGAACATCATAGGTCCGCTCATCCCTGACATCATCGACAACTTCCACCTGTCGCATCTCGCTCTTGCGGGCTTCATTCCAACATCGTTCTTCCTTGCCTATGCCGTGATCTCGATCCCAGCGGGCATTATGATTGAGAAGTTCGGACAGAAGGCTGTGCTGGCGCTGGGATTCTCGCTGCCGCTGCTGGGGTCGCTTCTGTTCGCCTTCATCCCGACCTTCCCTGTCCTGCTGGTCTCCTCCTTCACCATCGGTCTCGGAATGGCGATGCTTCAGACTGTCATCAATCCGCTGACTCGCGTTGCTGGCGGCGAGGAGAATTTCGCCTTCTTCTCTGTGATGGGCCAGCTGGTCTTCGGCGCCGCCTCCTTTGTCAGCCCGATTGTCTATTCTTCTCTGGTACGCGACATCTCTTCGGGAGCTGAGCTCAGCGGCATCACCGGCATCCTTCAGAAGGTCACTCCTGCAAGCCTGCCGTGGGTCTCTCTCTACTGGCTTTTCGCGGGCATCCTGGTGCTGATGGTGATTATCGTGATTGCCGTACGCCTGCCTGAGATACAGCTGCAGGAGGATGAGAAGAGCGGCGGCGCAGCCTCTTACAAGGAGCTGCTGAAGAACAAGTATGTCTATCTCTTCTTCCTCGGCATCCTCTGCTACACTGCCACTGAGCAGGGCGTCGCCAACTGGGCTTCGAAGTTCCTGCAGGACTACCACGGTGTGGATCCGCAGACGACCGGAGCTTCTGTCGTGGGCTGGTTCTGGGGTCTGATGTCGATCGGATGCCTTGTGGGTATGGTCGCCCTGAAGCTGTGGGATTCGCGCAAGGTGCTGAAGGCTGCCTGTGTACTCGCCCTTGCGGCGCTTCTCTGCGCTCTCTTCGGACCGGAGAAGATGGCAATCTGCGGCTTCCCTGCTTTCGGATTCTCGATTTCTGTGATGTATTCCATCGTATTCTCGCTGGCTCTCAACTCTGTTGACCGCCACCACGGTTCTTTTGCGGGAATCCTCTGCACTGCTATTGTCGGCGGTGCCCTCGGCCCGCTCGTCGTGGGCTGGCTCTCTGACCTTGTGGGCCTCCGCTACGGAATGCTCTTCGTCTGCCTCACGGTCGCCTACATCTTCAGCGTCGCCTGCTGGGCCCGTCCCCTCATCGACAACAAGCACAAGCTTTAGTCCTGGCTTTGTCGCCCGACGACGCAGGTTCCCGAGGCCACTCTCCTCCCGCAGCGAAGCCATAAGTAAAAATAACACGCTCCCCCCGGGAACCGGGAGGAGCGTTGCATTTGATCTATCGAAAGCAGTGTTATCAGCGCTTTGATGATTTGTGCTTGTGGGACTTCTTTGCCTTCTTGCTGATGCCGAAAGCCAGAGCAGCTGCGAGGACAACAGCGATGAGAATATATGTGAAGTTTGAGGCGCTGTCACCCTTGATCCTTGACCACATCTCAATCAGCTTCGGAGTCTCATTGCCCCAGTCGTGCATCATAGTGCACTGCTCGATGGATGAGAGGTCAGGATACTGGACTGCGTCGGTGCATACTGAATCAGCTTCAGGACCGAAGAAGTAAGAGAGGTTGACCGGCTCGTACTTGTCGTCCTGGATAGCCTCGAGGATGGTGTCACCGCCGATGCAGCTGACATAGCCGATCACGTCCATATTGCGGATGGCGTTCTCAGGCTTGCACATATAGTTGATGAAGTATCTTGCAGCCTTGACATTCTGAGCATACTTAGGGATGACCCAGCCGTCAAACCAGATGTTGCTGCCCTCCTCAGGGATCTGATACCTGAGTTCGACACCGACATCCTCAGCCTCGCGGATTGCCCATACAGCATCACCGCTCCAGGTGAAGTTCACATAGCCCTTCTCCTGAGTCATCTGCTCCTTGCCGAAATCAGCCTCCCAGCCGGCGACGAGTTCCTTGACCTGCTTCATATATGCCTCCACAGCCGCGATTGACTCGTCGGAGGAGTCATACATCAGTTCGTCGAGGGTCTTCTCGCCTGCAGCGATCTTGTCCTTGTTCAGGTAGATGAGCACCGGACCGTAAACGTCGCGCGGAGCGTCCTTGATGAAGAGCTTGCCGGCATACTTCGGGTTACGGATGATGTCCCAGGTCCTGGCGTCCTCGTCAGGGACATACTTTGCATTGTAGAGGATACCTGTGGTGCCCCACATAAAGCCCACCGAATAGTCGTTGGCATCCTTTCCCTTGCCATCAATCTTCTTGAAGCTTTCCTTTATGAAAGGAGCCACACCGTCCAGATAGTTAGGAGTTTCGCCAAAATCCTTGTCGATTGGGATAATGAGGTCGTTCATCAGCATTCGCTCGATGATGTAGTCTGAAGGGCAAGCAAGGTCATAGTCCTCGTGACCCTTCTCGATCTTGGAGAGCATAGTCTCGTTGATGTCGAAAGTCTGATAGATGATCTTGACAGGTTCGCCTGTCTGCTCCTCATACCACTGCTCGAATTCAGGGATGAGGGACTCGTCGATGTAATCGCCCCAATTGTAGATCTTGAGGATGTGGCTGCGGTCGTTGTCACCACAGGAAACAGCGAGGAGAGCGGTTACAGCCGCAATCGCTGCAATGAAGATTCTTTTCATTTAACGGTTAGAGGTTTTTTTGATCTGCCGCTGCTGGCGGACGTTAATAATTATCAGAAGAATCAGGATGAAGAAGAATATGAGCGTCATCAGAGGCCTGAGTTCCGGGGTGAGGCCGCCCTTGCGGGCATCCGCATAGATGTATGTGGAGAGGGTCTCGAGGCCGATGGTGCCTCTGGTGAAGAATGTGACGGCGAAATCATCGAGCGACATTGTGAAGGCCAGGATGAATCCGGAGATCATTCCGGGGCGGAGTTCAGGGATCAGGACCTTCCTCAGGGCCTGTCCCGGAGTCGCTCCGAGGTCAAGCGCCGCTTCATATATGTTAGGGTTCATCTGCGAGAGCTTAGGCAGCACGCTGAGCACCACATAAGGGGTGCAGAATGAGATGTGAGCAAGGATAACCGTCAGGTAGCCCTGGCTGAAGTGCAGGAATATGAAGAGCAGGAAGAGCGAGACACCGGTGATGACATCAGGGTTGATCATCGGGATGTTGTTGAGAAACATCACGGCATTCTTGCGCTTCGAACGCATATTGAAGATTCCGATGGCGGCGATGGTGCCGAGGATCATCGAGAAGAGTGCAGCCGCAAGAGCGATTATGATGGTGTTCTCGAGGGCGGAGACGAGAGAGCTTCCGCCGTCGAGGCTTCCGGTGAGGAGCGACTTGTAGAGTTCGGTCGAGAAGCCGGTCCAGTTGCCGAGCACCCTCGCCTCTGTGAAGGAATATACCGCGATGAAGATGATCGGGGCATAGAGGATGATCAGGAGAAGCCAGATATAGGCCTGTGCGAAGAACTTTTTCATCAGATCATCCCTCCTTCAGTTTCCTTGTTGTCAGACGTGAAGAGCGAAGTGATGCCGATGATGACGAGCATCACGAGAGCGAGAGCCGCACCGTAGTTCCACATAGAGGAGTTGATGTTCTCCTGGATGATGGTACCGAAGAGCTTGATCTTGTTGTTGGTCAGGAACTCGGAGATGGCGAACGTGCTCACGGTCGGCATGAAGACCATCATGATTCCGCTGTAGATGCCTGGGGCGGAGAGCGGAAGGGTCACCTTGGTGAATACTTTGACAGGGTTTGCGCCGAGGTCCTCGGCAGCTTCCGCGTAGGACGGATCCATCTTCTGCAGGATGTTGTAGATCGGATAGATCATAAACGGCAGGTAGTCGTACACCATACCGAAGAGCAGTGTCCCCTTGCCCAGCTGGAATCCTGCCATATGCAGCAGTTCAGCAGTGGCCAGAGTCCTGAGGAGAGCGTTGATCCACATCGGCAGGATGAAGAGTATCACCGTGACCGCCGACTTGTTGAGCTTCTTGTTGGCAAGAATCCACGCTGCAGGATAGCCGAGCAGCAGGCAGATGGCTGTGTTCTCAATCGCAACCTCGATGGAGAGGGCGAAAGTGCTCAGAGCATCCTTGTCCGAGAAGAATTTTGCCACATTGGCGAACGTGAAGCCCCCTGACGTGTCCTGGAATGCATATATGACCACAAGCAGAAGAGGCAGGGCCACGAAAAGCAGCAGGAACACAATGTAAGGGATGCTCCAGGAAGACCTCTTAATTGTCATTTTCCAGTTTCTCGATTAGGATGTCCTCAGGTTTGATGCAGATGCCGACAAGGTCATTCTTGTCCCAGACATCGTCTGTGGCGGCAGTGACCTTCCAGCCTTCATCAGTGATTATGTCGATGCTGTAGTAGTTTCCTTTGTAGAGGATGAAGTCGATATGGCCGCTGACGACACCTTCGTCAATGCTGTCCATCATATCGATCTTTGAGAACTCGACGACAGCCTTGACCTTCGTTCCGGCCTCGAGACCTGTCTCGGCGCACTCGAACACGCCGTCGATCATCTCGACGTGGGTTGAATCCACCATCTCGCCCTCGAACTCGTTGCGGATTGACATCTTGTGCATAACCTGGATGTCCTGAGGCTTGATGAGCAGGCCGACAGTGCTGCCGACTTCAAATGGATTGTAGTCCTGGATCATCAGTTCGTATCCCTTGTCGGAGTCGACGAATATCTCGTAGTGGACGCCTTTGAAAGTGCAGGACCTGACCACACCGGTGAACTGGGCCGCAGAGAGATTGTTCACAAAATAGATGTCCTCCGGACGTACGACGACAGTCACCGGTACATTCTCCCCGAACCCTTCGTCGACGCATTCGAACTCGTGGCCGATGAACTCGACCTTGCGGTCCTCTATCATCACGCCGTCCACGATGTTGGACTCTCCGATGAAATCCGCCACGAATGCGTTCTGAGGCTCATTATAGATATCGGTAGGTGTGCCGATCTGCTGGATCTTGCCGTCCTTCATCACCACAATCGTGTCGGAGAGAGTCAGCGCCTCCTCCTGGTCGTGGGTGACATATATGAAGGTGATGCCGAGCTTCTGGTGCATCTCCTTGAGCTCTATCTGCATATCCTTGCGCATCTTAAGGTCGAGAGCCGCGAGAGGTTCGTCGAGCAGAAGCACCTTCGGCTGGTTGACAAGAGCGCGCGCGATGGCCACCCTCTGCTGCTGTCCGCCTGAGAGCGAGTTCACGTCGCGGTCCTCATAGTCGCTCATACTGACCATCTTCAGGGCCTTGCTTACCTTGCGGTCAATCTCTTCCTTCTCCATTCCCTTGAGCTTCAGTCCGAACGCCACATTGTCGTAGACGTCGAGATGAGGGAAGAGCGCGTAGCGCTGGAATACTGTGTTGAGAGGGCGCTGGTACGGAGGGATCTCTGAGATATCCTTCCCGTCCATCAGAATCCGCCCGCCTTCGTCAGGTTTGATGAAACCGGCGATAAGCCGGAGAGTAGTGGTCTTGCCGCACCCTGAAGGGCCGAGCAGTGTGACAAATTCGCCTTTTTTGATGTTAAGGGAGATGTCATCGAGCACTGTCTTGTCGCCGTAGGTCTTGGAGAGGTGCTCGAGGCTGATGATAACGTCGTTTTCAGACATCAGGAAGCTAGAAGAGGTTTATGTTAAGGAAATAGGTTGCACCTATGGAGAAGAGAAGCGCACCCTCTGTGCCGTTGTAGCCGCCCATAGCGTGGATGCGGAGGTCCTTGCTGCCGGCAAGCGGATACCAGTTGAGGATAAGTCCGCTGTAGACGTCTGTGCAGCGCACCTTTGACCTGGCATAGGCTTCAGAGGCTGTAAAGATGTCACTGCTCAGCAGACCCGGGATCTCATAGCTTGAAAGCGGACTTCCCATAGCCATGCTCTCGACGCCCACTTTTGCCGTAAGGTCGAGCTTGTCCCACTCCTTCATCACGGAGAAGATTCCGCAGCAGCTCGGGGCAGACTCTGTGGTGGCATATCCGCTGAGGGAGACGGTCAGGTCGTCAAAATAATGCTGGTATCCTGCGGAGAACAGGGTTGTCCAGTCCTTGACATACAAAGCGGCTGCAATCAGCCGTCCGCTGTCAAATTCCTTGTCGGCGAATACGCTTGCAGCGTAGCCGCCCTCGAACGGGCGCAGTGTCTGCGGGCTGGCTGTGAACTGGACGCCGATCGTGGTGGTCTCGTCCTCGTTCTGATAGCCTGCTGAGCCGCCCAGCTGGTAGACATTGAAATTGCTCCAGAGCTGCGAGCTCAACTGCCAGTGGACATTGAAGTCGTATTCGTCGTTTTCAAAGTTGCATACTCTTAGAGCATCCTTGCCCGCAAGCACGAAAAAGTTGCCGGAGTGGAATTTCAGATATCCGACATCCATCCAGTTGCCTGCGTAAGGCCTGAAATTATTGGTGTAGAGATCGGCGGTGTAGGTCGAGAGCCAGTGGTTCTGGAAAGAGAATGAGAACTTTTCGCCGAGATTTCCTTCGAAGAGGGTGTAAAGAGCAGATTCGCCCAGACTGAATTCCGCCCCATCGCCTGAATAGAAGGCAGGATCGAGGCAGAGACGTGGAATGACTGTCAGGTCGCCCTGAGTGGCGCTTGAGTTAGCCTCCTGCGAATAGGCGAGGCAGCAACTCAGCAAAGCCGCAATTAATACAATTGTTTTCTTCATTTTTTAGCATATAAAGAGTGCTGTGATTCGTGCAGCAAAGATAATAGAGTTTTTATTAATTTTGCGGACCCGAATAATTTATTTTAAGAAATGTTTCAAAAAATTATCAGAGGCTGCGTGAAGGTTGTCCAAAGATACCTCCCGGAGCCGTTCATCTTTGCCGTAATCCTCACTCTGGTGGCCTTCATCATAGCAATGCCGGTCTGCCACCAGACCCCGGTCGAAGTAGTCGAACACTGGGGCAACGGAGTATGGTCTCTACTCTCATTCGCAATGCAGATGGCACTCGTGCTCGTATGCGGCTCCACCCTTGCCGCCGCCCCTGCCATCAAGAAAGGCATCAGCGCGCTCGCCTCGCTGCCTAAGACACCTTCGGGCGCCATTGCAATCGTCACAGGCGTCTCTGCAGTCGCCTGCTGGCTCAACTGGGGATTCGGCCTCATAGTGGGCGTAATCTTCGCCAAGGAGATTGCAAAGAAACTTCGCGGAGTGGACTACCGTCTGCTCATCGCCTCTGCATACAGCGGATTCGTGGTATGGCACGCCGGCATCTCGGGTTCCATTCCTCTGACAATGGCCACTCCTGGCAGCGGCCTGAAGGAGATCACACGCGGAGCCCTCTCCAACCCTGTGCCAATCTCCGAGACCGTCCTCGACCCTCATAACCTCATAATGGTGGCCATCGTGATCGTGGCCCTTGTCTTCGTCAACTCGATGATGCACCCGAAGGGCAACAATGTGATCAGCGTCAACCCCGAACTCCTCGCTGACGAGCCTGAGAAGCCTGCAGTGGTCCCTGAGACTCCGGCGGAGCATATGGAACAGAGCCGCATCCTCAGCTGGGTCATCGCTCTCCTCGGTCTGTCGTTCGTGGTCATAAAGCTCGCCTTCCGCGGCGGCTCCCTCGACCTCAATACAGTCATCCTGATTTTCCTCTTCCTCGGCATCATACTCCACAGGACCCCTCTGGCATATGTCAACGCCTTCACAAAGGCTGCGACCGGCGCTGCCGGCATTATGCTGCAGTTCCCGTTCTATGCCGGCATTATGGGTATCATTATGGGCGTGGGCGAGAGCGGCATCTGCCTCGGCACAGTCATCAGCGACGCCTGCATCTCAATCTCCACCCCTACCACCTACCCTCTGCTCACCTTCCTCTGCGCCGCAATCCTGAATATGTTCGTCCCTTCGGGCGGAGGCCACTGGGCAATCCAGGCGCCGATTATGTTCTCCGCCGGCGCTGACCTCGGAGTGGATCCGGGACTGACAGGCATGGCCATCGCCTGGGGCGATGCCTGGACCAACCTGATCCAGCCGTTCTGGGCAATCCCCGCCCTTGCAATCGCCAAGCTCAACGCCAAGGACATAATGGGATTCTGTCTCATCGACCTTGTAGTCTCCGGCGCCGTCATCTGCACCGGTCTCCTCGTCTGGGCATAAAAAATATATGCCTTGGCGCACTGAGGTACAACTTTTTATTTATCTTTGATAATTAATTATTTTCAATTCAAGATATGAAAAGAACAATGCTTTTCCTGCTTGCCGCACTCTTTGCAACTGCCAGTTGTGAAATAGAAGGTGGCACAGGATACTCTAATGAAGAAGAGGTCGATGGCTTATTACAAGAGGCTTTCTGGACCCAGGCCGAAGTGCCGGAATATGAAGTGGTCTCGAAAAAGATCCTTTCCCCTGAGGAAATGGCTGAAATCATATTCAAACAGGATGAGAACGACGATGATGACCTGCGCCTTGAGGCCAAGGAAAAGTTCCTGGAACAGTGCAGAAAGCAACAGGAGGAATTGCGCAGAGAAGATCCTAACGTTCAGTTGTGGTTTGGAGCTTATATTTTCTACTATAGGACTCGTGACCATCAGAACAAAGAAATACTAATGTCTGCTTTTCTTGGTTACGCTATAGAATCATACTTTGACGATACGCCTAAAGAACAGGAGCATATCGCATTTTGCTGTCCATATACACATACCCTGGAGAAAGAATGCGCTTCCGAAGACCACGGTGGATACGAGTTTTCAACAATGTTTTCCAAGAATCTGTTCATAATGCCTGACGGACAGGGATTCGGTAGCAACAAGGACCATACCCAGACATACCTGAACCACAATCTTCACGCGCAGCAGTATTATGATGCCCTGATTGCAGGATGCAAAGTCTATAGCGACTATGCACACGGTAAAATGAAGAGTAACTGGACCTTGCGTGTTTTTGGAGCATCACAGGGAGCAGGCGATGCCATTGCCCTGCATAGATATCTTGATACTACGAATAAGAGAGTAGATCTCACACCGTACTATCAAAGTAAAGATGCAAACATTCGTAAGATAGCTGATGATTTGTGTAAAAAATATAGTTATCCGAAAGGAACTAAATACATAAGAGTTCCAATTCGAGACATACACAGATTCGAGTATTCCTATGTCTGCTGCGGTCCTTATTGCCCAGAAACTACTATGCAATCCTACAGCAGTCATGGCAGTGTATCCTATCCGTGCGTGGTACCATTGGTAATCAAATCTATGTTCTTATGTTATTATCCTGAACTTCACGACAAGAAAGGATATGAAGAAGAGGACTTCTTTTCATATGAATGGAACCAGAATAAGGCTGATTTTGATAACATATATCTTAAAAAGACTAAGAAATCCGATGAATTGAACAAATACATAGTCAAGAAGTTGGGGGCGGTGAATCCGCTACGGCTCAAAAAAATTCTAAGCGATGACATGGCCACCAAACCTGATTCTCAGATATACAGAGATTTGATGACTTGCCTCAAAGAGCAGGACCTGACCACCGGATGGACACCTAAAACCAAAACAATACTGGTATACAATACAAATGATGAAGTCGTGCCTTATGACAATACGGTTAGGCTCGCTAAGTTGTTTGAAGACAGCAATTGTCCTTGTGAATTGCTGGATGGCAGTGAAATTAAGGGTATTAGTGTTGACCACGTCAAAACTTGTATGGGATATATACTCTCCAGTTGGGATAGATAAATAATCATCATTAAAAAACTATGCATTTTTCAAAGAAAGCTTACAAAACCCCTCAGACCAAGGTGGTCGAGGTTAGCATTCACGGTATGCTCTGCCAGAGCGGTCCATACGGAGAGAACACTGAGAAGTTCACTGTTGGCAGCAACAACTATGGTGACGATGATTTTGAATAATAGAACTGAGATATGAAGAAGTTCATCATCGCATTGGCTGCCATAGCAGCATTTACAATGGTTTCCTGCGAGAAGGAACAGTTAATTGGACCGGACGGCAGCGTAGACGCAGGCGATTGCATCATCACTGCATTCACCGAGAACAGTCTTACGAAGACAAGTCTCAGCGGTGATGATTCCGGCTACAATGTGGTTTGGTCTCAAGGAGACAAAATTTCAATCGGAGACAACATCTTCGAACTCTCTGAAGGCGAAGGCACCACTATGGGCAAGTTCCGGGGCACGCTCCCGAAGGACGGCCAATATACCGCATACTATCCTGCAACATATAATGGCACAGACTGGCCTGCCAGCCAGACATATGCAGCCAATAACATCACCGGTTCGCCGATGAAGGCTGAAGTGACAATCTCCGGCGGGAAGGTCTCACACCCCCTCAGCTTCAAGAACGCCGGCGGCATCCTGCGTCTTACACTCAAGGGGACTGCTACGGTAAGCCTGATCACCGTAAATGTGCCCGGCTCTGAGGTGTCTCAAAATACTCTCTGTCTGAAATGCGGCGGAGGCGTCTCACTTGACAATACGAACGGCAAAGTCTTCCACATAGCATTGCCAGAAGGGACAAGTTCGGAACCACTCATACAGATTAAAACTGTCGACGGCAAAACCATTGATAAGCGTATGAAGTCTGGTCGGGAGCTTGTCATCGAGCGCAGCAAGATAACGGACGTATCGCTCAGCGGCATCAATTCCACATCTCCGGCAGGAATGCTTCCCGGCATGTTCACCGTAGCAGAAGGCAGACAGGTATATTTCTCAAGGGGCAACCTCCACTATACAGTTGCTTCCCAGGCCTGGCAATTCTATGACAGACAGTACGATTGCGGCCCTTCAAACTATGAGGATGGTCACGACAAGGATATTTCTTTATTCACCTGGGGCTATAATGCGGAAAAATCAATTGAGTCTAGCAGAAGTGACAATGACAATGTCAGCGTCACATCAGGAAATTTGAACCAGACTGATGACTGGGGGTCCCAGATTGGCAACGGAAAAACCTGGCGTACGCTTACCTCAGCCGAGTGGCAGTATCTGTTCAACACAAGAGAGAATGCCTCACAAAAGTATGGTTTAGCAACAGTATGTGGAATTCAGGGCCTAATCATCCTTCCTGACGTGTTTGACGATCCTTATACGAATGGTGGCAGCGGAAAGTTCAAATGTCAATCATCAACATCGAGATGGACCGATAACGTATATACAAGCGGAGGAAACTGGGAAGCGATGGAGTATGCAGGAGCAGTTTTCCTTCCTGCTGCAGGACGCCGCAATGGTGAGAAAATCGGGATGATGGGCAGTAGCGCTTTCTATTGGTCTTCTTCTGCCTTCGATCGCTACGATGCGTACATTCTATACTTTGAAGGATCCGGTTATTTCAAAGAATACAACCACCACAGCCGAGGAAACGGTTGCTCTGTCCGCCTCGTCACAGACATATGCACCGTCACATTCGACTTGAACGGCAAGCCTGGCACAGCACCAGAGAGCATCAAGAATATTACTCGCGGTTCAACCATCCAAAAACCATCCGACCCGACTGCTGTAGACTATGTGTTCACGGGATGGTATAAAGACCAGAACTGCAATACTTTGTGGGATTTCCAGTCCGATGTCGTGACCACAAACACCACCCTTTATGCCGGTTGGTATAGCGTTATACTTCCAGCCAGATTCACCGTGGCCAATGGAAAGCATGTTTACTTTACAAAGAGCAATGTATGGGCAGATGGTTCAAATGCATTGCATTTTGAGAACAAACCGTATGACTATTCAAGTTCATATGATGAAAACCACGTGTCTCATTTCACCTGGTCTTCATCCGTGAGCGATGCCGTTGGGACAACCGGTTCCGGGGACTATCTATTCTGTGATGAAAATCACAAGGTTTCGGTCAATGGCAGTGAACCAAAATACTTCGCACTATCCCTTAAAGATTGGGCACATCTGTGCACCGGGAGACTTATTATGTATTCGTATTCTAACAATATAACTTATTATGGAAGGAAAGGACTTGTACTCTATTCAGATTTTTATGTGGGTGGAGACCCTCTGGATGAACGCATAAATTATACAGACGCGAACTTCCCTCCAGATTGTGTCTTTATTCCCTATGCGGGATGGCGAGATAATGATGCTGTGGCACATGATGGCGCCATCGGCTTCTATTGGACATCTACTGCAGATAGTGAGACAAACAAGCCGTACTTCATAGACTCTGACGAGGAGGAAGAATATATGAGTTTCAGTATGACCGGCGACCCCAATAACGGCTTAGCAATCCGCCTTGTCACATACGCCGACTAGCCGCAATCGCCCATAATTCCACAGCCTTGTGTCCTTCAAGATACAAGGCTGTTTTTTATACTATTTGGCCGTTGAACAGAAACGTTTTGCTGTCGGTCAAGAGTCGTGCGCTGCTGGTTTTGTCAGCAGCGGCGCGTGCGCAGGCAGAAAGACCAGATCTGCACTTCTCGAGCCGCCTTGATCGGTCTGGCCCAGGGCGGCGCGTGCGCAGGCCTGGTGGAGCGAGCCTGCGTTTGCGGGACCGGACCGCGTTTGCAGCGGCCGGCACGCAAACCAGCGGAGCGCCACGGCAAAGCGCCGCCCACATCAGGACAAGAAGTGCAGGAAGCCCCGAATTGCACTTCCCAGATGGTCTGGGAACCGCGGGAAGTGCAGAATGGCACAATCTGCACTTCTTGAGGCCTTCGGGATGCGCCGGAGGTGCAGAATGACCAGATCTGCACTTCTCGAGCCGCCTTGATCGGTCTGGCCCAGGGCGGCGCGTGCGCAGGCCTGGTGGAGCGAGCCTGCGTTTGCGGGACCGGACCGCGTTTA
>JAZRVT010000044.1:0-20383 GCA_045599325.1 Bacteroidales bacterium | reverse complement strand
GCCGCCAGGAACCGATTGGCCGTGCTGACGGCGTCGATGATCGCGTTGTGGTCCGGATTGGTAAGACCGTTGACGGCCTGCGCTACGCGAGGGTTGCCGTTGACCACGAGAACGTATTCGCGGCCTGCGCTCCTGACGACTATCACGTGCTCGAGGTTCTGCCTGCCAAGGACCCTGTAAGGGACGTTCGGCATGTTGCCCCTGTTCTCCAGCTTGTGCTTCGCCAGTCCCTGCTGCTTCATCGCCTCCATACGCTCCTCGAAGTCAGCATATGCCTTCTGGACCTCCTCGGCGCTCATGCCGTCGGTAATGTCTGGCACCTTCGCCTCCCAGACATCATTCACCGGGTCATACACATACCACAGTTCAGATACGGATATCAGGTCATTAGGTCTGTTCATCACCATATTGAGCAGCTTCTGCTTCATCAGGTTGTTGTTGCCCTGCTGCACGGTGGACTCATGAACGTTGCCTATGGTTGCGAACGGATCGTCTGCCACCGACTTGCGGCCCTTTGCCTTCTTGGCCGCCGGCGAGAACGGGCTGGTCCTGTGCTGCAGGTATTCATAGACATCCTCTGCCACATCCTCGTCGAATCCTCGGAGAGGGATGTAGTAGTCGAACATGTCACGCATCGCCTCATACTGGCCGCGACTCAGGATGCCCGAGCGGTAGCTCTTCAGAAGCGTCGCCTTGGTCGCATCATTGACCCTTGCCCAGAACTGGTCGGCGAATAATGTCGCTGTGTTCTCCACCTGCTCCACGAATGCGGCGGCGAGGGATTCCGCATCGGTTACGTTATCCACCTTCCAGAGGGCCGTGAGACCGCTGTAGTCGCGCTCGCGGTTCTTGACGTACTCTTCACCCCTCTTCTTCATGATAGCGTCCCTCCGAGCCTGGAACGGCGCGAGGTCGGTCCCCTTCTTTCTCGCCTCGGACTCCTCCTCGTCGAGATCCCTGAGGTCCTTCGCCACGGCGTTGTTCGCGTCGCGCATCGCGAGCTTCTCGTTACGCTCCAGGCCGTGCTTGCTGATGGCGTATTTCTTCACGTCATCATAGCTGATGCCGCCGGCATGTCTCTGGAGCACCTCGATGGCATGAATCATCGGCTTGAAATATCTGCGCCTGTAGAAGTCCTTCTCCGCCAGGTTGACGGAGCTGAGCTGGTTCTCGGCCCTGTAGGCATCCTCGAACGATTCTATCTTCTTGCCGCTGCGCCTTGCGAGCTCCTCCTGCAGGAGCTTCAGCGAGAGCATGCTGTCCTGATGCGCCTCAGCAATCTTGAACGACCTCTCGTCCAGCTTGCTTTCGTAGTCTGACTTGACGGCCTGCGGTGACTCGCGGAACATGACATCTGAAATCACTGGTTCTCCGCCGCGCTTGAAGCGCTCAACCTCATGCTGGAGATATCCGCTGTTCAGCATCTCACGTACATCATTATGATTAAGGATGAACTGATAGCGATCATGCTCCGGGTCATGCATCTCTCTGTCGCGCCTGTGCTCGCTTCTTCTGTAACCGTCATCCACAACCAGTGAGAGCGTCCTGTCCTCTGTGATATTATACGGGTTCGCCAGATGGTTGGAAATCCTAATCTCCCATGACGAACCATCTTCGCTCTTGCCTTTTATGTAGGCCGAGTTGGTGCCGTACGAATATGCGCCGAGCTCTGTCTTCAGGGCCGATACTGCCGAGCTCTCGTCAGAAATCTCTGACTCGCGGAAACGTGCGCTGCCCTCCCTGCGCTGAGGCTGGCGGCCGGAGCCGCTCTCCTTTGTTACGATCACTGCGTTGCCATTGCTGAACCCGCTGTTTGCCACTGTCGCATTCTCCACTCTGAATCCGTCTCCAAGAGTGCCCTGGATGAACTTGGTCAGAGAGGCGTGGTTATAGAATCTCTGGTATGACCTGACGCTGCCATCAGGCCTGCGTACTAAGGTCTCCATCGGACTGTCCAGTTCAACGGCATTCTTGTTCTGCGCATAATCGCGGGTTTTGATGAACATCCTGCCGCCATCCTTCAGGTGTGCGGCCATATTCCTCAATACATCTGCGCGCCAGTCATCAGGAATGACATTCAGGACAGCGTTGCTGATGATGAAGTCATAGTCTTTGTCGATCTCGTCATATGAGCCGAACGTCGGCTTCCGCTCTCTGTCGCCAGGGAAAGGCTCTACGTCGTCAACATTGAGGCCCATGTCCCGCAGGGCTGCGGTGCCGAGCCCCTTGCCGCTGGAAGCGTCAAGGATCGCAGCGCCCTCCATACCGTGTTCAATGAGCCACTGACCCACCTTCCTGTAGGTGCTGGTGGTGCCGGCAATCTGGGTGCTATGGCTGCCGTCAGCGTTCTTGTCCGTCTCGTTCCAGCCAGGGTATTCCCTGTCGAGCTGCTCGGAGGTGCGGAAGCGGGAATTCGTCTCGCTATTGTTATTATTTTCGTCTGAGGTGTTGGAATTCTCGGAAGATTGTCTACCTTTGTAGGCAGAGATTGCGGCTCCCAAATCTTCACGACTAAACGTAGGGTTGGTTTGCGTAGGTACAGATTGAGTACTAACCTCGCTGGTGCCATCCGCATTTTCTTTCTTTTCCCAACCATTGAATAGCCAACTCTTTGTGCCGCCATTCCAAGTCAAAGAGACAACTGTTTCGTAATTCCCATCAGTAAGGATAACGGTTTTATTCCCCGCCACATATCTGTCGATTTTTCCTGAGGCTATGATTTCATGTGCCTTAATAATCGCATCCGGCCCGTGTTTTGCTCCGATGTGGGCTATACCGTAGCCACCCTTGAAATTTCTTTCGGGGTCTCCAATCTTACCATAGATGAACGATATGTTTTCATCTCCGCCGAACTGCATTAAGTCAGGCCTGATCATGGCATTCGACACCTCCTCTTCACCGTCTGCAATCTTTTGCAAGGCAACTATGCCTTTTCTAATATTCATTTGCTCATCCACTGAACGGAACCTTATATCCTTATCCTCCCTGGAGAACTCCCCGTTGTTCCCGGTGGCGGACTTGATCTCATCTGGATTAAAGACACCGTAAGTGTAATGCTCTTCTCCCCTGGTGGAGTCATTAAACCTGAAAGAGTCGTAGCCGTTTACTTGTGCGTAATTGGCTATTAAATATTGGATAGCATCCCAACATTCTTGAGCTTCTTTGTTGTCCTTGCTTGATTCGTAATAAAGCCTTCCATCACTGCTTACAAAAGAATCAATGAACTCATCAATATTATCATCATCTACACGCCAACCGGCAGGTGCAATTTCATTCAGCAGAGCCATTTGATAGCTCACCACGTTAAGCACTTGATTCTTGCTTGTAACGTCAAGAAGTCTTCTGCCATTCAAGAAACATGACTTTACATCACCATAATTCATAGCGGCTTGTCTATTATCAGTAAACAGGAACCAGCTTTCTGCCGGTGTTTCATCATACCTGTTGCGGACCCCTGTTGCGGAAGAGTACGAGAATGTGTTGAATTCCTCGTCCGTTCCGTGGTACATAACCATCGGCTCGCCGTTATTGTCAACCATCTTGCTGGCGTTCTCCGGATCGTTCTCCCAGTCGCCGAACCACTCCTTGAACGCCCTGGTGCGGACCAGCAGCCACTGCTCCTCGCCCAGGTTAGTCTTCTTGCCGTTCGGTGCTTCCATGAAGTTCCCACGGGCGAATGCCTTCGCCGATATCACATCCATCTCCCTCCGGGTCTCCGGGGTGATCTCAACCTCACGGAACATGGTGTCGTTGCCGGCAGGAATAACGCCCTGATCGAAGTACTTCTCGATATCCCCGAGTATTCTTGCGGGTGCTGTCCTTGGGCGATAGGTCGGATGAGCAACGGTCTTGGTGTTCCTGATGAGCTCCACCTCGACACCCTCCTCGCTGTGCCTGTAGAGGTAGTTGCGGAGAACCGCCCTCTGCTCCTTGGTGGGCATGTTGGCGATAGTGACAAGACCAAGCTCGGGCGCAATACGGATTGCCCCCTCGTTGATGAAGTCATCCATATACTCGGTGGCGGTAGAGTACTTCCTGTCATTGATTATTGCGTTGACGTCCCTGTGATCAAGCAGGCGGCGTCCGGCCTCTCCGCCATTCTTCTTGTCGGAGAGGTCTATCATGCTACCGTCCGGAACAATGTATCCGGCCTCCATGAAACTGCTCGTTGTCCCGAAGGTTTCCTTTGCTGCATCGAAGAGAGCCTTGCCACGCTCTGCATCCGGCTCCCCGACAGTATCGTACTTTGGAGCATTGCGCAAATCTTCAGCTTCAGCCTCGTCATAAGCCTTTGCGTACTCATCCTGCAGGGCCTTCAACCTGGCATCGCGTTCGTTGCCTATGCGCACCAGGTCATCCCTACGCTCCTTCCATTCCTCGTGGGTGAAACTGCCGTCATGCCCGAGGACCTCCTTCTTCGCCTGCTCATACTCCTCCCTGACTGCAGCGAAACGTGGGGCGAACTCCTGCTTCACTGACTCCGTCATGCGGAAGCGGAGATCGCTGCTCTCCGGGTTGAAGCGTTCGCTGAGAGGGATGACGTTGCCCTGGTCGTCATAGGTGACAGGGTCGGCAGACTTGATCTGTTCAGGATAGAAGGCTACGGCTTCCTCTCTCAAATCGCCATTATAGAATACTCCATCATAACCATCGTCTTTAAGGGACTCTGAGAACTCTATCGATGATTCTCTATTGTTTCCCTCAGCAAGCGCCATGTTCTCTTTCGGAGATGCGAAGTAGGGGTTTTCTAATGTAAGGAATACGCGCATTCTTTTACTGCCATATCCATAGCCCTCATTTACGTCCCCATAGAAATAGAAGCCGTGGCCAAGCCATCCGGCATCAGTATGAGTCCCGACGAGCGCCTCGTCAAACGTGTTGAAATCAGCATCAGTATTGTGATAGAACACTTTGGGGCCAAAAAATGATTCAGGGAAAGCTTCATCAAAAGCTTCATTCACCATCTGCTGCGCCTTCTCCATGTCACCGGCCTCAACGGCCTTCATGTACTCTGCATCCTGTTCTGGAGTGATGCGGAAACGAGGTCCATAGACTACCTCGTTATTATAGTAGGCTCCGCTCTTCACATCGACATAATCATCGAGAGGTACTATCTGTTCAGAGTTGTTTGCTATCTCTGTGTTTGATGCCACAGGCCTGACTCCTTCGGCGGTCGCAAGAGTAATGTGTGGATATTGGTTGTTTGTCCGGCCAGAGTCTACAATCAGAGCATCTATCTTGTCGTTTGTAAATCTTCCGATTATATGCAACTTTGACTTTTCGCCAAGCGCTTCATAAGCAACCCAACCTGGCTTATACACGCTGGTCATGTGGTCGTAATACTTTTTAGGGAGATTACTTGGATATTTGTCTTCAAGAGCCGCCTTATCCTGAATAAACAGTCCAGTGTATACAGGTGATATTCCAGAGTTATGTGTTGCTAAATCAAAATCTTTTATTACCTTTGTCGCTTGATCAAGCTTTGATTTGTCTGAGGCTGTCATAATTGGTTTGACGAGGTGCAGATATTTCAAAGCTTTCTTTTTATCTATGTTGGTCGCGTCATTTTTGGCGAACCATTCAAGGACACTATTACCATTTTTGCCGAACATAGTGTCAATGATATCGAAATCTATCTCGTTCCCTTCTCCGACAGAGATGGCTACCAAGAAGTTGCCATCTTTTGTTGTTAACTCTGTCAGAACTGACCTATTGCCGTCCTTGTGGTTATTATCAAAGACTGCTATCGGATAAGCAAGCCTCTCAGGAAAATCGTGAAGATCCTCAAGTTTGAATCCATGAATCTTCTGCTTCTTTATCACTTTATTCCCGTAAAGCTTTATTTCTTTGTCAGGGATACCGCCAGCTACAAGGAATGGCGAAGGATGGCCAAGCAAGAAAATCTCTTTGTCCATATTGGTTTTTGTCAACCTATCTATCCTCTCGTTAAAAGCTTCATTTTCCTCCTTTACGCTGAACCTTATATCTCCATCACCCGGGTCAAACCAGCCGTTCTCCTCTGCGATGGTCCTGACCTCGCTCTCGCGGAACATCGTTTTGTCGGCGGCCTTTGCCGGGGCCTTCTTCGCAGGGTTCTTCCAGGTGCCGTCGCTGAGGCTGAGCGTGTGCTTGCCCTCTATGCGTACGACGTCCAGCAGTTGTTTCCCTCTGCCGGTGTACTGATTGAATGCGTCGCGGAACTCGCTCAGAGCGCCGGACTCGATATCGAAGTCTCCGAAGAGAATGATGCTCGAGCCGTTGGCCCTGACGGTCGCGTCAGCGAGCTGGTCGGCGATGTCCATCCCGTTATCCTTTGTCAGGACATTGCTATTGGTCACGACGTTCGCCACAATCTTGTTCTGCGTATTCAGGACGAGGGCCCCGATCTTGCTGCAGTCTCCGAGTCTGTGTGCTGAAAGATATGCCGCAACATCCTCTGAGCCCCTGACTGGCTTGCGCGCCCCGATCTCCTGCTTGTAGTCAGGCGAGAAGACCATCTTGTCGAAGGAGTAGACGTCAATGGCGTAACGGCCATCGCCGTCAAGCTCTGCCACCTGGTTTTGTATTCCTTCTGGCGTGAACTCTCCATAGTATCCGCTGACAGTGTCTATGATGACGCCCTTGACATCTGCCGCCAGCGCCATGCTGCGGAGCTTGTCCAGCGCAGCAACATCCGCGTTGCTTGCGTGCAGATTGCCGGACGGATGGCTGTGGACCATGTAGATTGTGTCAGGATTGAAATCCCTGTAGCCTGCGACGGCTGCGTCGAAGTCGATGAATGTCTGGTCAAGCGAGCCGATTCCCGTGTGAAGGATTACCGGCACGCCGTCCTTGACGAATACCAGGAACGAATTCTCAGTTGCCGAATCCTCCAGCTCCTTGAAGATGAACGCCACATCGGAGATGCTCTCGATCTTCTCGCCGCTTGCAGTGAACGAGAACGCGCCGGTCTTGCGGTATGTCCTCTCGATAAGAGACTCTGTCTTTGTGTCATCCAGCCCGCCCGTGTGGGTCACGCCGCTGATGGATGTTTCGCGGAAGAAATTATTTCCCGAATTACTTGCTTTATTGGAATAATTGCTACCTTTGTCATCAGAAACAGTGTTTTGGGGAGTAGCTGTGTCATTCCTCTTGCCTTCAATGGTCTCGTCAGTGTCCATCGTATTGTCGGGGACACTGTTTTTCTTTTCAAATGCAGTAAGCAGCCAAGGTGCACGAGGATTACCGAGATAGTCTTTGCTGATGACTGCAAAATGAGTATCTGATTCAAGTTTGATTCGATTGTCGGATTGCTGAGAAACCTTCATTTCATTGAGAATGTCTTGGATGTTATCAACAACCTCCGGATGTTTTGATTCTATCTTTGCAAGGCCTGACTTCTCATTACCATAAACAATTGATATTTCTCCAACGTCTTTATGCGACAGCGCACCTACTGCTTCTCCGGTTTTCACCTTGCGCAGATAGTCTATTGCTTCTTTCGGCTTACCTACAAATTGACGGAAAATCGGACCGAATCCTGAGAACAGCTTCAGCTGGTATGACGAAGCCTGCCTGCTTTCCCTCTCCGGCAGATGTGACGATGCTGTTGCCGCCCTGAGAAAGAGCTTTGAACACGGCTTCAGGTTCTTCAGGTCTGCTGAGAGGGACGGGGACTTCGATGCCATTCGGGAAAGGAATGATTTCAAACAGGTCATCGTGGAGATGAAGGAGGCGGTCCGCCTGACTGGAGAAAGGCTCAATGCACGGGACACACAGGACAAGCAGGAAACAGAGGGCCGTATTATGGAGATAGCTATGGAGCGCCGCAGCGGCAGGGCAATCGAGGTCCCCTGCGAAATCAACGGCCTTGCTCTGAAGATGATTCTGGACACCGGGGCTACTGATGTCACAATCTCATCGGTCGAAGCCGGCTTTATGCTTAAGAACGGCTATCTTGGAAATGACGACATAAAGGGCAGGAAATACTATCAGATCGGCAATGGCGATATCACCGAAGGGTCAGTGGTTCTTCTCAGAGAAGTGAAAATCGGAGAGGCTGTCCTGAAGAATGTCGAGGCTTCGGTCGTAAAGAATCAGAACGCGCCGCTTCTGCTCGGACAGAGTCTGCTGGAGCGGTTCGGCACAATAACTATCGACAATATCAATTCAAAACTGATAATCAAACAGAAATGAAACAGGATTTCTACTGCCTCGACGCCGACAATCGGATGATCATATTCACAGATGAGAAATCTGGACGGCGTTATTTGCTGCCTTATTGTCCAGGTACCTCCTATCATCCGGCGGAGCTGTCGGAAAAGGATTTGGGAGATGGCAGATATGAGCTGAGCGTGAGCATACTGCACGGGTGTGACGGAATCAGGGAAGTTGCCAGATCATCAATAATCGTGGATTCTCATTGCGACGAGCTGCAGATGCAGCAGCTGGCCAATGCCTGGACATTAAGCAGCCATATGACCGGATACTACCGGAAGCGGCTGTTCCACAGACTTTTCTTCGCGCTTGTTCTGAGGGATCATACGGCACGCGATATCTTCCAGCGATGGATCAGCAAGACTGATAAGTGCGAGTGGATAATAAAGCCCGACCTCGTCGCCCCTGGTCCCGTGTCGATGGAATCTAAATAATCCCCCAGGATCGCTATGCTTTGTGAATGCCGGCAAGAAGTGCAGAAACGGCTGTTTTACACTTCTCAGGCCGCTTTGATGGGTCAAGAAGTGCAGGAACGGCCGGTTTACACTTCTCAGGCCGCTTTGACGGGGCAAGAAGTGCAGGAACCCTCGATTTACACTTCCCGGTGCCCCGGCCCGGGTGCCTCAGATCCTTCAAGAAGTGCAGGAAGGCCGGTTCTACACTTCTCGGCATAGCGGGAGGAGATGTGCCCCGGTCATCTGCTGTGGCCGGAAGCAAAGATAGCGGCATTGGCACAGACAAAAAAACAAAGACCGGTACCTTGAAAGTAAATTTCGGCATAGCTGTGCTTGGAAAATTAAGTACCTTTGTATGACTGCTGGGTAACTGTAGTTCATTGCCGGCAGCACACATTGACAATTATGGAAAAACTTGACTGGTCCAACCTTTCTTTCAAGGCAAGACCCACAGATGCATTAGTCGTCAGCTGTTTCAGGGAAGGGCAGTGGTCCGCTCCCGAAGTGACAGGTAACTTCAATCTCACTCTCAGTTCGTTCGCTGGGGTGTTCCATTATGCGAGCGCCTGCATCGACGGCCTCAAGGCCTTCCGCGGCGCGGACGGGAAGGTGAGGATATTCCGCCCGGGCGAGAGCGCTGACCGCCTCCGCAGGTCGGGCGCCCATCTGGATATGGCGGTGCCATCCAGAGAGATGTTCATAGATATGTGCGTGATGTGCGTGAAGGCCAACATCGACTACCTCCCTCCATATGGATACAATGCCTCGATGTACCTCCGCCCGATCCTCGTCGGCACCAACTCGCAGCTTGGCGTCAACTCCTCGATTGACGTGATGCTGGCGATAATGTGCTCTCCTGTCGGGGTATATGGCGGAGCAACAGGACTGGCCCCCTGCAAGGCTCTGATCTCCCGCAATTATGACCGTGTCGCCCCAAACGGCACCGGTCAGTTCAAGATAGCCGCCAACTATGCGCCTTCGCTCCATCCTTACAATATCGCTCACGGGCGCGGCTACGACCAGATACTTTTCCTCGACCCCGCGACCAAGACAAAGGTGGATGAGTTCACCGCCGCCAACTTCTTTGCCATCAAGGGCAATTCCTACGTCACTCCGCTTTCGGACTCTATCCTGCCATCCATCACAAACAACAGCCTCCAGCATCTGGCCGAGGATTTCGGCTATAAGGTCGAAAAGCGCCCGATACTGGTTGAAGAGCTCGCCGAATTCGAAGAGGCGGATGCCTGCGGCACTGCTGTCGTCATCAACCCTGTCCACAGGATAGACGACCGTCCGCAGCTCGAAAGTGAGATTCTGACCAGGACCTACACATTCGGTTCACCTGACAAGTGCGGTCCTGTAAGCCTGAGATTATACAACCGTATGAGAGACATCCAGGAAGGCCGTGAGGAGGACATCCACAACTGGTGCCTGACTTTCTGACAGTCTGAGCCTCCCTGCTAGTCTGAGACCGGGCGGACGGGCTGACCGGCGTAGCGCATCTGGCTGTAATTGGTCTGGATTCCGGAACTGTTGAAGTAAAGTGCGTACTTTCCGGTTTGGTCGCTGGATGTGCTTGACCAGTAGAAGCCCATTGAACCGGCAAATGATAAGGATTCGTCATCTCCATATCCGGAGGCAGGGAAGAACAGAAGTGCATCGGACTTGCTGTATGAACCCGCTGTGGTGCCGTTCACCTTTCCTGCATCAGCTGCAGCGGATGGGGCATAGACATAATAGCCGTGGTCCGCAGCATCCCATTTCCAGTATGTGACGGCCGCCAGCGCTTCAAACTCCGACTTTGCAGGGATGCGCCATTCCCCGCCCAGCAGGAGGCTGGCAACATCATCTGTAGGGTCCAGCGTTCCGCCACGGGATGTGTATTTCGTATAGGAGCTGCCGTCGTAGTATGGGGTGCACGCCTTTGAGAAAGACTTGCCTGCCTTGAACGTGAAGTATGAGTCACTGCCTTCGCCGAAGATATATGGGCAGTTGAATCCGCTGTATGTGAGCAGACCCTTGTCGTCGTCTGACGAAGCTCCACAATATCCTGTATATGCTCCCCATTGGAAGAAGTCACCGACCCTGACCTGATTGTCGGAGCCGGGGAGAGATACTGCGCCTCCAGCATCGTTTTTCCATTGACGGGACCCGCCTGAAAAACCGCTCTGGATGAAAAGGTTCTGCTTTGCCCAATATACGCCGGCGATGAAGACGCACTCCTGGTCCACAGGTTTCCGGTGCATTTCACAAATGGTGTTCAGTGACTTGCCGCAGCCGAACGCTCCTTTTGCGAATGTCGCGTCATAGGTGCCGTCAGTTGCCCTGACGGTCAGATGGCGGAGGACCGATTCTGCGGACTTCACGACACCCATTGAAACGGTTCCTTTTCCGCCTGAGACATTGAAGCCGTTGCTGCGGGTGATGGCTCCGGCAGATGTCCCTTCGATCTGCGGGCCGGCACTAGGGGAAAGAGTGAGTTCACACACTGTGCTGACCCCGCTCAGGACGGCATCCGTAACATCCCCGCTGCCGAAGCCGGTCCAGTTTATCTTCAAGACTGATGTGGCGAACTCAAACGGCACTGAGGCCCCTTCGCAGCTTATCTGGCCGCTGGTGTAAGGGAGAGTGGCGTAGAGCACGAACGGAAAATCAGACCCGGCCTGTGTGCTGAAATCAACCGTTATCTTGTTTCCGCTTACCACTGGAGTTGCTCCGCTGAAGTGTATCAGTGTCAACTGTTCGGTGCCTGGAGCCGGAGTGGCAATGACACCGTCGTTGGAAAGGAATGCATATCTGGCATCACCGTCCTTAAGCTCCACCTTGAGCTGTCCGAGGCAGGATGAACCGTCATAGACATAAACCTTGTCTGTCGTTTCCCAAAAAACGCGGACCACTGTGGCGGCTGAGGACTTCACACTCTCGGCAGGGACGAAGTCGCCTATGACACCATTGATTGAAATGGTGATTCCGTTCTCCTCAGTCAGCACAGGAGGCATCTCCTCTCCGTTTTCCAAAGTGCACGATACAGCTGCTGAAAGCACCGCAGCGGTGGCAGCCAGAATAATGAAAATCCTTTTCATGACAAATGCTTTTTCAGGCCGCGTCAGTGCGGCTGTCATCTGCAAAGGTAAATAAAATTCCGCTTTCAGGTGAAAATCGGGAATTATCCCGAAATTATACCTATCTTAGTCGTTAGAAACGGCCGAAAGTTGCCGGATTGTTATGAAACGGTTGTTATTGCTTCTGACAGCACTCTTCAGCACTTTGTGGCTCTATGGCCAGGATGTGCCTGAATTCAGGCAGATTGCCGGGAAGGTCCTTGTCGCCGGGAGTTCCAGGCCGCTTCATTATGCGTCAGTGACACTGGCAGGTACAAACATCTCGAACGTCACCAACTCTGAGGGAGTCTTCACGCTCAAGATTCCGGAAGTATACTGCAAGAGCGGCATAGTGACCGTCAGCCACATCGGATATGCCACCGTCACTTTGAAAGTCTCTGATTTCGGGGACCATTCAAGCAGCGGCATCCCTATGAAGATTGAGATTGTCCCGATCAGTCTCAACCTTGACCCTGCAGTCATAAGTGCCCACGACCCATATGAACTCCTCAAGGCCGCGCTCTATAAGACGAAAGACAATTTCCCAGTGGAGCCGACCGGTATGGTGGCCTTCTACAGGGAGATAGTAAGGAAGGGGAGCAACAAGTATCTCGCTCTGAACGAGGCGGTTGTGGATATCAACAAGGCTCCGTACAACACCTTCCGCGCTGACCGCGCCGGTATCTACAAGGGCAGGGGAAGCCAGAATTATGACTCCAGCGACACTCTTTTCATAAAGTATCAGGGCGGCCTGCTCACTCTTCTTGAGATCGACCAGGTGAAGAATCCGTTCGCGACTGTTCAGATTGAGGATCTCTGGAAGTACTACGACTTCAGGTCGCTGCCCGCTCAGATGCTGGGGGACAGGCTCTTCTATGTGGTGGAGTTCAACCAGAAGCGTTCCGTCGAAGATATCCTGATGCGCGGCAGAGTGTTCATCGACAGCGAGTCGCTCGCCATCGGGCGCACGGAGCTGAACATGAATGTGGAAAACAGGCCTGACGCCGTCCCCATCTTTGTCCTGAGACAGCCCAGGAACGTCAGGTTTGAAGTCCTGAGCGCCGAGTATGTGGTCAATTACAAGCAGAGCGGAGAGAGGTGGTATTACGATTATGCCAAGGCCGAGGTCAGATTCGCAACCCAGAAGAAATATTCACTTTTCAGGAACTACTTCACTGTAACCTCTGAAATTGCGGTCACAGACCACAGACCTGGGACCATCACAATCGCCAATGACGCGCGCATAAAGTTCAAGGATATGATGTCAGAGAAGGTGGCCGACTTCACCGATGACAACTTCTGGGAGAACTACAACATCATCGAACCCGACCAGTCGATTGACAACATCATAAAGAAGATAATCAGGCAGCTTAAGAAACATAATATCGATTGATATGGCAGAACTCGAACAGCGGACCAGGACTATACAGGCAGTGACCATCTGGGGCGCCGTCGGGAACCTCGCTCTCAGCATCTTCAAGCTGATCGCCGGTCTCCTCGGACGAAGCACCGCAATGGTCGCTGATGCGATCCACTCATTCTCAGACCTCGTCAGCGACTTCGTGGTGATAATCTTCGCCCGCATAGCAGGCAAGGGGAAGGACAAGGGCCACGACTACGGCCACGGCAAGTTCGAGACCCTCGCAACCCTCGTGGTCAGCCTCCTCCTGCTGGCAGTGGGTGGCAAGATGATTGCCTCCTCCATCATCCGCATCCAGACCGTTCTCGGCGGAGGCACGCTCGAGATGCCGGGATTCATAGCGCTGATTGCGGCAGCAGTCTCGATTGCAGTCAAGGAGATTCTCTACCAGTGGACAGCGCGTGAAGGGCGCAGGATCTCCAGCCAGGCGATGATAGCGAATGCCTGGCACCACAGGTCCGACGCACTCTCATCCGTGGGTTCGCTCATCGGTATCGGCGGCGCTATGCTGCTCGGCGGCAGATGGGTGATACTGGACCCGCTGGCAGGCGGCATCATCAGCATAGTCATCATAATAGTGGCAGTAAGGATGGCCGGTCCCGCGCTCAGCGAACTGACCGACGCGTCGCTGCCCGATGAGACTGAGAACCGAATCTCGGAGATAATCTCTTCAGTGGAGGGGGTGAGGGGAGTCCACGACCTGAAGTCGCGCAGGTGCGGCAGCTACAGCATAGTGGACGCGCACATTGTCGTCGACCCCGAGATGACAGTGGCCGCCGCGCACGACATCACAGAAGTGGCGGAGGACAACCTCCGCAGGGAGTTCGGCGAGGAGATGCAGATCACCATCCACGTGGAACCTTCGGAAGATTCACGCTGATACGGTGCAACAAAAACAGCAGGTGAGCGTTAATATAGTGTTGAAACAGCCATTTGCAAACGTTTTTAAACGTTTTTAAACGTTTTTAAATGGTTAATAACGAGTATAAACGGTTATAAACGACAATAAACGACCGAAAGCATATGAAAGCTAAGACTATCATCATCATCGCAGGCCTCGGAATCGCCTTCGGGGCCGTATCACTCTGGGTGATCATCACACGCAACAGGAATGCTAAGGCTGTGGCCGCCAAATTCCGTCTCGGAGGAATGATCATAGCCGCCACCTCGCTGCTTTCATCAGCAAGCTGCGGCTGCAAGATCATCCAGCCCGACTGCTATGACCCCGAGCCGACCTGCTACGATATGCCAGCCGAAGTGAACATAACAGAGGTTACCTCTTCCAATGGCTCTGTGCTCACAGCCAGCGACGCTGTCTTCGTCAACATCGACCGGGTAATAACAGAATCTGAGTATTATTACGAAATCTGGAGTGACAGGGAAGAGGGGAGCGAGCTCCTGAAGAAAGGCCCTATTAATGTGGAGCCTGATACATACAGCGTCTCACAGCCGGTCGAGATAAAGGGGATCAACTATAAAGGAGCCATCAAGGTTCAAGTCTATGCCACCGTCCCTGAAGTAGAGACTCCGGAACTTCTCAATACGGAGTATTTCACGATTGAATAATCTGTCCGCCAGACTTCATCCGGAACTGCATCATCGATGAGCCGCAAGTACAGGATAGGACATCTTGTCTATGAGTTGACAGAGGCCTGCAACCAGAACTGCCGCTTCTGCTATAACCACTGGCGGCCGGAAGGGGCCAGGCCTGCCGACAGGAGGCTCGCGGCACGCACCCTGAGACGCATCCTCTCGCAGGCGGAAGTGGGCTCGATCTCATTTTCCGGCGGTGAGCCGACACTGCTGCCGAATGTCCACGACCTGGCTCTCAGATGCGGCTTTGCAGGCTGCCGTGTCAATGTGCTGACCAACGGCTCGCTGCTTGACGATGCCGCTATTACCAATTTCAAAAGTCTGGGAATCAGTGCCTTGCAGATATCATTCCTGAGTGCTGACCCTGCTGTCCACGACTACCTGACCGGGGTTCCCGGCTCCTGGGACAAGGCCGTCTCTGCGATTGACAGAGCAATCCGCATCCTCGGTGCGGACCATCTGGCCATCGTGCTGATAATCACTGCTCTCAACGCCGGCACTGTTGCCGGAACGCTTGAATTCCTGAAAGAGAGGGGAGTGCTCCACTTTATGGTGAACCGGTTCAATATCGGAGGCAACGGCATCGTCAACCTCGATGAGCTTTCGCTTTCAGACGAAGGGCTGCGCGCCGCCTTCGCCACCGTCAGCAAATTCGCCGTAAGAAATCCGCAGATGCGCTTCACAAGCGGCGTCTGCACGCCTTTCTGCATCCTGAACCCGGCCGAGTTCCCGGGCATCATCTTCACCAGCTGCAGCACAGACCTCCAGCAGAGGCCCGTGACGATCGCTGCTGACGGCAACGTGCGCTTCTGCAACCATTCGCCGTTCATTATGGGCAGCATCTATGAGCGCAGCATCAGGGAAATACTTGAAGACGAGACCCTGCAGGCCCGCTACAATGTGGCTGAGCCTCCGGCACGCTGCATCGGGTGCAAGCTCTTCAGCCGCTGCAAGGGGGGATGCCGCGCCGCCTCCGAACAGGTCTTCGGCACCTTCAGCGAAGTAGACCCGATACTGTCGAGCCAGTGATTTAATCTGAGAGATGCCTTCTCATCCGTACTGACAGCATCGTCAGGCTTATCGGGGGAATTTTGTGCGAAAACTCCCCGGAATTGCTGATTTTCAAGCATATCGGGGTGACTTTGTGCGAAAACTCCCCGGAATTACTGATTTTCAGGCATATCGGGGTGAATTTGGGCGAAAACTCCCCGGAATTGCTGATTTTCAAGCATATCGGGGTAATTTTGTGCGAAGACTCCCCAGAATTACTGATTTTCAGGCATATCGGGGTGAATTTGTGCGAAAACTCCCCGGAATTGCTGATTTTCAGGCATATCGGGGTGAATTTGGGCGAAAACTCCCCGGAATTACTGATTTTCATGCATATCGGGGTGATTTTGTGCGAAAACTCCCCGGAATTGCTGATTTTCAGGCATATCGGGGGAATTTTGCGCGAAAACTCCCCGGAATTACTGATTTTCAGGCATATCGGGGTGATTTTGCGAGAATATTCCCCGGCATCGCTGATTTATTGACCGTTCGGGGGAATTTCGCACGAAAGCTCACCCAAATCGCCGATTTTCAATCATCTCGGGGTGATTTTGTGCGAATATTCCCGGCTGGAATATCGGACAGAAGCGCGAACAGGCATCTGGCAATAAATACCAGGGGCAACAACCCCGTTTTAAAACTTTAATGAGTACCTGACGTTTGGCATTACAGGGAATAATGAAACAAAATACCACGATTTTTCATTCTGGTCATAGACA
The DNA here is from genome assembly GCA_045599325.1 of Bacteroidales bacterium. Lineage (GTDB taxonomy): Bacteria > Bacteroidota > Bacteroidia > Bacteroidales > UBA932 > Cacconaster. Next base: position 3,849 of record JAZRVT010000044.1, on the reverse strand, counting down.
AGCATTGATGCATTGTGTCTGTTCAGCAGGTTGAACACCCCGAAAGTAAAATGGTGGTCAAGCTGGCGGCCATCTTTAAATGACGAATGGAAACCGATGCTGTAGCCTGCGTCAAATCTGACATAAGCAGGCATCCGCCAGTTGTCAGGATGATCGAAATAGTCAAGCATACGGTTCCCTGACGGCAGGTAACCGGCGTATTGCCCGGCAGGGACTGTCTCATTGTGGCCGCTCTGATAAGTAAATGAGACTGTCAGGTCCCCCCAGTGGACGCTTGCATTGCAGATATGCGGCCTGTCGAACTTGGCCGGGAATGGACTGCCGCTGTTGATATTGCTGAATGCCCTGTCGCTCTTTGACCAGGTATAGGATGCTTCCCAGGATATACGGTATTGCGGAAGACTGCCTTCATACAGAAGCTCAAGGCCGTAAGAGGTGCCTCTGCCCACCTGTGCGAAATTGTTCCATCCTTGGGCTGCAGACGTGAAAAGAGCAGCCGCATCTGTGTAGTATACGAGGTTTTCCATCGTCTTCCAATATCCGCCTGCCGTTATGCGATGGCCCAGGAAGGATGTGAAGAGACCCCCATAATACTGTATGGAATGTTCCGGAATCAGGTTCTTTGTGCTTGGAACCACAAGGTCGAGCGGCCACCCAAGGGGCGATCCCTCAAGAGTATGGTCATACTGTACTCTGTTGTCATATGTGGCCTCGATGCCAAAGCCGTCATTGATCAGCCACTTTGCCCTGACGCTGAATTCGGGGTCGAGGCTTGTATATGTATTAGATCTGCTGACTGAATTGTTCTTGTAATGATTCAATCTGACATTGGCCATCAGATCCAGCGATTCATAGCTGAATTTAACTTCAGCGAACCCGCTTGCAATCGAAGGATGGCTGACATTCTCTGAATAAGGGACATCCTCAGATACCAGATATGCCGATTCCGACTTCCTGGCAGCTCCCGGACTCATCATCAGTCTCTGATATCGGATTCCCTCGGAAAGTGTCAGTTTGCCATCGAATATGGAATGGGTTGCCTTAACAGCATAATTCTGGTCTTCTATGCGTGATTGCAGCTGGAACCTGCTTTCTTTCCCATTCATATTGGCGAGATGCACCATATTGTTCCTGAAGAAGTTATATGAAGCATCAACGTAAATTACCGTGTTGCCGGCCGTATGCCTGTATGCCAGATGCCCGGTTATATTCTTCCAGTCTGGCATATAGTCAGCATCTGGAAGGCCGATTGAATAATCGTCGCCGCTGTAGAAACCAGTGAGAGACACTTCATCAGCAGGGGAGACACGCCAGGCCGCTTTTGCGAAGAGATCAAAGACATTCAGGGAAAGAGAAGGCATCCTGCCATCTTTATCAAAGGAGTTCTTGAGCAGATTGTACTCCAATGAAAAGGGCGACCATCTGCCAGACACCAGTACAGATGCTTTTTCCTTTGCAAAAGGTGCTGATGCAACTGCACTGACGAATGAATTTGAAACTGAAACCTCTCCTCCGGAAGCAGAGATGATGTCCGGAGTTCGGAGAGATATATGTGATGCGGTCAGTCCACCTTGTTCTCCTTCAAATCCGCCCAGACAGAAGTCCATTGATGATATTGCGCCAGAAGGTATGGATGATGCCAGTCCCAGAAGGTGGCTGTAGCCATATATGCGCACACCGTCGAGCGTGATAAGATTGTTTCCGAGATTTCCGCCTCTTGCAAAGATTGCAGATGATCCTTCTGCGCCGGAAGAGACACCCGGGAGCGTCATAACATATTTAATAGGGTCGTATTCGCCAACGGGGCTGACAACCGGGCGGAGATTGTCAGTATTGACGTGATAGGTTCCGGAAAGATGTCTCTCTGCCCGCCAGTCTGTCTTAATTGAAGCCGGCAGAGTGTCATTCAGAGGGGCAGGGGATAACGGCGCTTCCTGACCTGCCAGGCCAGTGAAAGTCATAATCGCGATGACCGAAAACAATATGCGTGGCAGATTTTTCAAAACGTTCTGGTAATTTCGAAACCGAAAATGCCTGTTCCCCCAGAAATATTGGTGTAAACATTTGTGTTCGAATAGATTCCGGCAATGTCAGCATTCTCGTTTTCAATCAGTTCCTGCTGGGCGAGCTCTCTCAGATAACGGTCATATTCGAGCGAAACCATTTTTGCCCTGATATGGCAGCTCTCATTGCATCTGACTGTTATAGTATCGGTATGAATCGGGTAGGGGTCCAAATAACTGTCATGCGGTGGTCTGTACTTCCACGAAACAAGCGATCTTCCATCCATTAACCTCAAATATCTGTAATGCCATCCGCCATTTTTATTGAATGCATCAACGATATCCTCTCTGTCTGTTGAGATGCTGTCCAGAACAGACCCATAACTGGCCGTTCCGTATTCTTTAATGCCATATAACCAGACGGCCGGAGTCTCGATAATCCTGAAACGGAAATGTCCGTTTTCGGCTGGCAGTGTTTCAGTTATAGCGTCCGGAACCACGTGCAAAGATGACTTGACCGTATCTCCTGAAGGTAATACCGCCTGAAATATCAGTTCTGTATTTACTTTGAAAAAGCGTGAATCAAGACTTGAAGTATTCAGCTGCCAGATTCCGTCTCCAGAAGGACTGAATTCTGCTTCTTCATCGTGATATGCAATTCCGCTCATCCAACGTCCCGTAAGTGTTACTTTTGCATTTGTGATACCTTTGGGGTCAGGATGTCCGGTTGGAAACAGGTAGTAGAGTTCTGCCTGTTGAAGAGAGTCCGCCGGATCAATTATACAATACACACAAGGAACCGCCGGTGTGTCAACATCATCAAAACTCACCGGTTGGTAACATGAAGACAAAAGAAGAGAGACTGCCAGAAGTCTACTCAACAGCAACTTCAAGCCATTGACTGCCGACATATGAGCCATATACATATTGTGTTTTTATCAAATATAATCAAAATAATGAATAATGTATAGGGGACTCCTTATATTTCCTACTTAACATAATATAAATTGTGTTAAAATCGCGTATGTGGCCCCGGTCACCTGAGTCGGCGGGCGGACTCACTTCCTCTTTGATGCCTTCGCTGCGGAACGCGAGCTATTAATCCGCTCCGCGGCTTAACGCGCAGTGCCGCCAGTCTCTCGAAATCAAATTATCTTCTGATACGCCAGTCTCAAGTCGCCGTTCAGCAGATGGATGATGCCGCAGTATGTGAATCCCGCCTTCTCAATGCAGTGCCGCATAATCACATTGTCCTCGTGCGTATCGACGCGCAGATTGCCGTACTGCGAGCCGCACCATTTGAAGCAGACTTCTGCGACACCCCTGGAGTCCTTCGTGCTTGTCAGACGATGAATCGTGGCGTATGGATTCTCATCATCCAGCCACTCACCATCGTAAATCTTCTGATAAGTCGGGTCAGAACCGAATATCAGCGTGAATGCACCGATAATGTTTCCAGCATCGTCGAGAACAGAATAACTGTTGCCGTTCCTGATATCAGCGGCAATGAGACTTTCAGGCGGAAATCCCGGACCCCACTGATTTACATCGCCGCAGGAAATCATTATCTCCCGTCCCTGGCGGTATATCTCCATCAGACGCGGAAGATCTTCGATCCGGCTCTTAACTATACTTAACATAATAATAAGGTTCAATTAAATCACCGGACTGCTTTGATTTGGCAATCCACTTTCTCGTAACAAAACCTCCTTCTATTCCAGCACAACAGCGGTTCCGGAAGCAGTCACCATCAGCATTCCTCCGCCTTCGCCAAGCACCTCATAATCAATGTCAATACCAACAACCGCATTTGCGCCGAGCGCCGCAGCGCGGCTCTCCATCTCCT
>JAZRVT010000043.1:0-11327 GCA_045599325.1 Bacteroidales bacterium | reverse complement strand
CCAACTCCTCTGCAACTCTCGATAACGAAATCAACACACTCAATGCCGAGCAGGCTGTTGCAAAGGCCCGTTCAACTGCGGGTTTTTCAGCCGATCTTTCGCTTCAGTTCGGACTCAATCAAGTGGGACGGGATCTGCCCGCCGCATACCGCTATCCGCTGGACCAGGAGATTGTGGGGCTCTCTCTCAGTGTCCCGATTCTTGACTGGGGCCTTGGGAAGGGTAAGGTTAAAGTGGCTCAGTCCCAGGCTGAGGTGGTGGCTTCCCAGATAGAGCAGGCCGTCAACACTCTCCGCGAGGATGTTACACTCAAAGTGATGCAGTTCAACCGCCAGGGCGGGCAGTGCGAGGTGTCCCGCCGTGCTGACGAGGTGGGCCGCGACCGCTACTCCTCCACACGTGACCGTTTTGTGAACGGCTCGGTCGGAGTCACTGAACTCAATAACGCTCAGTCAGAGATGGATGCGGCCTCATTGCGTTATCTCAGTGATCTGAGCGACTGGTGGAAGTACTATTATGAGATACGGCAGATGACTCTCTATGACTATCTCAGGAAACAGGATATAAACGCTGACTTCGACCGCCTGGCCGGAGTGAAAATAGAATGAATATGAGGGCAAGGTTAGCATATATTATGATTGGGGCCGCTCTGCTGGCGCTCCTTACGTCGTGCAGGGAGAGTGGCTCGGACACCTCCGAGGCGGCGAGGGCTGACTTTTCAATACAGAAGAACCTGGTGGACACTATGACGCTGATGCAAGAGCCTTTCAGCCGCGAGATCATTAGCAACGGCACTCTCAGGGGGGTGCGCCGAGCCGAGCTCAAGTTCGAGGCGCAGGGACAGATTGCGAAGGTGAATGTGCGCAATGGAAGCCGTGTGGGTGCCGGTGCCGCCATCGCCTCCCTCAGCACCGAGTCGCTGGAGAATGCGCTTCAGGCGGCCCGCCAGAGCCTTGAAAAGGCGCGTCTGGACTTCTACGACAATATCATCGGCTACGGCTATGGGAGCGATACATCCGCTGTGCCGCGCGACCTGGTTGAGGTTGCACGTGTGCGTTCAGGCTATGCTTCTGCGGAACTCAACCTGCGGGTTGCGGAGAGAAACCTCCGTGAAGCCACTTTGCGCGCCCCTTTCGGCGGCGTGGTGGCGAATCTGACTGCAAAGCCTTTTGAGCAGAGCTCCGGAGTGGTCTGCACCATCATTGACAACTCCTCCTTCGAAGTGCAGTTCCCGCTTCTCGAGTCCGAGATGCCTTTTGCCAAAGTGGGGCAGAAGGTGTTTGTCTCTCCGTTCATAGATCCGGCGGCCAGACTTGAAGGCACCATAAAGGAGGTCAACCCGCTCGTTGATGAGAGGGGGCAGGTGTCGGTCACTGCTTCTGTCCGCGGGACCAGGGACCTTGTCGAGGGAATGAACGTCAAGGTGTTCATTGAGAGTGACAGCGAACCGCAGTTCGTTGTTCCGAAGAGCGCGGTTGTGATGCGTGACGGCTACGATGTCATCTTCACTCTTGACACTGCGGCAATGAAAGCACAGTGGCTCTATGTGGACATCCTTCAGTCCAACAGCACGCACCACGCTGTCTCCGGCTGCAAGAAGAAGAATACAAGGGTTGATGCCGGTCTCATCGTCATCACTGACGGCAATCTTAACCTCGCTGACGGGTCCAACGTCGAAATCAGGAGATAACTCCCGTCCAGGATGCTCAGGAAACTCATAGACAGGCCGGTGGCCGTCACTATGACGGTTGTTGCGATACTCATTGTGGGTATCGTGGCCATAGGCCGTCTGCCTGTTTCGCTGATGCCTGATGTGGATATTCCGCAGATAACAGTCCAACTTGATTACAAGGGGGCCTCTGCAAGGGAGGTCGACCAGACAGTTATCCAGCCGCTCAGGCGCGAGCTGCTTCAGCTGCCTTCGCTCGAGCAGATAAGATGTGACGCAGTAAGCGGTGGCGGCAACATATTCCTTCAGTTCGAGCACGGCAGCGACATTGACTACATTTTCATTGAGGTCAACGAGAAAGTGGACCGTGCTCTGCAGAAGATGCCGGAAGGACTGTCACGCCCGAAGGTGATCAAGGCAAGCGCCACAGATATCCCCGCTTTCTTCGTGGATGTGGTTGGCGGTGACGGCACCGATGAGGGGTTTATCTCACTTAGCCGTTTCTCGCAGGAGGTGATTGCCAAGAGGATTGAGCAGCTTCCTCAGGTCGCTCTGGTGGATGTGAGCGGAATCCTCGGGTCGCGTATTGTGGTTGATCCTGATATGCAGCGTCTTGCATCGCTTGGTGTCGGTGTCGGGGTGCTTGAGTCGGCCATCTCCGGAAACAATGTGTCTCTCGGCAATCTTACCATCCGTGACGGCTGTTACCAATGGAACATACGTTTCGATTCCGAGCTGCGAAGCAGGGAGGATATTGAGAATATCAATGTGAACATAGGTGGGAGGGTTTTTCTGTTCAAGGAGCTGGCGGCGGTCTCCCTTCTGCCGCAGGAGGCTTCGGGCCTTGTCAGGAGCAATGGCAGCCGGGCTGTTACTATGGCGGTCATCAAGCAAAGTGACGCACAGATGTCAGCGCTCAAGAAGAGTCTCGCTGACCTGATGGAGGATTTCAGCGAGGAATACCCTGAACTGTCGTTTACAGTCTCCCGTGATCAGACGGAGCTGCTTGACTACTCCATCTCCAACCTTAAGAGCAATATACTGATTGGAGCGCTGCTCGCGGTGCTTGTGCTGCTGCTGTTTATGAAAGACTTCCGCTCGCCTGTGCTGGTGGCGGTCACAATTCCTCTTTCAATTGTCTCTTCGATGCTGCTGCTCTACCTTATGGGCATCAGCATCAACATCATATCGCTTTCAGGTCTTATTCTCGGCATAGGGATGATGGTGGACAACTCCATCATCGTCATAGACAACATCACTCAATGGTGGGGACGTGAACAGAGCCTGAAGGAGGCTGCTGTCCACGCGACAAAAGAGGTCGTCGGACCGATGGTGAGTTCAGTGCTCACCACCTGTTCGGTGTTCATCCCTCTGATATTCCTCAGCGGCATAGCAGGCTCTCTTTTCTTTGACCAGGCGATGGCTGTGACAGTGACACTTGCCACTTCTCTTGCGGTGTCGGTCCTGGTGATTCCGGTCTACTTCTGCCTCTTCTACCGGGGGGAGACGGAAGTTGCTGAGAACCGTCTCCTGTCCAGACTGCAGAGATGGGACTACACCGCGCTCTACGAGAAGGCGCTCAAGTGGAGCTTCCGTCACCAGAAAGCCGTGTGGACTCTGGTCCTCGCTATGATTGCAGGCACTGTGGTGCTCTTTGCAGCGCTGCCTAAGAGCAAACTGCCGCCACTGACTCACGATGACTTCGTGGCAGCCATCGACTGGAATTCTCCGCTGACCATAGAGGAGAGCGACAGCAGGACTGCGGATCTGCTACAGGGACTCGAGGATAAGATTGTCCAGTATGACGCACTTGTGGGACGTCAGGATTTCCTGCTTTCGCACACAGAGGATATCGACCTGTCCCAGGTTCAGCTATATGTCAAGGCCTCTTCAGAGAGAGATGTCGAACATATAAAGGAGGTTCTGGCTTCACGTGTGGAACAGCGCTGGAGCGGTGCCACCTGCTCCTTCTCGGAGTCCGCCAATATTTTCAACGTCATCTTTTCTGACGATGAGAGCGACCTTATTGCATTGCTCCGTCCAAGCGATGGCTCCATCCCCGATCCGGACCGCCTCAATTCATTTCTCTCCAGCATAGGAGGTGAGCTGCCAGGGGTGCAGATAGCGCCTGTGGTCTGGCAGGAGCAGATAATGCTGGTGGCTGACCGCGAGAAGATGGCTCTCTACGGGATCGACTATTCTTCAATTTACAATGTGCTCAGCCGCGCCACCAGGGAACGCACGCTCTTCTCAATCAGAAGCGGAAGTTTTGTCATCCCTGTGGTCTTTGGCGAAGATGATGGGGAGGAAATGCTTTCACAGAGTGTCACCAATGGGGACGGGGTTGAGATTCCTCTCTCTTATCTGCTCATTGAACACAGGATTCGCGATCTTAAGCATATCGTCTCTGTCAGGGAGGGCAACTGCTATCCGCTCGCTATCTCCGCTCCTGACGGCAAGGTCAAACCGATTGTCAGAACTGTCGGGAGGCTCGCCCGTGAGAGCGGTGAGTGGGATGTGAACTGGGGAGGCTCCTACTTCTCCAGCCGTAAGCTCATCCGGGAACTTGCAGTTGTGCTTCTCATATCTGTGCTTCTGCTCTTCTTCATTCTGGCAGCACAGTTTGAGTCCCTTGTCCAGCCTCTGATCATTCTCTCGGAAATATGCGTTGATATCTTCGGCGCGCTGTTCGCCCTCTGGATATGCGGCGCCGGCATCAATCTTATGTCACTCATAGGCATTGTCGTGATGTGCGGCATCGTCATAAACGACTCTATCCTGAAGGTGGATACCATCAACCGCCACCGCAGCAGCGGAATGCCGCTGGTCAAAGCCATTATGCTTGGGGGCGGCAGAAGGCTCAAGCCTATCCTGATGACCAGCATAACCACAATCCTCGCCATCGCCCCGTTCCTCGTGAAGGGCTCCCTCGGCGCAGACCTGCAGTTCCCGCTCTCTGTGGCTCTGATTGGAGGAATGATTCCCGGCACTTTGGTCAGTCTGCTCTTCATCCCGCTCTTCTATTACAAGATCTATAGGAGAAGCGGCAGATGAAGCGTCTTCCTTCATTTTCCGTGATTCTTGTCTTCGTTGTGCTCTCCATCCTGGGCGCAGCATCAATTCCTCTTCTTGAGGTGCAGTACAAGCCGACGAAAAAGAGTTCCACTCTCTCTGTCAGCTGTTCCTGGGCCGGAGCATCAGCAAAGTTGATGGAGAGTGAAGTGACCTCTGTGATTGAGGGGCTTGCCGCCTCTGTCAGCGGGGTCGGTAACATCAGCTCTGTTTCAAAGAAGGGCTCCGGCAAGGTGACCGTTGAGGTCAAGGACAAGCGGAGAATGGAGGTTGTCCGCTTTGAGCTCGCGACTCTGCTGCGACAGACCTACGACAAACTGCCGAAGGGTGTCTCATATCCTGTGCTTAGCGGCTCTACGGGCGGGGAAAACATTGAAAGCGTGATGACCTGCACCATCAATGCGGATCTGCCGACCCAGCAGATTGAGCAGTATGCCTCATCGCATATTGTTGAGGCGTTGTCTATGGTGGACGGTGTAGGTTCTGTCATTCTCTCGGGAGCTGCGCCGCGTTATATTGAGGTTGCTTATGACAGCGACCGTTTAAAGTCATCGGGCCTCAGCGTGGAGCAGTTGCGCAGCGTGCTGTCGTCATCACTTTCAGAGTATGATGTAATTGGCAGCGTGAATGGCGTGGGGGTGATCCTGAAGGGGGGAGTTGATATTGCAAACCTTGGCGATCTGCCTGTCAGCAGGTGTGAAGGGCGCATCGTGCGTCTCTCGGATGTGGCTTCCATTGACTATCGGGAGCGAGAGCCCTCTTCATACTACCGCATCAACGGTCTGAACACAATCAACGTAACCATATACCCTGAGAAGGATGTCAATACCATCGCCCTTTGTTCTGCGATAAGGTCGCGTATCGGGGAGCTGTCAGATTCTTTCCCCGACAATTTCTCGGCAACTGTGACATACGACAGTTCGGAGTACTTGAGCCGGGAGATTGCCAGGATAGTGCGCCGCACTCTGCTTTCGATTGCAATCCTGCTGGTTTTTGTCCTGATTGTAAGCCTCAGCTTCAGATATCTGCTCACAGTAATGCTGGCGTTGCTGGCCAACCTGCTGATTTCACTCGCCATCTATGCTCTCTTCGGGGTTCAGATCCATATCTACTCGATGGCGGGTATCACTGTCTCTCTTGGAATTATGATTGACACTTCGATTGTGATGATCGCCCACTACGGCTATTATCACAACCGCAGGGTCTTCATCGCACTGCTGGCCGCGCAGTTGACAACTATTGGGGCCCTGTCGGTCATCTATCTCCTGCCGGATGACAAGAGACTGGCCTTCACTGACTTCTCCTCCGTCATCATAGTGAACCTCGTGGTGTCGCTGCTGGTCGCGATGCTCTTCATCCCGGCCCTCGTGGACACCTTGAGGGTGAGGGAGCACTCTGCACAGAGAAGCCTTGCCTCACGGAGGCGTATGGTCCGTTTCAACAGGTGGTATTCCGGATGGATAGCCTTTGCCCGCAAGTACCGTTGGGCGACAATTGTCATTGTGGTGCTTGCTTTCGGCCTGCCGTTCAACAAGATTCCTGACGGTGCTATGGGTGGAGTGCTGGACAAGGCCAGAAAGCCTTTGACGGAGTTTTTCGGCGGTACCATCGACTGGTTCTTCCGTAAGTCGTCGAGCAACTTGTACCGTAGTGTCGAGCGCCCTCAGCTCTATATACGCGCATCTCTCCCGGACGGCTGCACAGTCGGTCAGCTCAATGAAATAGTGCTCTTTATGGAGAACTATCTCTCCCAATTCGACCAGATCGAGACTTTCAAGACCACCGTCAGCAGTCATAGCAGCGCAGCCATAGTCGTGGAGTTCCGTCCGGAGGTTGAGGGTACATCCTTCCCGCTGGAACTCAAGAGCAGAATCATCTCCACTGCCAGTGACTTCGGAGGGGCGGCTTGGAGTGTAAGCGGTATCAATGACCAGTACTTCAGCAATGATGTGCTTTCAGGCGGTTATCTCGGACAGCGTATAATTGTGACAGGCTACAACTATGATGAACTGTACCGCTACTGCCAGAACTGCCTGGAGCATCTGCAAGTCAATCCGAGGGTGATTGAATCCGGAATCTTCGGTGAGGTGGGATGGCGTAACTCCATCTCAAGGAATGAGTATTACATCGAATATGACGCGGTGGCCCTGGCTGCAGCAGGTCTGTCGCGGCGGGATGCTTATACGGCCCTTTCCGACCAGCTCTTCAGCTCCAATGTGGGGACTCTCTATGAGGATGGTGTCAGGAGTGACATCGACCTGGTCTCTTCGGACAAATCGTCGTTCGATGTGTGGAATCTCAAGAACGAGCATATCACTATAGGAAACTCTTCGATTCCTTTCACCGATATCGGCGCTGTCACAATGCGACAGAGCGGAAATGATATCTACAAGCAGAACCAGCAGTATGCATTGCGGGTCGCATACAGCTTCGTGGGAAGTTCCCAGATGGCTGAAAAACTTCTTAACGGTGAGGTGGAGCGTATGAACGCCTCTGTGCTTCCGGTTGGCTATAAGGCTTCTGTCGAATCATATGACTGGAGCGTGGATGACAATGGAAATGTGCTGCTTCTGCTTCTCGTTGTTGCCATCATCTACTTCATCTGTGCCATTCTCTTCGAGTCGCTGACGCTGCCGCTGGCGATAATAGGACTGATTCCGTTCTCATTCATTGGGCTCTTCATCATCTTCGCTATCACCGGCTGCAGCTTTGATCAGGGCGGTTTCGCCTCTATGATTATGCTCAGCGGCCTGGTGGTGAATGCCGGAATATATATAGTTCAGGAGTATCGTGAGATCAGCCGGCAGCGGAATCTCTCTGGCCGGAGGGTGTCCCGCACTGGCTCCTATGTCAGAGCTTTCAATCACAAGATAATCCCAACGTTTCTCACGGTGCTTTCTACCGTGCTCGGCCTCATACCATTCCTTTTTGACGGCCCTGACGAGGTCTTCTGGTATGCCTTTGCACTGGGCACTATCGGCGGCCTTACCTTCTCGCTCATCGGCCTTTTGTTCCTGCTGCCTGCCTGGATGCCCTTGAAATTGCGGCAAAAATGATATATTTGCACTCAAAGTTCAAGACAATGCAAGCAACGTTCAGAATCCAGTACAATACCAGATGGGGCCAGAGCCTCTGCCTCATAGCACGCGATGTCAAATACCCTATGCAGTGGGGCGAGGGGGGAGTGTGGTCTGTCACACTGCCCAAGTGCGCCGCAGCTGACCTGAAGGACTACACCTATGTGATGATGGAGGACGGCCTGATCCGTCACACTGAGTGGAAGCACCACAGCCGCAAGGCGGCTGCCGGAACAAAGGAGATGGTGTGCGAGGACAGATGGACAGAGTGCCCGATCCCGGGCTGCCCTTTCCCGAGGGAGCACCAGAACCCTGTCTTTGACCGTCCCGGCTACCGTGGCGCCGGCACAGCCGTGCCTGTATTCTCGCTCCGTACTCCGGACGATTTCGGCATAGGCGAGTTCCGTGACCTGCGTCCGCTGGTGGACTGGGCTGCCGCAACAGGCCAGAACATCATTCAGCTGCTGCCTGTCAACGACACCACACGCAAGGGCGAGTGGTGCGACTCCTATCCTTACAGCCCTGTCTCCACATTCGCGCTCCATCCGCTCTATATCCGCCTCCAAGAGATCGGAGTGAAGCAGACTGCGAAGTTCAGGAAACTGCAGAAGGAGCTGAACGCGCTGCCGGAGCTCGACTATCCGCGTGTGTTCAAGGAGAAGATGGCCCTCATACGCGAGGCGTTCCTCTCAAACGGCGCCAGGGATATGGCGACGGCAGCCTTCAAGCGTTTCTGCAAGGACAACGCTTTCTGGCTCGAGGAGTATTCGCAGTTCTGCGCACAGCGTGACGGCCTTGAGAGGGAATACTTTGTGTGGATTCAGTATCATCTTGACATTCAGTTCTCTGAAGAGGCAGCATATGCCCGTTCGAAGGGCGTCTCATTCAAGGGTGACCTGCCGATCGGGGTCAGTGGCGACAGCGCAGAGGCCTACTGGCATCCGGAACTCTTCAACCTTGATTCCAGCACTGGCGCGCCACCTGATTTCTTCAGTGAAGACGGACAGAACTGGGGCTTCCCGACCTACAACTGGGAGGAGATGGCCAAGGATGACTTCGCCTGGTGGAAGAGCCGCCTTCGCAAGATGAGCTGCTATTTCGATGCCTTCAGGATTGACCATATCCTCGGCTTCTTCAGGATCTGGGAGATTCCTGCAGAGTTCAAGAGCGGCCTCCTCGGCCACTTCAACCCTGCAATCCCTTACAGCCGCCAGGAGATAGAGAGTCTCGGGCTTCCGCTGGAGGGGCTCTTCCACGAGGACCCGCGTCATCCGGGGATGTATCAGCCGCTCATTAAGCCGGCTTCAGAGAATCTTCCTCTCTGGCAGCAGGAACGGTTCGGCGAGCTCTTCAACGATTTCTTCTTCCACCGCCACAACGGCTTCTGGAAGAGGAACGCTGAGCGCAAGCTTCCTGAACTGCTTGGTGCCACGGGAATGCTTGCCTGCGGCGAGGACCTTGGAATGGTGCCTGACTGTGTCCCGGGTGTGATGGAGAGTGAGAGGATTCTCTCCTTCGAGATGGCAAATATGGACAAGGGCCGTCCGTGGCCATATCTCAGTGTCTGCGCAACATCCAACCACGATATGCCGACGCTCCGCATGCAGAATGCGGAAAGGGCGGGGGACGCCGCCGGTTCGCCTGAATCGGATCTTACTCCGGCCAAGGCGGGCGGCATTATCCGTGACCATCTGAAGTCAGCGTCTATGCTGGCAATCCTGCCGCTGCAGGACTGGCTGGCACTCGACATCGACCTGCGCCGCAGTGACTTTATGAATGAGCGCGTCAACCAGCCGGCAGACCCTGACCACCACTGGCGCTTCCGCTTCCACATCGACCTGAACACTCTCCTCACGGACAAGGCCGCATCTCTCACGACTGCTGTCACAAGCCTGCTCCGCGAGTCCGGAAGGTGACGGCTGCTGACACGGATTATGACAAAACGCATCCTTTTCATCTGCCACGGCAACATCTGCCGCAGCCCTATGGCTGAATTCATACTGAAGTCCCTTGTCAAGGCAAGGGGAGAGGATGATGAGTACTATATCGAATCCGCGGCAGTCTCTGACGAAGAGTACGGGAACCCAATCTATCCTCCCGCACGCAGATGTCTCAGCCGGCACGGCGTGTGGTTTGACCCCGAAAGGACTGCCAGAACCGTGACACGGGAGGACTATGACCGCTTCGACCTGCTCGTCTGTATGGATGAGAGCAACCTCAGATGGCTGCGGCGGACCATCGGGGACGACCCCCAGGGCAAGGTCCGGCTGATGATGTCCTTCGCCGGAAAGCGCCGCGACGTGGCCGACCCGTGGTACACAGGCGACTTCGAAAAGACCTATCAGGACCTCCTCGAAGGGTGCGAGGGGATGGTCAAAGCAGATTCTTCCTGCCGATTATCTACGGCGTTTATGACGGAGTAAAGGTCTATCCCAACCTGTTTTACTTCCTGACAGCGCGTGCGTCTGGGTTTGTCTTCAGCGCATCGACACCTACTTCTCGAACACGAAATTATCGGGATTATGGTCAGGCAGCACGGCAAGCCCTGCCGGTGTCATTTCGCCCAAATCAATGAGTCGCCTGCAGCGTTCAATGTTGTTCCAGCACCAGCTGCTGCGCTTGCGCCTCGGTGTGAAGTGCTGAATCGGCTTGCCATCGTCGATGCGCTTCTGTGTGCTGTCAATCCAGCCGAAGCACAATGCCACCTCCACGGCATCCACATAGCCGACAACGCCGGGATATGGTTCCCTTGCGCGATTGACACGAAGCCAGAAATCCGACACCTTGTCGTGATTTTCAAGATACCAGGCATAGAGTTCTTCTCTTGTGTGTATGTCGAGCAGATTGGTGACTTCCATTGATTGCCGTTATTTGAGAAATGAAATCACCTCGTCCAGACTGTCAGTAACGAGGTCAAAGAGCATATACATCAACTCGGCTTCCTGCATTTCAGGGATATAGACAATGGTTCTCTTGCCCTTGCCGGCAAGCCACCCTGCTTCTGTGTGGGCGCTTCTTCCGCAAGGCAGAATCAGGACGCAGGTGTCGGCCCATTCGAGAGCCTGAATGTCGTTGGAGAACTGCTGCTGTGCTCTGGGGCTCTTCATCCCTTCACGGTACTGGTCCACGCTCCAGTCCATATAGTTCGGATCTACGTCAGACCAATGGAATCCGCCCGTTCCCTGAGGAGGATTGCGGAAGTCATAAACCTCGTGACCTGCCTCTCTGAGTCTGTTCACGACATCTGAATAATACTGGTTCCTCCAACTGCTTGCTACGTATATCTTTGCCATAATCGGGGATGCTTGTGATAGCAAAGGTAGCAATGATTTCCGGGAAAATCGTAAATTTGCGAATGACAAGCAAATGATACCACCTATGTTCGAAAACGAGACAAACAAACTTCGGGAAGATATTGCCCTCTGGGAAGAACTGCTTGAAACCGATGTCCGGCAAGATCCAAAATTCGAAGAGCATTTACTACTCAGCCTTTTTGCCGGTACCCAAGT
>JAZRVT010000042.1:0-36654 GCA_045599325.1 Bacteroidales bacterium | reverse complement strand
ACAGGACCCTGCCGAACGGCCTGAGGCTCAGGAAAAAACGCGTCCCGTTCGGAGTCATCGGCATCATCTACGAGGCCCGGCCCAATGTCACCTTCGATGTCTTCTCCATCTGCTTCAAGAGCGGAAGCGCCTGCCTGCTGAAGGGCGGCAGAGACGCTGAGAACTCCAATGAAGCGGCTGTCAGGATCATCAAGGAAGCGCTCACAGCAGAAGGCATCGACCCTGACGTCGTGAACCGTCTCCCTTCGACCCACGAAGCGGCGAAGGAGCTGATGGAGGCTGTCGGATATGTGGACCTCGTCATCCCGCGCGGCGGCCGCAGGCTCATCGATTCAGTGAGGGACAATTCAAAAGTGCCGTTCATCGAGACAGGGGCCGGCGTAGTCCACGCCTATATGGATGCAGCTGCGGACCTCGTGAAGGCGGTGGCCATTGTCAACAACGCCAAGACTCGCCGCGTCAGCGTCTGCAACGCGCTTGACTGCCTGATTGTCAACAGTGCGCGTCTGGCCGACCTGCCGGAACTCTGCAGGCCGCTCGCCGCATCAGATGTCGAGATTCTGGCGGACGGAGCATCCTTCGCCGCGCTGGAGGGGAATTATCCTGAACCGCTGCTGAAGCACAGCGTCGAGGCCGACTACGGCACCGAATTCATGGCCTTCAGGATGGCGGTGAAGACCGTCGGCAGCGTGGAGGAGGCAGTGGAGCACATCGGCCGGTTCGGCTCAGGCCACAGCGAGTGCATCATCACCGAAGACGAGGCTGCCGCCGAATACTTCAGGCGCGAGGTCGACGCCGCCTGCGTCTATGTCAACGCACCTACCAGCTTCACCGACGGCGCGCAGTTCGGCCTCGGGGCCGAGATCGGCATCAGCACCCAGAAGCTCGGAGCCCGCGGCCCGATGGGCCTCCGCGAGATCACCACCTACAAGTGGCTCATCGACGGCTCCGGCCAGACAAGGAAATAGCCAAATACTAGAACTCGTCCCAGGACTTGACCTCGATATCGTCCGGGCGGACTGAACAGAAGGCCTTGATGAAGGAGGTGGCGAGGCGGGCGTTCGTCAGAAGCGGGACATTGCAGTCGACCGCAGCGCGGCGCACCTTGTATCCGTTCGTCAGCTCGACATCGGAGAAGTCCTTCGGGATCACCACGCACATCCCCACCTTGTGACCGTGGAGAAGCTCAAGGGCTGACGGATAGCGTCCGGCAAGGGCAGGATCGGACTCCTCGCTCGGCCAGAGAGCGCGTTCCACAGGGATATTGTTCTCAGAGAGGAACTTGTATGAGCCGGCAGTCGCATAGAGCACATAGCCGGTGCCGGCGAGGATGCGGCAGGCATTCAGCATATCAGCCTTCTGCAGCACATCGCCGAGTGAAAGCAGCACGCGGCGGCGCGGGATCACATTGCCCACAGAGAGGAGCGACAGCATCAGGGCGCTGTCAAAATTGTCACCGATGCAGCCCACCTCTCCGGTGGAGGACATATCGACACTCAGCACAGGGTCAGCCTCATCCAGCCTTGCGAAAGAGAACTGAGCCGACTTCACTCCCACATAATCAACGTCATAGACAGATTCAGGCAGCGGGTCAGGATGCAGCCCGAGCATCACGCGGGTGGCGAGGTCGATGAAATTCCTGCGTACAACCTTCGAAACGAACGGGAAGCTGCGCGAAGCGCGGAGATTGCACTCTATCACCTTGATACTGTTGTTGCGGGCGAGGAACTGGATGTTGAAAGGTCCGCAGATGTCGAGAGCCTCAGCAATCTTTGCGGCATCCTTCTTCATCAGGCGTACAGTCTGAGTATATAGTTTCTGTGCAGGGAATACCACAGTAGCGTCTCCAGAGTGGACACCGGCGTACTCGATGTGCTCGGAGACGGCGTATGCCAGAATCTTCCCGTGGTCGGCCACAGCGTCGAAGTCAATCTCCTTGCAGCGGCGCATGAACTTGCTTATCACGACAGGATGCTCCTGAGAGACCTCGGCCGCAGAGTCGAGGCAGCGTTTCAGCCTGCTTTCATCAGGGCAGACGCTCATAGCCGCACCGGAAAGCACATAGGAAGGGCGCACGAGCACAGGGTAGCCGACGTCAGCGATGAAGGAGTTCACATCCCTCATAGAGGTCACCTCCCTCCACTCAGGCTGGCTCACTCCGATTTCATCGACGATGGCGGAGAAGCGGTTGCGGTCCTCGGCCTTGTCGATATTGTCGGCAGTGGTGCCGAGGATTGGGACATTGTGGGCCTCAAGCTTCAGCGCGAGGTTGTTCGGAATCTGGCCGCCCACACTGACGACAACTCCGTGAGGCGCCTCCAGGTCACAGATATCGAGCACACGTTCCAGTGTCAGTTCGTCGAAATAGAGACGGTCGCAGACATCATAGTCTGTGGAGACAGTCTCCGGGTTGTAGTTCACCATTATGCCCCGCCATCCTTCGCGGCGGATTGTCTGGAGGCAGGAGACAGAGCACCAGTCGAACTCCACGGAACTGCCGATGCGGTATGCGCCGGAGCCGAGGACGATGACAGAGCGGCCATCATTCTCATAAGCTATGTCGTGGCTCTCCTCAGCAGGTGCACCGTAGGTCAGATAGAGATACTTGCGGGCCGAAGCCGGGTCGGCGGCAAGGATGCCGATATGCTTCACAAGCGGACGGATGCCAATGGAGGTCCTGTGGTCGCGCACGTGCTGCTGCGTGGCGGAGCCTCCGTTCTCCTTATAGACAGCCCTCTGTATCTGGAAATCAGAGAAGCCCTGCATCTTGGCCTTGAGAAGGAGTTCGCGCGGCATATCCTCGACAGTGTCGAAGGCTTCGAGCTCGCGCCAGGTCACTACTATCCTCTGGAGAGATTTCAGGAAGACAGGGTCGATCTTGGTCAGGTCGTGGATCTGGCCGATTGAATAGCCTGCCTGCAGAGCCTTCGAGATGACGAAGATGCGCTTGTCGGTCGGCTCGCGGAGCGCGCGGTCGATATCCTCTACCTTCAGCTCGTGGTTGCCCACGAAGCCGTGGGCGCCCTGCCCTATCATCCTGAGGCCCTTCTGCACGGCCTCCTCGAAGGAGCGGCCGATTGACATCACCTCACCGACGCTCTTCATGCTCGAGCCTATGCGGTGAGAGACGCGGTGGAACTTGGAGAGGTCCCAGCGCGGTATCTTGCAGATGATATAATCGACTATCGGAGCGTCAGCGGCGCTGCGGCCTCCGCAGTTAAGAATCTCGCCGAGCCTCTTGCCCAGGCCGATCTTGGCGGCGACGAAAGCGAGCGGATAGCCCGTCGCCTTCGACGCGAGTGCCGACGAGCGGCTGAGGCGCGCATTCACCTCGATGACGCGGTAGTCCATTGCGTCGGAGTCGTATGCGAACTGTATGTTGCACTCGCCTACAATGCCGAGGTGGCGTACGATTCTGACAGAGAGTTCCTCGAGGAGCTTGAGGTCTGCGTCTGAGAGCGACTGGCAGGGAGCGACGACGATGCTTTCGCCGGTGTGGATTCCAAGCGGGTCGAAGTTCTCCATATTGCATACAATCAGGCAGCGGTCCTCACCGTCGCGGACCACCTCGAATTCAATCTCCTTCCAGCCGCGGAGAGACTTCTCCACAAGCACCTGGCCCGAGAACGCGAAAGATTTTTCACAGAGTTCGCGGAGCTCATCCTCATTGTCCACGAAGCCGGAGCCGAGGCCGCCGAGAGCGTAGGCGGAGCGGATGATGAGCGGATAGCCGAGGTCCTGCGCTGCGGCAAGGGCCTCGTCCATAGAGTTCGCCGGATGCGACTTGATGGTCTTGACCGAGATTTCGTCGAGACGCTTGATGAAGAGGTCGCGGTCCTCTGTGTCCATAATGGCCTGGACAGGGGTGCCGAGCACCTTCACGCCGTACTTGTCGAGGATTCCCTTCTGGTGGAGCTCAACGCCGCAGTTGAGTGCGGTCTGGCCGCCGAAGGCAAGCAGGATGCCCTGTGGGCGCTCCTTCTTGATGACCCGCTCCACAAAGTACGGAGTCACAGGGTAAAAATAAATCTTGTCGGCGGATCCTTCCGAGGTCTGCACCGTCGCAATGTTAGGATTGATGAGCACTGTCTCAATCCCCTCTTCGCGCATAGCCTTGAGAGCCTGTGAGCCTGAGTAGTCAAATTCGCCTGCCTGTCCGATCTTGAGTGCGCCGGAACCGAGCACAAGCACTTTCTTTATCTGTGTGTCCTGATTCATTTCCGATACTGTTAGAATTCCGCAGCTTTCTTCATCTTGGCGGCAATCTGTGCGGTGCAGAGGTTGCCGATGCTTCCTTCGTGGGTGTGGTTCACACTCTTGCAGGCCTTGAAGGTGCCGTCAGCCACTTCGAGCCCGACCGCCTTGTATGCGTCGCGGAACGGCTCGCCGGCGAGCACTCTCCTGTTGACCTCCTCAACAGTGAACATTGTATCATATAGGCTGCTTTCAAGCACAGCCGTGTTCACCTTGACATTGGATATCATCAGCGCCGACATCTTCAGCGAGTCGTGGGCGATCTCAAGGACAGGGAAAAGCACGTCCTTGAGCAGCTGGAAGTCGCGGTGGTATCCGTGCTGCAGATTGCTGCACATCATAGATATCTCATTCTCGCAGGCGAGGATGCGGTTGCAGTGGCCGCGGACAATCTCCCATACGTCAGGGTTCTTCTTGTGCGGCATTATGCTGGAGCCGGTGGTGAACTCCGCCGGGAACGATATGAACCCGAAGTTCGGGCACATATACATACAGCAGTCTGCGGCGAACTTGCCGAGGGTCAGGGCCACGCTGCCGAGAGCGGAGGCCACTGCCTTCTCAGCCTTGCCGCGGCTCAGCTGCGCGGCGATGCTGTTGTAGTCCAGAGTGCCGAATCCGAGGAGTTCAGTGGTCATCGTACGGTTGAGCGGGAAGGAGTTGCCATAACCCGCGGCGCTTCCCAGCGGGTTGCAGTCCACAACCCTGAAGGCGCCGGCCACCATATTCATATCGTCCGCAAAGCTCTCGGCATATGCGCCGAACCAGAGCCCGAAGGATGACGGCATCGCAACCTGGCCGTGGGTATAGCCCGGGATCAGCACATCACTGTACTTCCCGCTGAGTTCCTGCAGCACGTTGAAGAGATTGAGTATCTCCGTGCGGAATGCCAGAAGTTCGTCCTTCAGGAAGAGCTTCAGGTCAACAAGCACCTGGTCGTTCCTCGAGCGGCCGGAGTGGATCTTCTTGCCCACTTCGCCGAGACGGCGGGTAAGCAGCAGCTCCACCTGTGAGTGGATGTCCTCGACATCATCCTCGAGCACGAACTCGCCGCGCTCGATTTCGCCTGCAATCACGTCGAGAGCCGCTGTCAGGGTCTCAAGCTCCTCTGCCGTGAGCAGTCCGATGCTCTGGAGCATCCTGATGTGAGCCTTGGAGCCGATGACATCGTAGCGGGCCAGCCTCAGGTCGAGCACGCGGTCGCCGCATACAGTGAATTCTTCCACGGCGTCAGCCGCCTGGACGCCCTTATTCCATAAAGTCTGCATAGTCTTCTATGAATCTGATATATTTGTCGACTGCTTCAAAGAGTTCGCTTTCAAGCAGATATTCATTCTTATGATGTGAGCGCGCCGAATCGCCCGGGCCCATCTTCACCGCGTCGCAGCCGATCTTCATCCAGTCGGAAGTGGTGGATGAGGAGAATACCGGTATGCCGAGCCTGTCTGCGCAGGCCTTCAGCGGGGAGCCGGGGTATGTCGCGGAACTCCTGTTGCGGAGATTGCGGGCGGCCAGAGTGCTCCGGCACTCAGCCTGCAGTTCATTGAGTATCTCCTCGTTGGTGTAGAGTTCGTTCGGACGGATGTCGACCACAAATGTGCAGAGGTCCGGAATCACATTGTGGGCCTCACCTGCATTTATCTGAGTCACATTGAGGCGGACTTTGCCGAGGATCTCCGAGACGCGGCTGAAGCGGTGCTCCCGCAGGCGGACGATGTCGTCCACGGCGATGCTCAGGGCGTTGACGCCTTCATTGCGGGCAGCGTGTCCCTTCACGCCGCGGGCGGTCCCGTCAATCACGAGGAGGCCGCGCTCGCTGGTGGCGGCCTGCATCCCTGTAGGCTCGCCGACAATCGCCCAGTCAACCTTTCCCGCAAGGCGTTCAGCCCAGAGAAGGCTCATCCCGCCCGCACCGGACCTCTCCTCCTCCGCCGTCAGGGCGAGCAGGAGGTTGAAAGGCAGAGGCCTGCCGGCAGCAAAATATCTGAAGACAGCTGTCAGCGCAGCCACGCTGCCGCCGTCGTCATTGCTTCCCAGGCCGCAGATGGCGCCGCGAATCTCTGCATACTCGTCGCAAGGAGGCACCGTGTCGATGTGGGCGCACATCATCAGAGTCTTCTTCGCAGGGTCTGCCTCCCCGCAGAGGAGGTTGTTGCCTATGCGCTCAGGCTTCAGCCCCCAGCCTTCGAGAAGGCCGGCGATGAAGTCGCAGACCTCCTTTTCCTGGAAGGTCACTGAAGGGATGGCAACCATCCCCCTGAGCATTTCAGCAGCATCCCGCTTGAGACTCTCCACCATACTTCAGTCCTGTATCTCTAGAGTTTGGTATTCTCGTCAGAGTGGTTTCCGTAATAGACGCGCAGAGGCGTTGAGAGAACCTTGATGAAGCCCTTGGCCTCTTCTGCAGTCCAGCCCTTCTGTGTCTCGCCGTACTCGCCGAGCTTGGTCTTCACGAGGTCGTCCTTCGAATCGACGCCGACCGTAGAGAAGCAGTGAGGACGGAGTTCGAGGGTGACGGTGCCGTTGACATTGCGCTGGCTCTCGTCGAGCATAGCCTCGATGTCACGCATCACAGGCTCGAGATACTGGCTCTCGTGGAGGAACATCCCGTACCAGTTGGCAACCTGCTCCTTCCAGTACTGCTGCCACTTGCTGAGAGTGAACTTCTCGAGGAACTTGTGGGCGCCGATGATCAGCATAGGAGCGGCAGCCTCGAAGCCGACGCGTCCCTTGATGCCGATGATGGTGTCGCCCACGTGGCAGTCGCGTCCGATGCCGTATGCCGCACCGATTTCCTCGACGGCCTGGATGGCTGCGACCCTGTCGTCATAGTGTTTTCCGTTGACTCCTGTGAGCTCGCCCTTCGTGAACTCGAGCGCGAGGGTCTCGCTGCCCTCCTTCTTCACCTGCTTCAGATAAGCGGATTCAGGAAGGCCCTGCTTCGAGTCGAGGATCTCGCCTCCGCAGATGGAGGTTCCCCATATGCCGACGTTGTATGAGTATTTCAGCTTCGCGAAGTCCGCATTGAAGCCGTTAGCGTTCAGGTAGTCCACCTCCTCCTTGCGGGAGAGGTTGCCGTCGCGCGTGAGGGTGATGATCTCCATATCCGGGCACATCACGAGGAAGGTCATATCGAAGCGGACCTGGTCGTTGCCGGCGCCTGTGGAGCCGTGGGCGATGGCATCAGCGCCGATCTCGCGGGCATAGCGTGCAATGGCCATTCCCTGGAAGATACGCTCCGATGAAACGGATATCGGATATGTGCCGTTGCGGAGGATATTGCCGAAGACCATATACTTGAGGCTCTTGGCATAATACTCCTGAGTGACGTCGAGGGTCACATATTCCTTCGCGCCGAGCCTGTAGGCGTTCTCTTCGTTTGTCTTCAGCTGCTCCGCACTGAATCCGCCGGTGTTCGCGCAGGCGGCATATACTTCATAGCCTTTTTCTTTTGCAAGATACATCACGGTGTAGGATGTGTCCAGTCCACCGCTGAAGGCGACAACAACTTTCTTCATGGGATATAGTTTTAATTATTTGATTTCAGGACATTTGATCTGGATGATGTCATTCGGGTCATAGAGCAGGCCCGTGCAGATGCAGCGCTTGTAGTCGTTGTTCTCGAGAATGACACAGTTGCGGCATCCCTCGCAGCCCTTCCAGAATTCAGGGTCAGAGGTGAGCTCGCCGAACGGAACCGGGCGGAAGCCGAACTCATAGTTGAGCCTCATCACTGCGCCGGAGGTGGTCAGAGTGAAGATCTTGGCATTCGGGAAGAGTTTGCGGGAGAGGATGAATGTCTGCTCCTTGATGAGCCTGGAAAGACCCATTCCGCGGTATTCGTGTGCCACGATGAGGCCGGAATTGGCGACATATGCGGCTCCGCCCCAGGACTCTATGTATGAGAAGCCGGCGAAGTCACCGTCCTCTGTCAGGGCGATCACTGCCTTGCCGGCATTGATCTTCTCGATGATATAATCCGGCTCGCGCTTCGCAAGACCGCTGTTGCGCTTCTGGGAAGCATAAGCAAGTTCGTTGCAGACATCCTCTGCAAATCTGATGTGGCTCTTGTCTGCCACCTTTACGATGAATTTCATAGCTCTCTCCTATAAAAAAACGGCCCGCCACTTGTGAGGCAAGCCGTCAGAATCTTTCTATTTCAATATACCGGAACAACTCGCCTCATTATAAAGCAAGCCAGCGTCGGCAGTTGTTTGTTGTCTGTTCCATTTGGTTGCAAATATACTCTTTTTTTCCTTATCTGCGCGCAAATATGCGGAAAACTAAAGACTTCCGCCTCCAATGAAGGCCCTCAGCAGGGATGTAGGAGGGATATCCTTGTCTGAAACAGGGTGGAAATAGTGGATGAACTTCAGCAGACGGTGCGCCTCGCTGTACTCAGGGCAGTTCTTCGGCACAGTCGCAAGGATAGGTTCAGCGTGGCTGCGGAGCACCGCGAACTCGACCAGATAGGCTGAGTTGAACATCACATCGGCATTCTCCTGATACGGATATATCCAGGTCTCCTCTGCGCGGCGGACATTCGGCCACTGGCTGATGGTCTCCCGGGCGGTGAAGGCGCCTGCATTGTAGTCGCGGACAATGCGGCGGAGCAGACGGTTGTCGCTGGTAGGCACCCAGTTGTGGTTGTCGAGCGAGATGCAGGTAAGAGTCGAGATGAATATCTTGAAGGTCTCGGACTGAGGCACCTGCGGAATGAGCTGCGGGTTGAGCGCGTGGATTCCTTCAATCAGCAGGACGCGTCCCGGAGCGAGCTGGAGCCTCTTTCCCTTGTACTCGCGGAGGCCTGTCACGAAGTTGAATTCAGGCACCTCCACCTCCTCTCCCCGGAGAAGCGCGAGGACATCCTTCTCGAGGGCGCGGTGGTCCACTGTCTCGAAGTTGTCGAAGTCGTAGCTGCCGTCAGGGAGCTTCGGAGTCTCTACACGGTTCACGAAGTAGTCGTCTGTGGAGAAGGAGACCGGACGGAGCCCGCAGGCCTTCAGCTGGACGCTGAGACGCTTTGTGACGGTGGTCTTTCCGCTGCTTGAAGGGCCGGTGATGAGGACCACGCGGACAGGGTTGACAGGGTCGTTGTAGCGGCGCTCTATCTCCTCCGCTATCTGGACTATCTTCTTCTCCTGGAGAGCCTCGGCCACCTGGATCAGTTCAGTCGCCCTGCCGGCCTCGCAGGCCTTGTTCACGTCGCCCACTGTGCTGAGGTCCATAATCCTGTTCCAGCGCATATCCTCAGAGAAGACCTCGAAGGTCTTCGGCTGCTCGATGAACGGGGCCAGCACATCAGGGTTGTGGCGGTCAGGGGCGCGCAGCAGCATACCGTCGTGGAAGAGCTCCAGCCCCCAGACCTTGAGATAGCCTGCGGACGGGACAAGACGGCCGTAGTAGTAGTCCGGAGTGCCGCCGAGAGTATAGTAGTCGATATATGGCTCACCGTATGTCTCAAGAAGCTTCACCTTGTCGGAAAAGCCCTGCTCGCGGAAGGTGCGGATGGCATCCTCCGTGCGCACTTCACGGCGGTGGAAAGGCTCGTCACGGTCGACGAGGGCCTGCATTCCGCTGCGCAGCAGAGCCACGTCCTCTTCGTTCACAGGAGTGCGGTCAGCCTTGTAGAGCTTGCAGAAGTAGCCGTTGGAGATAGGATGACGCATATATATCTCACATCCCGGGAAGAGGTCCCCGGCCACCTTGCAGAGCAGGAATGAGAGCGAGCGGCAGTAGACACGGCGGCCGCTGGAGTCACGCACGTCGATGAACTCCACGTCGCGGTTGTTGTAGACCCTGAAACGGAGTCCCTGTGAGACATTGTTCACCCTGGCGGAGACAATCCGGTAAGGTTTTTCGAAGTCGAACTCGTCTACCATAGCCTCGAGAGTCGTCCCCTCGACGAACTCTCTGACCGTGCCGGTGTTCTTGCAGAAGATCTTGAGCATAGTTTATAATGATTCGATGTAAAATGTCGCTTTATAACTGCCGAAAGGAAGCATATCCTTTTCCAGAGGCATCTCACCCCAGGAATTGACACAGCCGAGGCCCATCTGCACCTTGTCAACCAGCAGGCAGGTGACGTTGTCCTCGGAGACCTCGCCTCCGTGGCGGTTGCATTTGAAACTTCCCTCGTCGAGGGTCTCCACATTGTAATGGAGCGCCGATGCCGAGAACGGCTCGGCGGAGGTCACCTTCAGCCCGCGTCCGGCGGAGTCCGAGAGTTTCATCCAGCGGACGTCGCACTTGTTGCCGGTCTCCTGCGGCCTGATATAGCGGTAGAACTGATCTGTCACAGTCTGCCTGTACACTGCCAGCGCAGCGGAACCGCAGCGGTCACGGTAATTCTCCCAAGGGCCGCGGCCATAGTATTCGAGATTCTCCACCTCCTTGGGAAGAGGAACCCTGAGACCGAACCTGAAAAGAGGTGCCACATCTGTGTCAGACCCGGGGACAAGCTCCTCATCAATCTGTATGCGTCCCGCGCCGTTGATGCTGTAGGTCATCTTCAGGGTTGCCCCGCAATGCGTGATCCTGTACTCGGCAAAGATGCAGGCCACTCCGCGGCGCACCTCGCTCGAAATGCTGACAAGCCTGATATCAGGGTTGTGCCAGGCCTCGAACTTTGTCTGAAGCGAGGCTCCGAAATCGTTGTCCGTAGGAGCACGCCAGAAAGAAGGGCGTATCGCCTCCCCCTCTTTCAGCAGGTTGCGGCCGCCTTTTGTGATTTCCCTGATGAAACCGTCCCGGCCGAACGCCACAGTGCAGCCTTCAGCATTGACGCAAAGGCCGTTGCTGCTGTCCAGCCTGAACTTCACCTCTCCGCTTCGGGTGACTGCAGGAGTCTCATAATGCTCCCGGAGAGCGATCTGCTGGTGCGCCACCTCCTGCCCCGCCTCGACAAGGCCTTCGGCCTTGCGGGCCTTGTAGCTGAGGTTCAGGTGCCACTCCGACTTGCCGTCAATCTCCCCGTACGGCACATCAATGGTGCAGCGCTCCTGAGGAGCGCACACGATGGCCCCGACAGACCCTTCGCGGACAGGCTCTCCGTCACGGAGCAGCCGCCAGTCGAGAGTGCAGTTGGAAAGGTCCTTGAAGAAGAATTCATTGAACACCTCAATCCGTTCCGGAGCCGCAAGGGAGGACCATATGTTCTGGTAGTAGTACCCGGCCTCGTACATATGAGGGTTCGGCACCCTGTCAGGGCTGACAAGTCCGTTGTCGCAGAAATTGAAGTCGCTCGGGTCATATCTGTTCCAGTCGCCTCCGTAGGCATAGATTGTCTTACCGTTCCGCACAATCCTCGGGGACTGGTCCACGAAGTCCCAGATGAATCCGCCCTGGGTCTTCGGGTACTTGCGGATTATTTCCCAGTACTCCCTGAAGCCTCCGAGGGAGTTGCCCATAGCGTGGGCATACTCGCACTGGATCATCGGCTTGCTCTTCGAATCATCCAGACAGTATTTCTCAAGGTCAGCGTGCCTCACATACATCGGACAGTATATGTCGGTCATACCGCCGTAGCCGGCTCTTTCATACTGCACCGGGCGTGTCGGGTCGAGAGACTTCACAAGGTCATAGGCGGCCTCGAAGTTCGGGCCGTAGCCGCCCTCGTTGCCGAGAGACCAGATTATCACTGAAGGATGGTTGCGGTTCCGCTCCACATTGCGGCGGTTGCGCTCCAGATGGACGTTGCGGTAGCGCCCGTCCTTGGCGAGGGAGCGCTCCCCGTAGCCCATTCCGTGGGACTCGACGTCCGCTTCGGCCACCACATAGATGCCGTAGCGGTCGCAGAGGTCATACCAGCGGCTGTCATCAGGATAGTGGCAGGTACGGACAGCATTGATGTTGAACCTCTTCATCAGCCTGATGTCCTCAAGCATCCTCGCCTCTGTCATCACGTTGCCTGTCAGAGGGTCCATCTCGTGGCGGTCGACGCCTTTGATGAGCACAGGCTTTCCGTTGACCAGCAGCTGGCTGTCCCGGATCTCGACCTTCCTGAATCCGGCATTCACCGTTATTGTCTGGGTTGTCTTCTTGCCGTTGAGCAGGGAGACCCTCACCTGATAGAGGTCCGGGGTTTCGGCGGACCACCTGGCAGGGTTCTTCACCTGTATCTTTGCGATGGCCTTCATTCCGCTTGCAGTGGTGGAGGCCACCGTGCTGCCCTCAGGGTCCACCAGTTCGACCTTTATCTTGCCGGCAAAGTTCAGGTCGGCCTCGACCGTCAGGAGTCCGTCGGCATAACGTCCATCCAGGAGCGCGTCGACACGGATGTCCTCGATATGGTTCTTCGGTCGGGTGTAGAGATATGACTCACGGGAGACTCCCGAATAGCGGAACATGTCCTGGTCCTCGAAGTAAGTACCGTCACACCAGCGGAAGACCTGAAAAGCTATCAGATTCTGTTTGCCCGGCTTTACGAAGCTGGTGATGTCGAACTCGCTCTCCAGCTTGCTGTCCTCACCGTATCCCACGAACTTGCCGTTCACCCAGAGATAGATATTGGATGACACGGCTCCGAAATGGGCGATGATCTGCTCGCCTTTCCACTCTGCGGGGATTGTGAACCACCGGCGGTAGCTGCCCACGTGGTTGCGGTTCATCGGGACGAAAGGAGGATTGTTCTCGAACCAGCCTTTCCAGGCATAGCCGATATTGACATAGAGGGGGTCGCCGCAGCCGTTGAGCTCCCAGTTTCCGGGGACGGCCATCTCACCCCAGCGTGCATCGCTGTACTTCAGGTCGAAGAAATCCTGCGGCCTCTGGTCGGCGTTCTCCGAGAACTTGAACTTCCAGACCCCGTCGAGAGGGATTCTGGAGGACTGGCTGTCAGAGAAAGAGGTGTGCATAGGAAGCCTGTTGACTTCGTTGACCTCAGGTTCAATCCACTCCGTGAATGTCTGGCCGGCTGCGCAGACTGAAGCGAGCAGGAAGGCCGCAAAGAGTATCGTTCTTTTAACCATAATCAGAAATTCAATATGCCGAGGTGCTCAAGGAGAATCTTGAGGCCGATAAGGACCAGTATCACGCCGCCGAAGATCTGGGCGCCCTTGTGGAACCTGCTGCCGGCCACCTCACCGAACAGGCAGCCTGCCACGGAGAAGAGGAAAGTGGTGGCTCCTATTACCGCAGCGGAGAACCAGATGTCCGCACCGAGGAATGCGAACGAGACCCCGCAGGCAAGAGCGTCTATGCTGGTCGCCACAGCCATCAGGAGCATCGTCCTGAAGCCGAAGTCCGGGCCGTGGTCCTCCTCTTCGCCGGAAAGCGCCTCGCGGATCATATTGCCGCCTATCAGAGCCAGCAGGCCGAATGCTATCCAGTGGTCGGCGCTCTGGACGAATTCAGCGAAACTGATTCCGGCAAAGTATCCGGCCACCGGCATCAATGCCTGGAAGAGGCCGAACCAGACGCCGCATATGAGTGCGTTGCGCAGACTTTTTCTGCCGGAGGAGAGTCCCTTGCCGATGGAGACCGCGAAGGCGTCCATCGAAAGGCCGATTGCTATGACCAGCAGTTCAAGAAAGCTCATAGAAGTCTATATCGTCATAAAGAGGTAGGTCATATACGCCGCCTCGATCAGGATAAGGAAGGCACCTTCTATCCTGTCCAGCCTGTTGCGCTTGAAAGTGAGAGAGAAGAGCACGAGGCTCACGGCGCAGAGCAGCACAGCCCCGTAGTCGGCAAGGTCGATGCCCGCCATCGAGATCGGGTGGATCAGCGCCGAGCCGCCGAGTATCAGGAGGATGTTGAAGACGTTCGAGCCGATGATATTGCCCAGGGCCAGCTGGCTCTTGCCCTTCGCTGCAGCCACAACGCTTGTGGCGAGTTCAGGGAGGGATGTGCCCGCCGCGAGCACGGTGATGGCGATGAACTTGTCGCTCAGGCCCGCCTGCTCGGCTATCACCTGCGCGTGGTCCACGAAGAGGCGTCCGCCGTAGATCAGGCCGGCCAGTCCGCCGATGAGGAACACCAGCGACTTGAAAAGGCCCGCAGGCTTCTCTTCCGCAGCCGCAGCGGGTCCGTCAGGCAGCGGCTCGCGGTTATCCTTGTCCTTGAGGAAGGAGTTCACAAGATACCAGACGAAAATCACTAGGAAAACTGCGCCTTCGATGCGGCTGATGCCGTCCTCTCCTATCCCGAAGAGTGTGTTCTTCATTCCGAAGAGGATGAGCAGGAGTGTGGCCGCCAGGTTAACGGGCACGTCGCGTCTGCGGCTCCCCTTCGTGATGGCCATCGGGCAGATGACAGCGGAGAGGCCGAGGATCAGCGCAGTGTTGAAGATGTTGGAGCCGAGTATGTTGCCGACAGCCATATCACTGTTGCCCTCCACAGCGGAGATGAAGCTCACCACCATTTCAGGGGCAGATGTGCCCATTGCCACTATTGTGAGTCCGATAACCAGTTCGCTGACGCCCCAGCGCCTTGCGAGGGATGATGCTCCGCTGACCAGGCCTTCAGCGCCGATGAGCACCAGGGCGAGGCCGAGAAGCAGAAGCAGGATTTCCTGTATCATTTCGAATTCCGTTTCAAATGAACCGCTAATATACGAATAATTCCGGTAACGGGCATCTGCCAAAATGTCAGTTTTCGGGCAATGGTCAATAATTTGATGGACAGCGGGCCGTACGACAAAGTGAAAAGGAGAATTGGAAAATGAACAAAGAGAATCTTGAACTGCTCGGCAAATATGCCGTCAACCTTAACGAGAGGGCCCGCAGCGGCAAGCTCGACCCGGTCATCGGCCGCGATGACGAAGTGCGCCGCGTGCTCCAGATTCTGAGCAGGCGTACAAAGAACAACCCTATCCTGGTGGGCGAGCCGGGTGTCGGCAAGACCGCCATATCAGAAGGCATCGCACGCAGGATTGTGACAGGCGACGTGCCTGAGAACCTGAAGAGCAAGGAAATCTACTCCCTCGACATGGGCTCGCTGATTGCGGGCGCAAAGTATCAGGGAGAATTCGAGGAGCGCCTCAAGGGCGTGGTCAAGGCCGTCTCAGAGAGCGACGGCGAGATAATCCTCTTCATCGACGAGATACACACCCTTGTCGGTGCGGGACGCAGCAGCGGTGCGATGGATGCCGCCAACATCCTCAAGCCGGCGCTTGCGCGCGGAGAACTGAGAGCGATAGGCTCCACCACCCTGGACGAGTACCAGAAGTACTTCGAGACAGACAAGGCGCTTGAGCGCAGGTTCCAGATGGTGATGGTGGACGAACCTTCGGTGGCAGAGTCGATATCTATCCTCAGAGGGTTGAAAGAGCGCTATGAGAACCACCACAAGGTGCGGATCGAGGACGATGCCATCATCGCGGCAGTGGAGCTTTCACACCGCTACATCAGCAACCGGTTCCTGCCTGACAAGGCCATCGACCTCGTAGACGAGGCAGCGGCCAAACTGAGGCTGGAGCTCAACTCGGTGCCTGAGTGCATCGATGAGCTCAACAGGCGCATCAGGCAGCTGCAGATTGAGAAAGAGGCCATCAAGCGCGAAGGGGACTCCCCGAAGCTCGATGCCATCGAAAGCGAGATAGAGGCGGCACAGAAGGCGCTCGAGGAGAAAGGCGCCCAGTGGGACAGCGAGAAGAAGATACTCAAGGCCCTTCAGGAGAACCGCCAGGCCATAGAGGACTACCGCCGCGAGGCAGACGACGCCGAACGCCGCGGTGACTACGGCCGCGTCGCCGAACTCAGATATGGCAGGATTGCGCAGGCACAGGAGCAGATTGAACTGCTCGAGAAGCAGAAGGCTGAGAATCCCAACCCTATAATGAACGAGGCCGTGACCGACGAGGACATAGCCGAAGTAGTGGCGAAGTGGACCGGCATCCCTGTCAACAGGATGCTCCAGAGCGAACGGGAGAAACTGCTCCATATCGAAGAGGTCCTGCACCGCAGGGTGATCGGGCAGGACGAGGCCATAGAGGCTGTCTCCAATGCAGTCCGGCGCAGCCGCGCTGGCCTTCAGAACGAGAAACGGCCTATCGGCAGCTTCCTCTTCCTAGGCACGACCGGCGTCGGCAAGACGGAACTTGCCAAGAGCCTTGCCGAGTATCTCTTCGACGACGAGAATATGATCACCCGCATCGATATGAGCGAATACCAGGAGCGTCACACAGTCAGCCGCCTTGTCGGTGCGCCTCCGGGCTATGTGGGATATGACGAGGGAGGCCAGCTGACCGAGGCGGTCCGCCGCAAGCCCTACTCCGTGATTCTGCTCGACGAGATCGAGAAGGCCCATCCGGACGTGTTCAACGTCCTGCTCCAGGTCCTCGACGACGGCAGACTCACAGACAACAAGGGGCGCACCGTGGATTTCAAGAACACAATCCTGATAATGACCTCCAACCTCAGGCCGGAGCTCGTCAAGGAGAGTTTCCGCCCGGAATTCATCAACAGGATCGACGAGATCATCACCTTCCACGAGCTCACGCCGGAAGACATCCGCAAGATACTTCTTCTCCAGACCGGACAGTTGAAGGAGAAGCTGTACTCTATGGGAATAAAGATTAACTTTACGGATGAATTCATCGACTGGCTCAGCGGCAAGGGATACGACCCGGCATACGGAGCGCGGCCTGTAAAGAGAGTGCTCCAGCGGGAGCTGGTCGACGAACTCGCAAAGAAGCTCCTCGACGGAAGCATAAGCCGCGACAGCGAAGTGACAGCCACTTTCAGCGACGGCGTCCTCTCCATCGTGCAGCAGAAAGGCTGATGATTGACATTGCATCCATAAACAGCAGAGCCGGCTGGATGATCGCCGGCTACCTCAACGATACGCCGCGGGCAATAACCCGCGGCCTTGTTGAAAGCATCGAGGAGAACCCGGACCCCAAGACCGAAGAGGTGATCTGGCGCTCGCTGCTCGCCGGCTTCTGCGGCATCGAGCCTGAGGTCTCTCCCGAAGATATGATAATCGAGGAGCTCTACCTCAAGCCAGGCGTCAGGAGGCTTGACCCGGAGCCGTTCCTCAGCAACCCCTATTTCAGGAACATCAGAATCCCGGAAGCGGAGCTCGGAAGCTGGAGGCTGACCCACCAGCGCTACGAGCCCTACGAAGCGTTCCTGCGCGACGACATCATCGTGACCGCCGACGGGCGGCAGATCCCTGCCGTCGGCTATTTCGCCGTGCCGTTCGAATATCCCTCAGTGATGCAGGACGGACGCGAATGGATGTCGATAAAGCCGAGCGAGACAGAAAGTTCGGCCGCAGCGGTGGCAGCAGCGCACGGCAGAGTGGTCACATTCGGGCTGGGGCTCGGCTACTTCACATATATGGCGGCGATGAAGGATGACGTGACCTCAGTCACGGCAGTGGAGCTCGACAGCCGCGCCATCGAACTCTTCAGCAGGTTCATCCTGCCGCAGTTCCCGGAAAAGGCCCGGAACAAGGTCAGCGTAGTCTGTTCCGACGCATTCGGCTGGCTTGAAGCCTTCATCCGGAAGGGCGGCGCCTGCGACTTCATCTTCGCGGACATATGGCACGACATCGCTGACGGCCTGCCCCTCTACAGGAAATTCAGGGGATATGAAAGGCTTCTTCCCGCCACGGAATTCTCATATTGGGCCGCCGCATCGCTGAGGTGCGCAGACAAAGCCGATACCTCCGGATAACCTTGCATTTTCATTTGCATTTGATTAATTTTGTTGTTTGAACGCCGGAACGAAAACAACACAAATCAATATACAATGAAAAGACTTCTCCTTATCGCAGCTGCAGCTTTTGCTCTGACAGCATCAGCTTCAGCACAGCCGGCAGGCCCTAAGCAGGATGAAGGTGAAAAATTCGAATTCACCACCGTCAAGGCCCTGCCGATCACCTCAATCAAGAACCAGGCAAGTTCAGGCACCTGCTGGTGCTTCTCGGCGCTCTCATTCATCGAGTCCGAGATGATCCGCCAGGGATGCAAGGACCCTGACCTCAACCTCTCGCAGATGTTCGTCGTCTCCAACGCCTATGCCGACAAGGCTGTCAAGTACATCCGCACCGACGGTCACATCAACTACAGCCAGGGCAGCTCCTTCGGCGATGTGTTCTATGTGCTCCGCGACCACGGCATCGTCCCTGACGAAATAATGCCGGGCCTCAACTACGGCACCGACAGGCACTCACACAGCGAGATGGCAGCCGGCCTCAAGGGCTATATGGACGGCATCCTCAAGAGCAGCGGCAAAAAGCTCACCACCGGCTGGAAAGGCGGCGTGAAGGGCATCCTCGCAGCATACCTCGGCGCAGTGCCTGAGAAGTTCACCTACAAGGGAGTCGAATACACCCCTCAGAGCTATCTCGCATCACTGCCTTTCAATCCTTCAGACTATGTTGACTTCACCTCCTGGACCCACCTCTCCTACTACGAGAAGCATCCTGTGGAGGTCGCTGACAACTGGCGCTGGGAGCAGGCATACAATGTCCCTATGGACGAGATGATGCAGATCATCGACAACGCCATTGAGAAAGGCTATACCGTCGCCTGGGCGTCTGACGTAAGCGAGACAGGCTTCACCCGTGACGGCATCGGCATCGTCCCTGATATGGACGCTATCAAGAAGATGGCAGAAGAGGCCGGCTCAGACCAGGCCCACTGGGTAGGCGCACCTGCAGCAGGCGGAAAGCCGACCTTCAACGCACCTGTCCCTGAAATCGAGGTCACCCCTGAACTCCGTCAGGAAGGCTACGAGAACAAGACCACTACCGACGACCACGGAATGCACATCTTCGGAATCGCAAAGGACCAGAAGGGAACCAAGTACTATATGGTGAAGAACTCCTGGGGCGAGACCGGCAAGTACAAGGGCATCTGGTACGTATCAGAGACATTCGTGAAGTACAAGACTATGGACTTCATGGTCCACAAGGACGCCATCCCTAAGGATATCAAGAAGAAACTCGGCATCAAATAACTATGAAACGGCTTTTCACACTTTTGGCCGCAGCGCTGCTCTGCACCGCTGTCTTCGCCCAGACTCAGACCATCTACAAGTTCGAGCCTGTCAATGACATCAAAGTCACTCCTG
This sequence comes from Bacteroidales bacterium, assembly GCA_045599325.1. Lineage (GTDB taxonomy): Bacteria > Bacteroidota > Bacteroidia > Bacteroidales > UBA932 > Cacconaster. Next base: position 17,380 of record JAZRVT010000042.1, on the reverse strand, counting down.
TAAAGAACCAGGCACGCACAGGCACCTGCTGGTGCTTCGCAACCACTTCCTTCCTCGAGGCTGAACTCATCCGCCAGGGGAAAGGTGAATTCGACCTCTCCGAGATGTTCACCGTCCGCAACAACTACCGCGAGAGACTGAACGACAACTACCTCCGCGCAGGCCGCGGCAACATCAACCCGGGCTCAATCGCTCATATGGCGACCAATGCCATCCAGAAATACGGCATCCTTCCTGAGGAGGCCTATTCCGGCATCGCCTACGACTCCCCTACCCACAACCACACTGAACTCAGCGATATGATCAAGGCTGTCTCCGCAGTCGCCATCAACGGCAAGCACCGCAGCCCTGAGTACAACAAGGTGATGGAGAGCATCTTCGACATCTATCTCGGCCAGGTCCCTGAAGAGTTCGAGTACGACGGCAAGAAGTACGACGCGAAGAGCTTCGCAAAGAAGCTCGGCTTCGACGATATGAGCGACTACATCGAGATCTGCAGCTTCTCACACCACCCGTTCTACGAGAAAGTCTCTGTCGAGGTTCCTGACAACTGGGACCACGGTATGCTGTACAACGTCCCTATGGAGGACTTCGACCGCATAATCGACCAGGCTCTCAGAAACGGCTTCACAGTTGCCTGGGACGGTGACCTCACCTCAACCTTCAAGCACAACAACGGCATCGCAATCGAGCCTGCCAATGTGGAGGACTACGCAGAGGCTGTCAAGTTCGAGAAGAAGTTCCCTGAACTTGTGGTAACTCAGGAAAACCACCAGAAGGACTTCGAGGAGTTCAGGACTGTCGACGACCACCTGATGCACCTCACCGGCATCTTCAAGGACCAGGACGGCAACATCTTCTACAAGACCAAGAACTCCTGGGGAACAGGCCGCAACGAAGAGATGGGCGGCTACCTCTATATGTCAAAGAGCTACACTCTGATGCGCTGCATCAGCATTATGGTCCACAAAGACGCCATTCCAAAGGATATCCGCAAGAAACTCGGTCTCTAAGGATGTCGCTTGTAAAGCATCTTCCCAATACAATAACCCTGTGCAACCTGCTCTCAGGCTGCACAGGGTCTGTTTTTGCGCTCCGCGGGCAGACAGATGTCACATTCCTGTGCGTGCTGCTCTCCGGAGTCTTCGACTTTTTCGACGGGTTCACGGCAAGGCTGACCGGCTCATATTCCGAAATCGGCAAGGAACTGGACTCGCTGGCCGACCTCATCAGTTTCGGCCTGGCGCCGGCCCTGACCCTCTACGCGTGCTATCACGCCACTGAACACACACTTCCCCTGCTTGCCTGGGTTCCGCTCCTGATAGCGGCATTCTCCGCCCTCAGGCTTGCCAAATTCAATCTCGACAGCCGTCAGACAAAGAGTTTCATCGGAATGCCGACACCGGCCTGCGCGCTGCTCGTCATCCCGCTCTGCCTCTACGGGGAATCCACCGGCGGAGCCATCCACTCCCTTCTCACAAGCGAGTGGTTCATACCTGCGGCATCCATAGTCCTCAGCGCGCTCCTCGTCTCTGAGATCCCAATGCTCTCAATGAAAAAGAGCGGCCGCCGCCTGCTCTGGTTCCTGGCAGGGGCAGCCGTCATCATTCTCTGCTGCATCATCTTCGAGCCTCACGCTGACCGCTGGTATCTCTACCCGGCCCTCTGGCTCTCCCTCATTTTCGTCTGGTATCTGCTCCTCAACTGCACCGCCTGCATCGGGGGACAGAAACAATAAGAGCGGCCCGACACTGTCAAACCGCTCCCAAGTGATCCGGAAGGAAATCGTATACCTGTTGATACTTAGAAACTTCCAGCAAGGGGTGCTGATTTGGTGACGATTTCATCACTGCTCCTCTCTTCTTCCGTCTCTTTCAGATCTTCTGGCGGCAGTTCCGTATCGCAGAAGAGCAGTCCGAGCAGACGCTCCAGCTTATCGTACGGGAGCGACCTGCGGCCGTGCATATATGACGAAAAGTCGCACGGTCTCAAGTCCAGATAATAGGCGGCTTCGTTGCGCGAGATCCCGCATTCGTTGAGGCGGTGGGCAATGACCTGCCGCAGGTTAAGCCTTTGATAAACCTGGCCAGAAATCAAGTCAATCTCCAGACCTCTCACCTTTCTCCCTACATTGAAGAAACGCTTCTTCGTGTGTATCTGGGCGAACAGCTCCAGTTTCTCTCTTGGGGTCATACTTATTAAATATGGTGAATGTGCAAATATGCAAAATTCATGTCAATAAAACAAGGAATTGATTTACAAAGGTTTGATGGATAGTACCTTATGTGGTGATTGAGGTGCTTTCGGCACTCGCGCACAAGGGTCGGAGCCGGCCGGTGGAATAAATAGACAAATGACAGGGCGCCTCTCGTCTACCTTTCGGCAAACAAAACCCACAAGACAATGATCGGAACAATCTTAGGCGGCGTGCTGAGTCTGGGCGGTGCAATCGCGGGAGGCGTGGCGGCGTCCAATGCAAGCCAGAGAGCAGCCGCGCTCACTGATGCACAGAAGCGCAAAAACAAAGCCTGGTACGACTGGGAGAAGTCGGCCGACTATACACAGAGAGCAGATGCGCAGCAGGCTCTCACGAGACAGAGGGAGCTGTTTGCGGAGCACCTCAAAAATGCAAGGGGCCAGGCTGCGGTCGGAGGATCCACTGACGAGGCCGAGGCGATTGCCAAGGCTGCTGCCAATGACGCTGTAGCACAGACCACATCGAACATCGCGGCTCAGGCTGCCAGCAGGAAGGACCAGATTGATCAGCAGTACCGCGCCCAGGATGCGGCACTGACGGAGCAGCAGCGCCAGACGGAGATTGCCAAGGCAAATGCCATCGCCGGAGCTGTCGGCGGGGTCAGCAAGGCCGGAGCGAACCTGATGGCGAGCGATGCATCGACACTGGACAGAATCTTCGTGTCCGGCGAGGAAGGTAACGAATCGAAGAGGCGCATTTGATATGGGTAGAGTTGTATATGACCCGGTCACACGGACGTGGAAGTCTTCCGAACCGGCAGTTGCTGCTATCCCTGAGGTCCAGGCGCCAGCCGGTCCTCAGGCAGAGGTGCAGAATACAGAGACAGTCAATGCTGAGACAGAGCAGCCCGTGCGGCCATTGGTCCAGACCCAGGAACAGCAGGCAGAAGCAAAACAGCCTCAAGCCGCTGCCAATGCAGCCGCACCTCAGCAGGCGAACCAGCAGGTAGCAGCAGGCTCGCAGCAGGCCGTGCCGTCTGCGACCACAAGCGACCTCGACCTTAATGTCCAGGCAATAATGGATGCGCAGCGAGCCGGCATACAGGCGCAGAAGGATGCCGCCGCCAATGCATCCGCAGCCGAGCAGAAGGGCATCGACGCCTTCGCTTCGTACGTGGACCAGATGAAGGCGGAGCAGGAGCAGAACCGCCTCAGCGCAGAGGAGATGCAGAAGAAGGCCCGCAGGGAGCTGCTCGTCGGCGGAATCGCTGACGGGCTCACCGCGCTCGCCAATCTCTACTATACCACCAAGGGTGCGCCGAACGCGCAGCTTACAACCGGGCTCGACAAGTATCAGGCAATCTATGACCGTGCGAAGGAAAGACGTGCGCAGCTCCAGAGGGAGCTCAACCTGCGCCTCCAGCAGGGCAACCTCAGCCTTGCGCAGATGAGGGCTAAGGCGGCAGGATCAGATGCAGAGCGCCAGGGCAAGATCGCAGCGGCAGAAGCTGCTCTTCCGGCGGAGGCGGAGAAACTACGCCAGCAGAACGCCGCAGCGGCAGAGAAGCGCAGGCAGGATGCCGACAAGATCGCGAGGGATCAGGATCACTGGGACAAGACCTACGAATTGCAGAAGGCCGGGCAGGAAGAGGCGGCACGGGCGCATCGCGCTTCCGAGTCCCTGTCACGCCAGAGGCTTGCAGCCGAAACGTCAAGGCGCAAGGATGCTGACCGCAAGGCAACCTACGGAGAGGACATGTCGCGCAATATCGGGAAGCACGGAGTGTTCCACTTCGGAACTAAGCAGTATGTCCAGCAGCTGCCGACAGTCGTGGCGGAGATAGCGTCCGACAGGCTGGCGAAGATCGAGAAAGCGATGGAGAATAAACCAGATGGAACGACCGACCGTAAATGGCAGCGATCTAAGGCATACAAGGAGCTGCAAAGCCAGAAGATGCAGATTGAGCAGGAATACGAAGAGCTTGAAAAACCAGAGCAGCTCAGTGCATACGTTGACAAGTACCTCAACGAATCCAATACCGCACAGGCGTCCCTCGCTAAGCTCTCTGATGATTACACCGGAAAGAAGACTGACATGTCCAGCTGGGAAGAAAAGACAGATGACAGCACCCCTCCTTCCAAGAGGGAAAAGACCGATAAAAAAGACGATAATACACCACCATCACGAAGATAAAGAATACCATGGCATACGACGGTAACGACGACAAGCAGTGGCTTTACGACAAGTTCAAGGCCAATAATCTTAACATCGGCACATTCGATGAGTTCGACGAATCACTGAACAATGATGAAGACCGGAAATGGTATTACGGGAAAGCAAGGCAGTTAGGCTTGAATGTAGGCAGCGAGGATGACTTCGCTGCCACTTTCGTTCCCCAGCGCAGATCTGCCTCGCCTCAGGACAAGGGCACACAGAATGACCTCCCGGAGCAACAGCCGGAGGCGCAGGACATGCAGACCCCCGGTGTGCAGCAGCCGGCCGTTCAGATGGAGCAGCCTGAACCAGTGGAGGATGTGGAGCCGGCAGAGCAGCCCGAAAACAAGCCCGGGTTCTTCAAGAAACTAACCGACACGCTCTACCAGGCTGGCGGAAACACTTCTTTCTCGGCCGGCAGGTATGGCGTCAATGATATCCCCCAGCAGCAGAAAGTTCAGATGTCACAGGAGGTGTATGACGCATACAAAGCCGACAGTGACCAGTCGAAGGCCGCGATAGATGAGATGTATAGTCAGTTCGAGGCGAAGCAGGCGGAGGCAAACAAGATGGCCGATGCAGAGATGGGCCGCAAGGGAGGCCTGTACAGGTTCGCTACCGGACTGCTGCGCGCAGAGCAGAGCAATGCGCCATACACGCAGAACACCGTCAACGGCGACATCTACGAACAGAATGACGAGGGCGCGGTGCTGATGATGGCGAAAGATATGTACAAAGAGGCCGACAAGACCCGGGATGCCGCTTATAAGAACAAAGGGGCGTTCAAGGGCATTAAGGACTCCTTCACGCTTGATGCGTGGTCGATGGGTATGACCGAGCTGGCGAAGGACAGAAGGCTTATGGAAGCCGCTGAGAAAGCCGAGAAGGGACAGCCGCTCACTCAGGCGGAAGAGGCTCTCCTCGATGCGGCGGCGCATAAGCAGTCGGTCGATCTGTATTATCATGACTTCCTGAGCCGCGGCTACAAAGCCGGGCTCACAACCGGAGAGTCGCTCCCGTTCATGATAGAGTTCATGCTCAACCCTCTGGGATCCGGAGCAAATGACAGCGCGCTCGTCCTGTCCAGGGCGCTGGGCAAGAGGCTGGCGAAGAAGACCGGCATCGAGTTGACCGAGGATCTGATGGAAGGCGGCATCCGCAAGGGCATCCGTGAGGTTGAGAAGCAGGCGATCAAGAAGGGCACTCTGTCACAGCTGGAGAAGACGATGATGAACGTCGGCACCTTCGTTGCAGAGGATGTGGCAAGGGCGGCAGGCATGGCGGCAACATCCGGTCTGCCGAGAACCATCGCCGACACATACAGCCGCGAGATGGGTGACGTGAAATTCGCCTATGACCCTGAGCGGGGAACCATCAAGTTCGACGGAGTAGAGGGCGGCGAAGGCACATTCTGGGGCGCATTCGCGAAGGCATACGGAGCAACTGTCATCGAGGACTTCTCCGAGATGTTCGGCGAGTATTTCCTCCCGATAGGCGAAGCGATGGGCCACGGACTCCAGAAACTGGGATTGAAGCGAGTGAACAGCTTTATAGATAACATTGCCACATCCGACTGGACCAGGGGCGTAAACCATTTCCTGGAACAGACGCAATGGCATGGTGTATTCGGGGAGTTCGGCGAGGAGCTCGTCGGCGGCGTGCTGAACGCGCTGACCGTCGGCGACCAGACCGTGTTCAAGGGCGACAACGCAGTGTTCAACAAGGATAACCTGATCGACACATTTCTCGGAGTGGCACTGTTCGGTGGCTTCACAGCCGCCGTCAAGACCATGGGATACAGGTCCCCGAGGCAGCGGGTGTCCAACCTCAGATCCAGCGCCATTGACATGGCGGAAGATGCTTTCGTCGGGATCGAGGACGAGTGGAACACCTTCCGTGGACAGATGGACAATGCAAGCAGCGAGCAGCTCACCGACATTGTAAGGCTCATTACAGAAGGCGACTTCACTGATGAGCAGAAGCGCGCCCTGATGGCATACGCTTATGCAAGGCAGGTTGAGATAGGCTACGGCCTCGGGCGGGAGAAGCGCGCTGAGGAGGAGCCGGAGACCATGGAGATAGACGACACGTATGACGCCGCCAAGGAGGTTCAGGATCCTGAGGAGAAACGGGCCGCGAAGATCGAGCTCGACAATGCCGCTGAAGGTCTGACCACCGAGGAACTCGCCATGGACAGGGCGCAGCTCGATGACTACGCCGAGGACCATCCTGATCGTGCGGAGGCCATCCGGCGCTACCAGATGGCGAAGGCCGCGATGCAGGGGATCAATGACGCTGTCGAGGATAGGTTAGAGACATCTATGACTGAGGATGACAAGCAGACAGATGCCATGACCGCAGAGGACGGCAACATCTACCATCTCACGATGAAGAGCGACCAATTCAACGACGAGTCGCATTACTCGCCCACTCTCATAAGAGGAAACCTCGTAGTTGACGAGAACGGAGCTATCGACGCGGCCGCATCGGATGACTATGTGTTCATCAGGGCCGAGGACGGTTCCAGCAAGATGGTGTCCCCTAAAGATATCGCATCGGCTTACGTAGAGAACGCTGAGGAGAGGAAGAGAAGCAGGCGCGAAGCGGTGAGGACAGCGATGCAGCAGCGGCTCGAGCAGGAGATCAACACTCCGACAGCGGCCGAGGTGGAAGCGACGCTCACCGGAGAGGAAGAGGTACTGAATGTCGGAGGTATGCTTGTCGAGGCGACGGCAGAGCCGGCGCTCAGCGCGAACGGAAAGGTCATCGTGCGCTTCAGCAAGCCGGTGATGATTAACGGTGTTGAGAACTCCGTCCATGAGATACCGGCGGCGGATTTCGCCGCGATGAGAGTCAGCCGGCTGAAGGTCGCAAAAGAGGAGCAGGCACAGGCGGAGGCTGAACCGGAGCAGCAGAGCCAGGAGGCTCAGGCAGAGCAGACGGCCGCTCCAGCTGAACAGCCTGCAGCAGAGCCGGCAGTCGCCGCACCGCAGCCGGAGGCTCAGCAGCCTGCAATGGAAGCGTCCCCTGCCCCTGCGGAAGCGCAGCCGGTGCAGCAGCCTCAGGAGCCAGCACCAGTGCCGATCCGCAAGGACATCAGAGGCCGGGCACTCCCGATGAAGGAGAGAAACGGCGAGCAGGTGGTAGACCAGCAGGCTCTCTTCGACAGAGACCCTGAGGCCTGGGCTGCATGGAATGACGAACGCAAGCAGGATGACGGCGCAAGCAGCAAGGCATATCTGGAAAAGGTTCTCGCCACCTTCCCGAAGCGTGAGAAGGAGCTGCAGAAGAAGATCGACGCAGAGCTGGACTTCGACAAGGTCGACGAACTGGAGAGCGAGCTCGCGGCCGTCAGACGTAACAAGGCCGCCATCGAGGAGCTCGTCAGCTCCTACAAGGACACAGAGACGAGGAAGAAGCGGGCCGCCGAGCGCGAGAAGCTGCGCAACCAGGAGCCGCGAAGCCTGAGCGAGCTTGTGTCCCAGGTAGTAGGATATCTCGGACTCGGCAAGGTCAACCGGGAGTCCTTCATGAAGGAGACCGGCTACAAGGAGGGCGACCTGAAGGGATTCTTCGGTCTGTTCGCCAAGAACGGACAGGGCATGACAATCTCACAGATCGCAGAGGCCGTGGCTGAGGCGGATGATATGGGGTTCCTGCCGCTGACCGCTACCGGAGCGAAGGATGACATGGCGGCGCGAGACGCCGTCATAGACTTCTTCCAGCAGGTAAGGACAAGAGGCGACATCATCAACTACATATCGAACAACCGTGAGGCGGAGCGCCAGGAGGAGGCCCGCAGGGCTGCCGACCTGGAGGCGCAGGCCGAGGAGGAGCAGAGAGCGCAGGCTGAGGTAACCACCGCTGAGGAGCTCGCCGATGCGGGAGCAAGGGAGCAGGAGGAGCGGCAGCAGAACAGTGCCGACTACGAGGAGATGCGTGGAACAGAGGAGCAGGGTCCCGTCGAGGATCTGCCGCCGACCGACGAGGAGCTCGCTGCGATGGAGCCTGCCGAAGAGGCACAGCCGGATACCATGATGAAGGAGCAGCCGAAGACACAGAATCAGGAGTCTGATCTGGAGAAGAGCCCTGCGCACGTGGTGGCAAGACAGATGGAAAAGAGGCTCGGCGTCAAGGTCATCGTGCATGATTCCATAGACACCATCACCAACCAGGAGGCGCTGGAGGCGCTGAAGGCAGGCAGGCGGGTGAACGGATGGTACGAGGAAAAGACCGGCGAGGTGCATTTCTACGCCCCTAATGTGGCTTCCCGACAGGAGGCGTACTCTACCTATATCCATGAGGTCGTAGGCCACCGTGGAATGAGGGAGCTTCTTGGAGAGGAAGGATATGCGAAGCTCTGCGACAAGGTATGGAGCCTTATGTCACCGGCAGACCGCAAGCGTTATATGGACAGGTTAAGGCAGGTGAAGGGCGATGAGGTCAAGAGGCTGCGCACAGCGGCCGATGAATTCATTGCGTACTTCGCAGAGAATGTCCCGTACGACCAGAACCGAAGCATATGGGATAAGATCGTCGATGCTGTGAGACGTGCCCTCGGCCTTATGACGGAGACCCAATACGAGACGGCAAAGCTCGTTGACACGCTGCAGCAGTCCTACAGAAGGCTGGCGAAGGAAGCGGCGAATAGCATTGAGCAGGCAAGGGCGGCGGTCAATACCAACCCGACCGAGGCCCAGAAGGAGGCCGGCAACTATAAGATGGGGCATGTCAGGATTGACGGCTATGAAATAACAATAGAAAATCCGAAAGGCAGCATCCGCAGAGGGACGGATGCTTCCGGCAGGTCCTGGGAGACCTATATGAACAACGACTACGGATATATCCGTGGTACCAGGAGCGTCGATGGAGACCATATCGACATCTTCCTATCCGACAATCCAACGGAGGGCGATGTCTATGTGGTCGATCAGGTCAACCCTTCGACCGGAGAATTTGACGAGCATAAGGTGATGTATGGCTTCAGCTCCGTTGAGGAAGCGAAAGCCGCATATCTTGCAAATTACTCTGAAGGCTGGCAGGGACTTGGTGCAATCACGCCTGTAAGCAAGGATGAGTTCAAGAAGTGGATTGAGTCGTCAACTCGCAAGACGAAGCCGTTTGCGGAGTATGCAAGCGTGAAGCCTTTGGAAGAAGATGTTCCTACGGATGTCAAGGATGCGAAGCCTGCTTTTCCTACCCCGAACAGCCTTGCTGATGCTATTGGCTCCGAGGAACCGGTCAGGATTGCTCAGGAAGTGGCGAGGATGCAGGAATTCATCATGTCATCCAAGGACCTGAGAATGGTTGATACAACAATCGCCGATGCAAAGAAGAAGGCCAGGGAGAAGGAGAAGGATTCTCCTATGGCGAAAGCTTACGATATAATATTGAGTACACTGAAAAGACGCAAGGCCCAGCTGGAGAAACTTAACAAGGCTGCGAATGAGATAAGTGTTATGGCAGAGAAAGTAGGAGTCCCTGTGCGTGTTCTCCGTGGAGTTGCCGAGGTGGAGAACAAAGAAGCGAGGGATGCTATACTGTCCGATACAAGGGCCGGACGTGCTGTTCCGCGCGGATGGTTCAATCCCGGCACAGGTGAGGTGGAAATCTTCCTTCCCGGGGTGGTGAGTTTTGCGGAGAAGGGCAGAAGCGAGAGCGTGACGAAGTCCGCTCAGGAGACATACCTGCATGAAGTTGTGGCGCACTACGGACTACGTCAGTTGCTCGGAGACAAGTTCGATTCATTCATGGATTCCGTATGGGAAATGATGAGTGAAGAGGATAAGCAGAAGTGGGAAAGGGCTGTCGGCTACATCAAGGACGAGACAAAGAGGAGACGCGCAGCCGCTGATGAATACGTGGCAAGGATTGCGGAGAAGCTTGATGCAAACGCCGAGATTTCCGAAGAGGAAAAGACTATCTGGCAGAAGATTGTGGATGCCGTGAAGGAATTCCTCGGAATCGAAAGCAGGCTGAATGACGAGGAGATTTCCCGTATGCTCTATCAGAGCATGGCAAATCTTCAACGCACAAACATAGATGTGCAGGAAAATGAAACCGAAGTGCAGGAAACCGGAGACGAGTCTCCTGTCAAGACAACTTCAGAAAGAAAGACAAGGTCAAAATCCTCCTCAAAAAAGATTGATGATTTTGGTGAGGAGATTGCTGGTGCAAGGAAGAATGTGTTGAAGACGCTGGCAAAGAGTTTCGACGACGCTACGGAGGAAAGCCTTGTCGCGCTTCCTCTTGGCAAGGTGTTCAAGCGTCCGGACTTGAAGAAGCTTGTTGATGAAGGGACGATAAGCCCTGACGATGCACGCTGGGCCGAGGCGATGATGCAGACGATGATATTCAAGGATAAGCCGCGTGCCGATTCTCATGACAAATATCTCGCCCGTATTGCCGAGAGGAAAGGCCAGGCAGCTCCGGCGCCTCAAAAGATTGGCAGGTGGGCCAAGGATGTGAAGGCCGGCATCGATCAGTTGAAGGAGTTTCTTCTTGCCTCTCCGGAAGACAGGGCGGAAATTATTGAAGACATGCGGAAGACTCCTGAAGACATCCTTCTTCAGGACAGGATTGACAGAGCCAGATATAGAGAAAGAAATGGTGTTGACACTGGTGACTTGCATACGCCTAATCAGGTATGGGCGATTTCTCAGGTGCTTGAAGCCTTGGGCTATCAGCCTGGTGATAAAGTCAAGCTGCCTCTTTCACGTATCGAGGCGTCATATAACGGGAAGTATTTCGAGATCAAGGATGACAAGGGCCATAAATACAATTATGTTGACAATGCTCTCACGCTTGATGAAGCAATCAACGGCCTTGTGCAACTGGCGAAGGCCGAGCGCGGTGATAGTGATGTTCAGTTCCCGATGAAGTCTTTCCGAGTAAGAGGAGAGGAACCGATCATGGAGGATTCCGGAAAATTCACAGTAACGTGGATTGCAAAGAACGGAGGTGTCAGTGTTGCCGATGTTGATAACGAAGCGGAGGCAGACAAGAAGATTGCCAGCCTGAAGGCGAAAGGAATCTCTGCGAACAAATATCCGCTCCAGCAGAGGAATGGATACAAGCATTACAGGGTGCTGTTCATTCATCCGTTGACGGGAGAGGAGTTGCGGCTTGGCCTATATGATAACATCTCGGAAGCGCAATTGTCCGCAAGCGAGAATTATGATGAAAATAACGCCTCCGTCAATGAGCAACTGAGCAAGAAGCGCGAAGCAGAAGGCAAGGAGACAAGGAAGTCCCATGTCCCTTGGGGAGTGAGACGGAATGACGATGGCAAATATGCTTTGTATGTTCCTGCGAAGATGAATCCTACTGGGCAGGATATCGTTTTGGCCGAAGGCCTCGACTCTTATCAGGCCGCAGGGAAGTATTTCTATGAGCATGAGGACGAATTCCGGAATCTGCTTGACGAATATAAGTCACAGATAAGGAGGGCTCCATATTTCTCTCTTGATGTTACGCCTCGGAAGGGTCAGGATTACCGTGACGGCAAGGATGTCACGCCGGAGCAGTTCAGCGACACGTTCGGATTCAGGGGTGTGCAGTTCGGTAACTGGACCAATGACGCTGACAGACAGGCGGCATTGAACGAGGCCTATGATTCATTCATGGATCTGGCAGACATACTCGGTCTTTCACCTCGTGCCATGTCTCTCGGCGGAGAACTTGGCCTGGCATTCGGCGCACGCGGTACAGGCGGTGCGCTCGCTCATTACGAACTGAACGAGGTTGTCATCAACCTGACAAAGACAAGGGGCGCAGGCTCTCTCGCTCATGAATGGTGGCATGCTCTTGACAATTATTTCTCACGCAGGGGCAATGTTCCTCTTGGTATGGTGACGTACAATATGGTCAAGGACATCCGTCCGGATGTTGCTGATGCCTACAGGTCTTTGGTTGACAATGTGAGGAAGTCTGATTATGCACGACGTTCGGCTGCAATCGGTGAGTATTGGGGACGGATAGAGGAAATAACGGCAAGGCTCTTTGCGGAATGGGTCGACAGAGAACTCGCAAAGCAAGGAAGGCTCAACCACTTCCTTTCACGCGGCATCAACATTGACAATCTTGACAAGATGAAGATGCGCAATTACGTGCTGTTCGTGGAGCGTCGTGGCAGCAGCATGCCGTATGAGGAATTCGAAAAGACAAGCAGAGCTCTGTCCGGTTTCCCGTATCCCGTTGCAGAGGAGGTCGAGAGTTTCAGTGATGCAGTGAGGAATATCTTCAACGTAATACAGGAGGAGCCTGGGGACAAGGGCATCCTTTTCAGCCGTGAAGTGGAAGCTGATGAGGATGAGAAGTACATGAAGGCTGTTGAATATGGCGATACGGATACGATGCAGCGCATGGTTTATGCGGCTGCGAACAGGGCAGGATATGACGTGCGCAGTGAGCATCGTGACGGACATGGAGCTCCCGGACCGGATGTAGACAGAGAGGATTTCACGAATCTTGATGCTCTCAGACAGTCAGTGGAGGAAGACGGTTTTGATACAAACCTGTACGGTATCGCATTTGGCGTGAGCAGCCAACCTGATGATTATTTCTCCGATAACGGTCCAAGGTGGTTCGGTTACAACAATGAATCGGGACTTGAATCCTTCAGGGCATTGCGGAAGGCCATTGATGAGACGCGCAAGGCCAAGGACGGTAATATCCCGACAATAAAGGTCTTCAGGTGCGTGCCTGATAAGGTCAAGCCAGACAACAAGGCTTCGGATGCGCTTGTGGAGACCAAACTACGTGCAGGAGACTGGGTAAGTCCAAGCAGGAGCTATGCAGTCGCGCATGGTGATCACCGGTTCGGGGAAGGCAATTGGCATATCATCGAGCAGGATGTACCTGTCACTGAACTGTGGTGGGACGGAAACGACATCAGAGAATGGGGATGGGATGACGGAGGCACTTATGCCTACAAGAATGTGCCGAACAACATCAAGTCCCTGGAGCCTGTCACCTTTGACGACAGCGGTAAGGTTATTCCGCTTTCGCAGAGGTTTAATGAGGACAGCCCGAGTCTTCTCTTCTCAAGGGACGAATTTACACCTGAGAACAGAAGCGAGGAAGTCAAGCAGGAGGTTGACCGGATAGTTGCGAAATCTCTTCTTGACGGGACTTTCCGCAAGGCCCCGAACGGTAAGGATTCGAATCTTTCGCTGGATCAGTGGGCGCTGGTGAGAACCAAGGCTTTCAAGAAATGGTTTGGTGATTGGGAACTTGCGGCAAAGAAGGTCCAGATAGTTCCTGCTTCAATAAACCATGGCTTTTCCAGCCTTAAAGATGCGACGCAGTGGGCGAAGGATAATCTACTCCGGACATATTCTAACAACGAGACAGGCGGAAAAGGCGAAATAACGGTCAACACTCAGACTATAAACAAATTCGTCTCAAACGATGCTGTAGCCAAGAGCGAGTCCCGTGATGTCCATTACGCCGTTTTGAAACAGATCCCGGTTCTTCTCAGAGAAAGCATTGATGTCGAACAGCATCCTGACTACAGGAAGGTTGACGGCGTGAGAAAAGTTGAGAACGGAATAAATGCCGGAATAACCATGCACCGTCTCTTTGGTGCCGTATCAGTAGACGGGAAGACATATCGCGTCAAGATAACCCTCAAGGAGAACACTGACTTAAGCAAGACGAAAGCCTACAGCTATGAAGCAACGAAAATCGAGCTATTGGCTGGTCAAAGTGATGAAGCCGTAGCGACATCCCGCAATTCCAATAACTCGATTTCACTTGCAAATCTACTTAATGGAATTGACAAATCCTACAACAAAGGCCAAAAACTCATAGACTACTCTAAGATTGTCGATGAGAACGGCGAGCCGAAGGTCATGTATCATGGGACAGGAAGAGAATTTTATACTTTCAGAAATACTGATCCAATAAGCGAGTTGGGAGAAGGTTTTTATTTCACTGACTCTCCTAAGATAGCTGAATGGTATACGAATCGCGTTAATCAGGATAACATCTCAAAGATTGAAGCTCGCGCCATGGAAATATTCGTTGATGACATGGGGCATACCGAGGAGGACGCTTATGATAATGAATACATTTCCGAATATAATAAGGCTTACGATCAGGCAGAAGAAGAATTGTTCAGCAAGCCAAATGTCGTACCAGTTTTCCTCAATGTAAGAAATCCTAGACAGGTCATCAGTGACGGCGTTTTGGAGACAAGCAGGGGCGAATATGATGGTGTTGTTGATGCGACCTTTGCTGAGAGACATAAGAAGCTCCTGAAGGAAGCAGGCGTTGACTACGGCATGCAGATAATGGTTTATGAAGCCAACCAAATCAAGTCTGCGACCGACAATAACGGAGAATTCAACCGCGAAAATCCTGACATACGTTTCTCCCGTGATTATTTCGATGATGATGAAAGCGCAGCTGAAACGCATAACAGGGAAGCTGATGCCGGCAACAATGAAGAGAACATTCTCGATACAAGCAATCCTCTCGTGGTCGCAGAGGCTATGTCAGCTGTCAACAAGCTTTCAAAGCGCCTAGGTGTTCCTGTACGTTTCGTGCGCGGTTCCGATGCAAAGGGTCACTATACAGAAGGAAAGAAAGAGGTCGTTATCAACATCGGTACTCATGAGAGCATTGACGATGTCGTCGAGACCTATCTGCACGAGGCGGTTGCGCATTTCGGCCTGCGTCAGCTCATGGGTGACGAGTTTGATTCGTTCATTGATACCGTATGGAACAATGCTACGGAGAGCATACGCAATAAGATTCGAGCTTCTATGGTAGAAAATGGCTGGGACCGTGCTTATGCGACCGAGGAATACATTGCCGAACTTGCACAGAAGACCGATTACACAAAGAGCGAAAGGAGCCTGTGGAGAAAGATAGTCGATGCTGTACGCAACTTCATCAATTCTATTTCCGGACGTGACAATAGGATTACCGACGATACTATACGCGAAATCCTTGTTGCTTCGTATCAGAATCTGGAGAACAACAATGGGAAAGGCAAATCTGCAGAAGAAGCAAAATCATTGTTATCAAGAATGCAGGACAACGCTGAAGTCATTGTCCCAAGAGAATTGACAGCTGATGTATGGAAGAATGAGATAGAAGGAAAGACCTTTGATACTCCGGTAGGAAAAATTAAGTTCGGGGAAAACCAATATGATAATAACAAAGGAAAGGGGCGAGAGCGTGAATTTGGTATGCTTCTTCCGACAGTCCAAAGGCCTGATATTATCTTTGAAGAATCAGCACCGGAAGAAGGAGCAGAGAGACAGACAAAGTATGTGTTTGTCAAAACATTTGTTGACGAGAATGGTGCGAAGCATATCAATTATGCATCGGTATCAATCAGTAAGGGTGGGATGGAAGTTGTTGAAAGCAGCCACTATCTGAGAGACAAACAAGTGCTGAATAAAATAGAAAAAGAGCAAATGCTCTGGAATCGTCTCGAAACCGATTCAACATCTTCGGCACAAGGCAGCTCGAATGATCAGAACAATGCTCTTTCTACCAGCAAAGATACTGATAATAATGAGAATAACAACAATTCGGCAGAGAAAACATATCTCCGTACCGCATACCATGGAAGCGCAGCCGACTTTGAGAAGTTCGACATGTCGCACGTTGGAGAAGGAGAGGGCGCACAGGCTCACGGATACGGAACCTATGTGGCGTTTGATAAAAAAGTCGGCGAAGGATATGCAAATAAACTTGCCGGCAATAACGTGGTTTGGGATGGGCTTGAATCCTATACTTCATCACATCAAGTTGCTGAGAGTGTAATTAACATAGATTACAGAGGCAACATCAAGTTGGCAAAGAAGTCATTGGCATTGGCATGGCCTGCGTACATGAGGCCGGATTATGCTAAAATTATCATCGAGTCCGATATTAATGATTGGAAAGTCAATAAGAATCAAAGGAATCTCTATTCTATTGAGATACCGGAGAATACTGGAGACAACTATATTAATGAAATGAAGACCTTGCCAAAGGCTGGCCGCAGACGTATTGCAGATGTCGTAAGGTCGCTTTCTGACGAAATGCTGACACGCGAGGTACATGGACCGAACTGGTTGCCGAATGGGGTGCAGTCTCTTGCCAATGCTATTGAGAACAATCAGTATGCAGGCCTTGAATTGCGTGAAAGACTTGTCGATGCCTTTGGCTCCGAGCAGTTCGCTTCGGAGATCTTCTCCAATGCCGGTTTCATCGGAATGCTCTATGACGGCATGAGAGACGGAGAGTGTGCGGTGATCTTCAACACTGATGACCTGTTCATTCTTGAACATACCCACTTCCGTCTGCGCGAGAAACCAGCTCCAAAGAAAACAGGTATCGGCTACAAGGTGTTCTTCCGTAAGAACGGCAAGCTCTATCCGCCAATGGTTGCCAATCCTAACGGCGAGGACACCCCTGTAGGCGTTTGGCTTGATGCAGATGCAGCACCTATTGCTGGAGAGTCAAAGACTGGCAGACCGCAGGTCAAGGCCGGCGGCAAGGGCACGCAGGGCGGCAGCGGACAGCTCGCATATCGTCCAGGCTGGCATCTTGGCACAATACCTTATGCTATCCAGTTCAACCGAAAGGACGAGAACGGAAACAAGACACTATTCCCGAAGGATTTCGTTTGGGCAGAGGTGGAATATGCTGCCGACAAGGATTACCAGACGGAGGCAGAAGCGGAGGGTATCAACACAAGCGGCAAGTACCAGCACTCGCTTGCTGGCCTTAAGAGACTGCCGGAGGACGGCTTCTATATGTACCGTACCAATCCTAACCCGCAGACCGACCCTTGGATCATCACTGGATCTATGAAGGTCAAAAGAATCCTGACTGACGATGAGGTCGACAACCTGGTCCGCAAGGCCGGCCGCCAGCCTCAGCGCAGGGAGGGCAGCGCACGTTTCCGCGAGATGGAGATTTCTGACGAGAACTCGGCAGTATCGGCCCTGAAGACAGAGCTCGGCG
>JAZRVT010000041.1:0-122368 GCA_045599325.1 Bacteroidales bacterium | reverse complement strand
CCGCCTGTCGCACACCGCCCTATGACCCAGCATTAATCAAAGGTCTTCACACCGGACTGCAACAGCCGTGACCTGACGACGTGAAGACCTTCGAGTACCCAAGGAGTGCAAAAGCGGTGTTCCTGCATTTATTGAATGGCCCCGAGCGCCTTTGGCCAATTAATCAGCGATTCGGGGGAATATTCGTCAGATTTTCCCCAAAATGCCCGAATATCAGCATTTTGGGTGAGATTTCGGGCATTCTTCCCCCAAATCGCGATTAGATGTGCGGTTCGGGGGAGTTCTCGACCGAAATTGCCCCAAAGTGCCCAAAAATCAGCGATTCGGGGGAATATTCGGCCTAAACTGACCGATGTTAGCCTTGGCTCCCAAATAATGAATGCAGGACTCCAGTATCTAAACGTAACATTCTTTGAATCTGCTTAAGTGAGGCATTGTACTCGTAGCGCATATACTTTGCAATGCCTAATTTCGCGTTGGCGGGAATCTGAGAAGGATTTGCTGTCCCGAACTCTTGTCTGCATCTCACACTTACTGCCGCGTACAGTTCTTCCTCCGTATATGAGATACTTTCCCCAATCTCCTTCGCTATTTCTTTATTGCTCTCAATGTTTCTGCTCAACATAAAGAAATAGTGCGCCGCATCACGGAATAGACCTTCTCCCATCTCAATATTGCAAAAAGAAAATGGAGAAAATATACCATCCAGCATTTTCAGTCCCTTGATTCCGTCTGATATATGAGAGTGGGTTATTGAGCGGCGATCCTTGATTGTCGATAAGACAGCTGATTCATTGAACCTCTTTCTTACATCAGGATTGAAGTAGCACACATTTGAGCCCCAAGGATATGAAAATGGTGTATGGCAGTCATTTACCAGAAATCCATTTCTATTGTCGTAGATCAGGACATTTCTCGCATCCGAAAGGTTGTCCAACGATCGGATCCCGGGATTGAATGCCGTCCAGTTTATTGTCCTTCCTGCAATGTCAGTCATCCGCATCAAAAGTTTTTTTATCTGGTCAAACATCATTCTCAGTCTCTTTTCCTCACCTGATGCCATAATATGCAGATGATTCGTCATAAGTTCAAAAGTCAAAATTGAAACCTCAGGGAAACATTGCGCCGCAATCGCGATAATACCCATTCCAACAATGAATTCCGCATCATTCCTGAATATGATTTCGAAGTTTTCCGGAGTCCAGAGATGATAACAGGGGTTCATCCTGCTGAAGTGCTGAAGGCATATGTCTTCTTTATGATAATAGTCGCTCATCTTTTTTTCACATTTCTTCTAGAATCATTTCACGGGCATACCATTGCCCGTACCATTTCTTGCAGATTTCTGGTACTTCAATAATTTTTTCCGACGGAAAGTCCCCTTCTCGCGGACCATCGGCACATTCCATTCGCGTCAGTAGAGATATCGCACGTGAATACTTGTCTACCAGATCGGCCCGTTCGCTTTTTGTCAGAGGCCGAAGCAGAATATTGTCGTCAGTATCCGGTATCGTTGTGTGTGAAACCGTATGCCTCCCAACGTACACGTCTGCCACATATTCCTTTTTCCACGGAAGTGCGATTCTCTCACTCTCCTCTTCCCGGAATCTTTCCGGATGTGTCAGTATTTCCAACTTGTCTTCAAGGTCGTAGAGCATCACATTCCTTGCGATTCTATTGGCACCGATACGCTCGATTCTTCTCCTGTAGTTCGATGACCACCTGCATTCCTGCGCCATCCATTCTTCAACCTTGGAACTATCAGAGGCAATGCCCTGGTCCAGATTCAGGCCCAGGAGCACTCCGTCCGGCAATTTTTCGGAAACTTTTGCCTTCAATCTCTTCTTTCTCTCAACGAACGAGTCCAATGCTTCTTTCCAAAGCGTATTTTCATAGACATCACAGTTGAATAACCCTCTTGCATAGCTGGAGGAAGCATAGACATGATGCATTATCCCCACAACCATTTCATCATAGTTTCTCGACCTTGCCATAACCCTGAACGAATGCGCAACAACGGCAGTCCTGGATTTGCCCCAATCGAGTGAAGTCAGATTCAAAATTTCAATACATTGACCCAATGCACCCATAGTGATTAATGATTATGGACTGACAAGATCTGATAAGACCATTGTCAAATCCCGGTAAAACAAATATTGATGGCAGTTGATGCGCAATAGCGTGAGTAGGGCGTCAGATACCCGGTCAGAATAACCTGCAGAGCTTGCAAATACATTAATCAAAGCTGCTGCGCATCGATATGCCGCAAGATAGAAATTATTCTTTTAAAATAAAAGTACGGGGGAATAATGTTTGAGGACTCACCCGAACTGTTCGAAAACAACGAACTTGGGGGAATGTTTGTCAGATATTTCCCTGAAAATGCCTGAAAATGCCTGAAAAGGAGCGGCATTTGGGGAGTTTTCGGGCGAAATTGCCCCGAGCGAGTAAAAATGGGGAGATTTGGGGGAGTTTTCGGGCATGATTCCCCCGAACTGTTCGAAAACAGCGAACTTGGGGGAATATTTGTCAGATATTCCCCTGAAAATGCCTGAAAATGCCTGAAAAGGAGCGACATTTGGGGAGTTTTCGGGCGAAATTGTCCCGAGCGGGTAAAAAAGGGAAGATTTGGGGGAGTTTTCGGATGAAATCGTCCCGAGTGGGTAAAAAAGGGGAGATTTTGGGGAGTTTTCGGATGAAATCGTCCCAACGAAGAGAAGATTTTGGTAGTCTTGAGCAGGCGCAGCCGTAAGGACAGATGCAGCCGCATGCGCAAGGGCAGGCGCAGCCACAAGGACAGATGCAGATGCATGCGCAAGGGCAGGCGCAGCCGCAAGGACTGCGGCGGATGCGGGTGACCGTGAAGGCAAGATTTAGGTTTTGTTAAGGAAAAAAGTAGGGCGGAATTGCGTCAAGTTGAAAATATTGTATATATTTGCAACTTAATATGTGAAAAGTATCCATATTTAAATAAGAAATAAAAGAAAGGAAAGGAATATGAAAAATGTAAAATTCTTTATTTGCACTCTTCTTGTGGCTGCAGTCGCTTGTGTCTCTGCTTATGCACAGGAGCAGGCAAACACTGATGAGAACAAGGAAGAGGTGGTGGACAATGGTATTATCCTCAACAAATTCAAGGACAATACTTTCATCGGCATCAACGGTGATATCACCGGTCTGTCATCGAAGGGCAACAAGACCAAGGCAGGCTGGGCAGTCGAGGCTACAATAGGCAAGTGGTTCACTCCTGTCACAGGCGCACGCATCGGCTACAGCTTCATCAACGGCAAGGAGATTTATGAGCCTAACTACCACTCTCATACACAGACCGACAACGAGGCTCCGTATACCTATAATTTCCACTATATCCACGGTGACGCGCTCATCAACCTCACCCAGTGGATAGGCGGCTATGACAAAGACAGAATCTTCAACATCATCCCTTACGCTCACGTAGGATACCTCAGGATAGGCTCTCCTAACGACCATCCGTATTTCGGCAGATATTATGACAATGAGCTTGGTGCCGGTCCCGGTCTCATCCTCCGTTTCCAGCTCAAGCACAATTTAGGCATTGACCTCGACCTGAGAGATATCATCTTCAGCGAGCGTTTCCACAACTACGACCAGGGTGGAGTGGCTCAGAACCTCACCGCATCCATCGGCATCAATTTCGGTCTCGGACGATATGACTGGGATTTCGCAGGCACACCGACCGACAACACCGCTCTCATCAACCAGCTCCGCACCCTCGAGAGTGCACAGAAGAGGGCTGACGAACTTGCAGCTGCCAACGGCGCCCTCGCTGACCAGAACAAGGATCTCCAGGACAGGTACAACCAGCTCCTCGACGATATGAGCACTGATTCTCCGGACATCGAAATCGTGAAGCTCCCTCTCGGAATCGCTCCTATCGTTCTCTACTATGAAATCAACTCCACAACCCTCGGCACAATCGAAAGGAAGCACCTCGACTACTATGTCAGGAACGTCCTCGACAAAGACCCTGAGCGTGTCCTTCACCTGACAGGCAGCGCCGACAAGGGTACCGGTACTCCGGAGATCAATGCACGCCTCTCTGCAGGCCGCGCCGAAGAGCTCAAGCAGCTCCTCATCTCCGAGTATGGTCTCAAGGAAGAGCAGATTGTCGTCAATCCGGGTGTCATTGCAGACAACGACCCTTACGGACGCCTTGACCGCTCAGTCACCATCGAACACTAGGATATAATCCATACATAATTCAAGTGACCTGCCCCATTAGGGTGCGGGTCACTTTTCTAATAATTATTTTTTGCTATCTTTGCAGGATAAACAGTTGGAGCAATGGCAGATGAGGAAGTTTGCTGGTTTGTGGCCAGGACGAGGAGGGGACAGGAACTGGCTCTGCGCAAGCGTTTTGACGAACTCCGTGTGGAATATTTCATTCCGACAAAGGATGTCTGGCGCGAGCGCCGCGGACGCAAGGTCCGTGTCGAGACGCCGCTGATACCCAATATGGTCTTCCTCCACACCTCAAAGGACCTTGCCTGCGCTCTTGCGAACGGATGGGGGCTTCCCCTCTACTACATCATAGACCACCATACGCGGTCTATGCTGAAAGTTCCGGAGAAGCAGATGCAGGACTTCCGCGCAGCGGTCAACGCCGCTCCGGAGTCAGTCGGCACCGATTTTCCTCTCACCCCGGGCATAAGGGTCAAAGTCATTGGCGGAGACCTAGCCGGCATAGAAGGGGAGGTGCTCTCCCTCCCGGGAACCACCTATGTGGTAGTTTGCATAGGCCGCATCCTGTGTGCGAAGGTTTCCGTTCCGAAAGAGCTGCTCCAGCCTGTTCAAGACTAGTTTACGGTGCTTTTGTGATGACAGGTATGCAAATGCGTCGCTTCCCGGGCAGGGCGTGGTCACTCTGACACGCCCATTGGCGAAGCCGTACCGGCACCTGAACCCCAATACTGTTGACAATGGCTGCATCCTCATCAAAAATCCTCGCATCCCAGAAACACAGCCGCCTGCTGGTGATTCTGCTGGACATAGGAATCTCCCTGATTGCATCTCTCGGCGCCATTATGTTCGTCCGCTGGCAGGTGCACCCGATAGTCGGCTTTGAGCATTATGTCCTCGGCTGGATGATTGCATCGGTCCTGGCATCGGCAATCAGCTTTATGCTGCTGGGCACCTACAAGATTGTCATCCGGCACTCTTCCTTCCGCTCCGTCGGACGCCTTGTGTTCGCCACTGCCTTCAAGGAGCTGCTGATGAGCATCGCTGTCTGGACGAACCTCTTCTCACTGTCCGACTCCAAGGCCGAGATTATGCTCCTCTGCTCTGACCTCCTCCTGACGATGGTGATGCTGATAATTGTCAGGATCATCATCATAGTCATCTACGAGAATATGGAGCGCAGCATAGAGGTCGATGTGGACAGGCTCTGCGTGATGGTCTACGGGACCACCAGCAAGTCGGTCTCAATGGTCACCCGTCTCGAGCACTCCACCCATTACAATATCCTCGGGTTCCTCACCCGCAACCGTGCTGATGCCGGCAATGTGATCCAGAGCAAGCGGGTCTATTATTATGACACCAAGGGGGATATCGAGAAATTCAAGATCAACCTCGGCGTGCAGGGAGTCCTGTTCGCCAGGGACAATGACGCCGAGGAGGAGCAGACCCGCGAGAACGGACTCGTCTCCGTCTGTATGGACCTCGGACTCCATATCCTGATGTCCCCGAGGATTGACGAGGCATCGTTCGGCGGAGTCTCCCAGCAGACCATCAAGGAGTTCACCGACAGCGACTTCATCCCTGACGGAATGTCTTCGTTCGCAAGGAACACAAAGAGGGTGATAGACTTCATCCTCTCCAGCGGACTGCTGGTCTTCTTCAGTCCTCTATTCCTCATCTGCTGGGCTGCCATCAAGATCGGCGGCGGTCCGGGACCTGTGATATACAAGCAGGAGCGCATAGGAAGGTTCGGCCGTCCGTTCAATATCTACAAGTTCCGCTCGATGCGCGCAGACGCCGAATCCGCCGGCCCCGCCCTCTATTCCGGCGACGACGACCCGCGCCTGACCAAGGTGGGCAAGTTCCTCCGCCAGCACCATCTCGACGAACTGCCTCAGCTCTTCAATGTCTGGAAAGGCGATATGGCCTTTGTGGGCTACCGTCCCGAAAGGAAGTTCTATATCGACCAGATAATGGAGATTGACCCGCGCTACTACTATCTCTACCAGATACGCCCGGGAGTCACCTCCTATGCCACCCTCCGCAACGGCTACACTGACACAATGGAGAAGATGCTCCGCCGTCTGGAGTTCGACCTCTACTATCTCCGCCGCAGGTCATTCTGGTTCGACTTGAAGATTTTGTGGCAGACCTTCGCAAACATCGCATTCGGCAAGAAGTTCTAAATGTCTGAACTGAAGACCAAGACTGTCAAGGGAGTTGCCTGGAGCGCTGTGGAGCGCTTCACCGCCCAGGGCGTACAGTTCGTCTTCAACATCCTCATAGCCCGCATCCTCCTCCCGGAGGACTACGGCGTAGTGGCGATGCTGGGAATCTTCCTGGCAGTGGCCAACACTTTCATAGACAGCGGGTTCGCGAGTGCTTTGATCCGCAAGCCGGACCGGACTGAAGTTGACTGCAGCACAGTCTACTGGTTCAATGTGGCTGTCTCTGCTGCCTGCTGCCTGCTGCTTTGGGTCACAGCCCCTCTTATCGCATCGTTCTACAAGATACCTCTCCTGACTAAGATTACAAGAATCCTGAGCCTGACTCTCGTAATCAATGCTCTGCGCGCCGTTCACGAGACTCTGCTCACCATCAGGATGGATTTCCGCCGCAGGGCCGTGGTCACAATAATCTGCACCGTAGTAATCGGTGCAGTGGGATTATGGATGGCCCACAAGGGATACGGGGTTTGGGCTTTGGTGGTACAGGCCATAGTTGGAAGTCTGCTGAGAACTTTCCTGATGTGGCTGATGGTCCGCTGGCGCCCAAGGTTCATATTCTCCAGGGTCTCTTTCAAGGAGATGTTCGGATTCGGGTCGAGGCTGCTTGGGTCTGCTCTTCTTGATAAGATTTATAATAATGTTTATTCACTGGTTATCGGAAAGGTATATTCACCGGCTTCCTTGGGCTATTACAACAGGGCCGAGTCTTTTGCGGCGTTTCCCTCTTCCAGTATGACGTCTATGATGCAGCAGGTCACCTATCCGGCTTTGAGTTCCATTCAGAATGACGAGGAGAGGCTTGCCGGAGCCTACAAAAGACTGCTCAATATGTCCGCCTTTGTGGTTTTCCCGGCAATGGTGGGGCTTGCCGCTGTGGCGGATCCTCTTATCAGGTTGTTATTGACAGACAAGTGGGAAGGGTCGATCTATTTTCTCCAGATAATATGCTTCTCATTGATGTGGTGGCCTATCCACGCAGTTAACCTTAACATTCTGCTTGTCAAGGGGCACTCTGATTATTTTCTGAAACTAGAGGTGATAAAGAAAGTTTTAGGCATCTTCATATTGTGCGGCACGGTACCTTTCGGTCTGGTAGTTATGTGCTACGGACAGATTTTTTCTTCGTTGGTATGTCTCGTAATCAACACACATTACAATGAAGACCTCATCGGCTACGGCTTCCTTAAGCAGATGAAGAATATGCTCCCAATACTTGTCCATTCGCTGATTATGGGTGTGCTGGTCTGGCTGATTGTGAAGGCTCTTCCGACCCTTTGGCTGCAGCTTATTGTGGGGGTCATCGCCGGAGCCGCATATTATATCCTCGGCGCCTGGCTGCTGAAGTTCCCTGAACTGAAAGAAGTTCTTGCTTTAGTAAAAAGAAAATGAGTGAAAACAAACAGATAACGGTCACGTCACCTCTGCTGCCCTCCCTTGAGGAACTCAACAAGTATCTCGAGGATATCTGGAGCAGGAAGTGGATTACCAACAACGGAGAGTATCACCAGCGCCTTGAGAAGGCCCTGGCTGAATACCTCAAGGTCCCTTATGTCAGCCTCTTCACCAACGGCACGCTTCCGCTGATCACTGCCCTTCAGGCACTGCATATTACGGGCGAGGTCATCACTTCACCTTACAGTTTCGTTGCTACGACCCACTCCATCTGGTGGAACGGCGCTACCCCTGTATTCGTGGACATTGACCCCGCGACCGGCAACATTGACCCGGACTGCATCGAGGCGGCCATCACCCCCCGTACCACCGCAATTATGCCGGTCCACGTCTATGGCAAACCCTGTGACACGAAAGCCATTCAGGCAATAGCCGACAAATACGGCCTCAAGGTCATCTATGACGCTGCCCACGCATTCGGTGTTGAGGTGAATGGCGAGAGCATCCTCAATGCCGGAGATATGTCCACCCTCAGCTTCCACGCCACCAAGGTCTTCAATACCATCGAGGGCGGAGCAATGGTGATGAAGGATGCTGATACCAAGCGTCGGATAGACTACCTCAAGAATTTCGGCTTCGCCGGCGAGACAGAGGTTGTCGGCCCCGGCATCAACAGCAAGATGGACGAGGTCCGTGCGGCATACGGGCTTTGCGAGCTCAAGATCGTCGATGCCGCCATCGAAGCGCGACACCAGGTTGCCATACGTTATCGTGAGGCGCTCAGGGATGTCCCTGGCATCACCTTCTTCGACGATATGCCGGGTGTCAGGCATAACTACAGCTATTTCCCGATCTTCGTTGACGAAGAGAATTACGGCTGCAGCCGCGACGAACTCTACTTCCGTATGAAGGAACATCGTGTGCTTGGACGCCGCTATTTCTACCCTCTCATCAGCACATTCAGCACCTACCGCGGTCTTCCTTCCGCCCGACCGGAGAACCTTCCTCGCGCTCACAGGATGGCCGACAGCGTGATATGCCTGCCGATGCACCACGCATTGAGCGAGGAGGATGTGGAGAGAGTGGTCGAATTGATAAAGAAGAAGTAATGGCTACGACCGAAAGACAGAGTAATTTTGAGCTTTATCGAATCATTCTTATGATTTTGATAGTGGCTCATCACTATGTGGTGAATTCGGGCTTGATTCAAGTTCTTACAAGTGAAGGGCTCTCCGTCAAATCGGCTGCTTTTCTGTGCTTTGGAATGTGGGGAAAGACTGCTATCAATAGTTTCGTGCTGATTACCGGATACTTTATGTGTACGTCACAGATAAAGTTGATGAAGGTTCTGAAACTTGTGTTGGAGGTCTTGTTCTACGGTGTGGTTATCTATTTGGTTTTCATATTGACTGGATATGCTCAACCGTCATTGAAATACGTAGTATATGCCTTGATGCCGGTGCAATACTTCTCGACCAATTTTGTCGGCTGCTTTATTCTTTTCTATCTGCTTATTCCATTCCTAAATAGATTGGTGAACAATTTGAGTCAACGGGAGCATGCAATACTGCTGTGCATTCTGCTTGGTATCACTACTGTACTTGGTTCTTTGCCCTTCGTGGAGATGGGTCTGAACTATGTCGCCTGGTTCTGTGTCCTGTACATTATTGCTTCATACATCAGGCTTCATCCAATATTACTGTTTGAAAGAAAACCATTATGGATTGTGATTTCCATTGTATCCATATTGGTTGCTATGGCATCAGTTGTATTGTTTCGTGCTGTTGGTTATGAGCCGTATTATTTGGTCAGCGACTCAAACAAGATATTAGCAGTAGTGATATCCGTAAGCACTTTTCTTTGGGTCAGAAATACCAATATCAAATATATTAAGACCATCAATTGGATGGGGTCTTCTACATTCGGAGTTCTCCTCATCCATGCGAATTCCGATATTATGAGGAATTGGTTGTGGAAGGATATTTTCCATAATGTGGACCATTATCTGGTCAGAAACGGTCTTGGATATGCTGCATTATGTGTGTTATCAGTGTATTGTGTGTGCGTATTGATAGACGGAATAAGACGTGTCTTAATTGAAAAGCCTGTTTTTATTCTGATAAATAGAAATACTAAGGAAGAGGTTGGTGAGTAATATTATACAACTTTGAATCAAACAATGAAAGATATTGCTATTTTTGGGGCAGGTGGGTTCGGCCGAGAAGTCTTGACTCTGATTCAGAACATTAATGCTGTTGAAGAGATATGGAACGTCATTGGCTTTTTTGCTGATGGGGAGCCGATTGGCAAGCATGTACACGGATTTCCTATTCTTGGAGGCACTAAGGAACTGAATGACTGGAAGACACCTCTGAATATTGTGTTTGCTATCGGAACTCCGAAGGCAGTCAAGGCTATCTCTAGCAACATAACTAACCCTCAGATTGCTTTCCCACAGATTATCCATCCTTCGGTTATCTTTGGGGACAGGAGTAGCGTAAGGTTAGGCAAAGGTTGTATTATATGTGCGAATACTGTTTTGACTTGCGATATAAAGATAGGTGATTTTGTGATTATGAACTTATCTTGTACAGTAGGCCACGATGCCGAGATCGGCAATTATTCAGCCTTTATGCCAACTTGTAACATTTCCGGATATGCTACTGTCGGAGAGTGTGTGTATTGTGGCACTGGAGTTAATATTATTGATAGGACCTCTATTGGAGATGATTCAATAATTGGGGCAGGTGCCGTTGTGACTAAACCTATTCCTTCGGATTGTACTGCAGTTGGGGTACCAGCCAGAGTTATCTAACATTTTTCAACTCTATTGTTTGAACGTGGAATCCTCTATTGATCAAGAGCCGCTGATGGTGAGTATTCACTGTCTTGTTTATAACCACGAGCCTTTTCTGAGGCAGTGCCTGGAAGGGTTTGTGATGCAGAAGACCAGTTTCCGCTTCGAGGCTATTGTTCATGACGATGCATCTACTGATGGATCGACCAATATCATCAGGGACTATGCTGAGAAATATCCTGACATCATTAAGCCTATTTTTGAAACAGAGAATCAGTATTCAAAGAAAGACGGTTCGCTTGGAAAGATAATGGCACAAGCGTGTGTCGGGAAGTACGTTGCTTTATGTGAAGGAGATGATTTTTGGAATAATCCTTTAAAACTCCAGGTACAAGTGGATTATATGGAAGGCCACCCTGAGTGTGGATTGTGCTATTCAAATTTTAATATTTTGAAACAGGATACCGGAGTTATTATCCCAAATGTACTTTCTTTAGATTTGCCAGGCTTTCCTCCCACTTTCTCTTCTCCGGAAGATTTCATATTGAACAAGGGATATTATTGCCCACCAAGTTGGTTGATGAGGAATTCGATACTAAAGTCTTTGCCTGCAGACTGGCAATTCTCTGACGTGTCATTTGTTATGTTCGCTCATTTTCTTTGTACTTCAAAGGTCCATTATATAGATTCAGCATTAGCCACATATAGGGTTTTATCAGAGAGTGCTTCTCACAGCGCTGTATATGAAAATAACTATAAACGAGACCAAGATTTGTTGAGAACGCAACTTTTTCTGTTGGAAAAATATTCATTGAATTTAGAGTATAAAGAAAAATGTATCCAGCGTTACTATGATGATACAGATAGGTTGATAGGTTTTGTGCTCCATAACAAAATAGATGATATAAAACAATTAAGAAAAGTTAAAACCCATTATTCTATTAAGGAGCGTGGATTGCTTTTGCTATATGCTTGCCATGTTCCGAGCCGGATTATTTCTAAACTTTATTCAATGTTTTGTGGTTAATTAATAATTTTTACATCTTTGGATACTCCAAAATTCACATTCATCCTCCCTGCATATAAGGTAGATCATCTGGAAAAAGCAATACAGAGTATTCTTCAACAGACATATTCAAATTATCTAGTGATAGTATCAGATGACTGCTCACCAAATGATGTCGTTTGTTTTGTTAAGCCATATATTGGCCGACAATTACGATATCGTAGGAATGAGATTAATATCGG
This sequence comes from Bacteroidales bacterium, assembly GCA_045599325.1. Taxonomy (GTDB): domain Bacteria; phylum Bacteroidota; class Bacteroidia; order Bacteroidales; family UBA932; genus Cacconaster. Next base: position 110,485 of record JAZRVT010000041.1, on the reverse strand, counting down.
TGCTGAACATCTTGTAGACCATTGGAACTTGCTGTTGAGCGAAGTCAAGTCGGATTATGTTATTGTTGCATCTGATGATGATATGTATGATCCGCTTTTTTTGGAGGAGATTGATGAACTTACCATAAAGTATCCGCAGGCGGATTTGTTGATGGCAAGAGCAAACATAATAGACAATTCCGGTGAGGTAGTTTATGATGGAGATGTCGCAGGTCCTGAGTTTATGAATTATCAGCAGTTCATAGACAGCCTGCTCGACTTGAATAAAGTCCATTGTGTCGGAAATTATGTGTTTAAAACATCTGCTCTCAAGAGTCTCGGCGGTTTTGTGAAGTTCCCGCTCGCCTGGAAGTCGGATACGGCCACTGTAATTTCGTTGGCCGAGCACGGTGTGCCTTGCACTTCAGATATTCTTTTCTCTTTCAGGCGGTCCGGAGACAGCATAACTACAACACCCAAAGGGACCAGGGCATACGACAAATTGAAACTCCAGGCAACTGACTTATTTTTTCATTTTATTGAGGAAATAAGAACGAAAATTGGGGAAAGAGACTATGCCTTTTTCAAACGCAGATTGTGCGGGGAGATGCAGTCATATTACTGGGTCCTTGGTTTCGGTGAGTTTGTTGATTTATTTGCAAAAATGATAAGGCACAAACGCTTTGCGAGTTTTCGGAATGCCGTTTCGTTCTTCTACAATTGGTTTGTTGAGAAACGCGATTCTAGAGAAGCAGATTGTAAATAAGCATGTGTCACGCTTATCTCATAATCTCTCATAACGAGTTTGAGGTCTTGAAGAGACTTGTTGCTGCGCTCGATGACGTGCGGAACGACATTTATGTGCATATTGACAAGAAGGTCAAGACACCTCCGGAACTTGAAGCCAGGAAGAGTCGATTGTATGTGCTTGACAATAGAAACGATGTCCGTTGGGGTCATTACTCCCAGATAGCCACAGAAATGCTTCTCTTTGAAACGGCGCAGAAGAACGGCCCTTACGAATACTATCACTTGATTTCAGGGACACATCTGCCGTTGAAGAGTCAGGATGAGATTCGCTTATTCTTTGATGGTGAACAAGGAAGAATCTTGTTCAGCAATCTCCATAAGACTGTTCACCATTATCAGGAAATTCTCAAGATGCATCGGATCAACCTTTTCCTGAGAGATTATGCTTCTCCTGTCAAAGTCAGGGCAAAAGTAAGCCAGTGGATGTGGAAGGCATTTATTGCTATTCAACGAGTGCTTGGAATTACAGTCAATGATGATGTCAAGTTTTATTGGGCGAATAATTGGTGCAGTTTGACTGAGCAGGCAGTGGATTACCTTGTAAAGGAAAAGAAAGTCATACGGCGTCGTTATCGCTGGAGCTTCTGTGGGGATGAATTCTTCGTTCCGACCGAACTGATGCGGTCTGAATTGGCTTGTAAAGTAAAATCGACAGACAGTCTGTTATATGGTGCAATCGGCCGTTCGAATGCATCCGTACTGACAATGGATGACCTTGATGAGATAATGTCTTCTGACTGCCTATTTGGCCGGAAATTCACTGGCGATAACAAACAGTTGATGGACTCAGTCCTTGAATATCAAGATGATTAAAGAGCTGAACATACTCCGAATCGTTTTTATGCTGATGATTTTCCTCAATCATTCGGCATTTCTGGCTGATGGCGGATATCTTGGTGTTGCCTGTTTCTTCGTACTCGGAGGTTATTGCTCAGCCCTCGGATATTCAGATAAGGTAAAGGATCCCGGATTCAGTTATGGCCGATACGCTTTATCAAAAGTTTTCAAGTTCTTCCCTCTTCACTGGCTTTGCGCTGTGGTCTGGCTTATGATTGCACTGGCATCTTCTCAGCCGATAGGAGGTGTGCCTCAGGCGCTGTCCAATTTATTTCTTGTCCAAAGCTGGGTGCCTGACAGCAGTTTCTATTTCTCTTTGAACGGAATATCCTGGTATCTGTCAGACACATTGTTCTTTGCGCTGATATTCCCGTTTGTTGCCAGATATGTCATCGATAAATCCCGAGTAAGGAATGTTTTGTTTGTGATTCTGGTTTTGGCCTGGTATGTCACCGCCTGCATATTGACTCCTCAGGAACAACGGCACGCCATCCTGTACATCAATCCTGCTATGCGTTTTGCAGATTTCCTGCTTGGCGTCTACCTGGCAAAAGGCTTTATGGCCATCCGGCCAAAATTGAGAAAGAGTGCCGGCAAGATGGCATTGTATTATACAGTTTCGGCAATATGCATAGCAGCATTGCTGATTGAAAGGGGGCTGATGCCGGAATATGTGCAGTTCGCCTGGATTTTCTGGCCGCTGATTTCAGTGCTGATTCTTAGTGTCAGCGCCGCTTCCGTTTGCAGACCAAGGGATTTCAGGATTGTAAATTTCCTTTCCATTGTCGGGTCATATTGCTTTGTTTTCTATATGATACATTTGATGACAATACAGGTCTGCAACAGTATCGCTCACAAACTGCATTTTGAGCATCATTTTGCAGTGATGATGATTACTCTTGCAATATGCTGTGTCCTCACCTTTTTCTGCAAGAAACTGTTTGTTTCACCTGTATCAAAGTACTTGAATAAATATCTGACATCTGCGTCCAAATGAAAGAGTCACTAAAAAAGTTTGTCCCGGCTGGAATGTGGCGGCTGATACGAAAACATTTTATTCTACGTGACCATAAAAGAGTGGCTGCATTATGTGACAGCTATATAGATGCTTATTATTCTTCAGGAAAAAAGTTGTTTAATGTCAGTCCAAAGAAGAATTTGGCTGAAAAGAAGATTATCTGGCAGTACTGGGCGCAGGGATTCGACGGGGAATTGCCCGAGGTTGTCAGAGTCTGCCTTGATTCGGTGGATAAGTATAAAGGCGATTATGAGGTAATCAGGCTATCTGATGAAACGATTGCAGACTATGTTGATTTGCCCGATTATGTATGGGCAAAAAGGGGGCACGGCTTTACTGTGACAGCTTTTTCCAATGTTCTAAGGCTTGCGTTGCTTTATACATATGGCGGAGTTTGGCTTGATGCAACTGTGCTGCTCACGGATTATCTTCCTACAAAGTATTCTCAGTATGGGTTCTTTATGTTCCAAAGGGACGAAAAGGAACCGCATAAGAAATATTGGGAACAGTCTTATGCATATTACTGGGGATGGGGGCCGAAATTCAAGGTCCGAGTGCTTACAAGTATAGTTTTCGCCAAGGCCGGCAATCTTTTTTTAGGCGATTATCTTAATCTGCTCCTATATGTTTGGAATAATAATGAGCAATATCCATTCTACTTCACATTTCAGATCCTGTTCAATCAGCTGGTTGAAAGAGGAAAGTCGTCACCTGATTGTCCGATAGTCAATGACTGTCCGCCACATTATCTTATGCAACTGATAAATGATAAGTCCTTCTATTTGAATGTTGATGAGATTGTTGAGCGATGCTCGATGCATAAATTGACATTCAAAGAGTTAAGTATTGAGAGGTTTGAAACTTTGATAGAGAACCATTTTATCGGATGATTTGCTTATGGTTAGGAATAGAATAGTTCATTTTTTATGGAAGGTGATAGCTATAGATAAGGGGTTATATTTACGCCTTCGCTATAGACGGACCATGAATAAAAGGCTTCATCTGCGTCATCCTGTAACGTATACAGAAAAATTGCAATGGCTAAAATTATACTATCATAAACCTATTATGATAGATATGGTGGATAAGATAAAAGCTAAACAGATTGCGGCCGAACTGATAGGCGCGGACCATATTATTCCACTGATTGATTCATATAACTCAGTTGATGATATTAATTGGGACATACTCCCAAAGTCATTCGTTCTTAAATGTAATCATGATAGCGGGGGAGTCGTAGTATGCCGTGATAAAGACTTCATAGATATAAAGAGTGTTTCAGCCCGTCTTAATGAGAGTATGTCGAAAAGTTATTATGAAGACACATTGGAGTGGTCATATAGGAGCGTTAATCGCAAAATATTATGTGAGCAATATATGGAAGACGAAAGTGGTTATGAATTAAAAGATTATAAATGGTTCTGTTTTGATGGTGTTCCAAAGGCTCTTTTTGTGGCTTCAGATAGAAACACATTAGAAAATGAAACTAAGTTTGATTTTTATGATGCAGATTTCAATCGTCTTCCGATACGAAATGGTCACCCAAATTCAGCGGTCTGTCTTGACAGACCAAAGGGATTTGATGAAATGAAAGCATTTGCTGCTAAACTGTCAGCTGGATTTCCTCATGTGCGTGTCGATTTTTATGATATATCTGGGCAGGTCTATTTTGGTGAGTATACTTTTTTCCATTGGAGCGGTTTTGTCCCTTTTGAACCGGAGGAGTGGGATGGCATATTTGGCGAATGGCTGACTCTGCCAAAAAGAGATAAGTAATTGTATGCCAAGTAATCGACTACCAAATTTTGATTTGCTTCGAATCATCGCGATGTTCTGCATTGTGGTGACTCACTGCATAATGTATGGCGCGGTAGGCGCGACAAGGACAGATATGTTCGTGGATATGTCCAGCACTGCTGCGGTTACCAACTGGGCAGGGATGTATATTATTTTCTTTCTGGTGGCAGTGGGAGTCAACTGCTTCGTGATGCTGTCAGGATATCTTCTCGCTGAGAGGACCGATTATCGATGGAAGAGCATATTCAATACCTGGCTGACCACTTTCTTCTATTCGTTCGGCATCTGCCTGATTCTTTTACTTTGCGGCAGGGCAGGGGGCAGGGATCTGCTGCGATGCGCTTTCCCGGTATACACAAACCAGTACTGGTTTATGACTATGTTCCTGGGACTCTCTGTAATCTCTCCGTTCCTTTCCAGACTGGTTGGAGTTCTGGACAAGAAGAACTATATCATATTGCTGGTAATCCTTTCATTCCTCAATCTGCGCCTGTTCAAGTTCCCTTACGGTGAGTTATTTGGCGGAGGCCATTCTTTAATGTGGTTCATATACCTGTTCCTTGTCGGTGCGTTTATCAGAAAATTCAATCCATTCAGCAATTTCAACCATTTCGGAAAGAGTTACTTCGCCTTCGGAATTCTGCTGGCCTGCGCATATATGGCGCTTTCGCTGGTTTTATGGAAGGTCAAGGGAAATCCGGTGGCATACGGCGGAACCTTCAACAACAGTTTCACATTTGTCACGTCTGCTTTGTTGTTTTTGTGGGCGGTGAACCTGAAACCCATTCAAGGCCGGGTGGCAGGCTTGATATCTGCCGCCGCCCCAACTATGTTCGGTGTTTATCTTATTTCTGAACACCCACTGCTGAGGCATTATGTATGGGGGGATGTCATACAGATAAGCGGGATGCTTGACAGCCCCTGGCTCATACCTCTTATATTCGCTTCAAGCATAGCCGTGTTTGTCGTCTGCTGTCTGATAGACCGTCTGCGCATTGCATTGTTCAAGGTTCTGCATCTTCAGTAGATATGTCTTTGTTGGCCAGCCTTAAAGAAAGATTCCTCTCTCCTGAGTTCCTGCGGTTCTGTATCGTCGGGGTGCTGGCGACTGCCATCAATTACGGGGTTTATTATCTGTGCCTCAGCTTCACCAACCCGACAGTCGCATATACTCTGGGCTATGCCATCAGTTTCGTATGCAATTTCTTCCTATCGGCAAAGTTCACTTTCAAGAAAAAGGCTACTGCAAGGAAGGGGCTCGGCTTTGCGCTCAGCCATCTGGTCAACTATGGCCTGCAGGTGGGCTGCCTGAATCTTTTCCTCTGGATCGGTCTCGGAGCCAAGATCGCCCCGATTCCTGTATGGTGCATCTGCATCCCTGTGAATTTCCTTCTTGTCAGATTCGTTTTCAATAAGATATGAAAAAAGTCTCAATACTTATCCCTTGCTACAACGAGCAGGAATCTCTGCCGCTTATGTACGATGCCCTGTGCAACCTCACAAAGGACTCTCGTGCACTTGAATATGAGTGGGAGTTTCTCTTCATAAACGACGGCTCGAAGGACGGCACTCTGGACATCCTCCGCAGCCTCCACAAGTCTGACTCAAGGGTGAACTATATCGACCTTTCCCGGAACTTCGGCAAGGAGAATGCGATGCTTGCCGGCTTCGACTATGTCACAGGCGACTGCACGATTATTATGGACGCCGACCTGCAGCACCCTCCTGTAGTAGCTCTCGATATGCTCGCAAAGTGGGAGGAGGGCTATGAGGATGTTTATGCCAAGCGGCGCACACGGGGCAAGGAGCCGTGGCTGAGGAAGAGGCTGTCGCTGCTTTTCTACAAGATACTCAACAAGATGAGCAATGTTCAGATGCTTCAGAACGTGGGTGACTTCAGGCTCCTTGACAGACGCTGCGTTGAGGCTCTGAAACAGATGAGGGAGTCAGAGCGATATACCAAGGGACTCTTCTGCTGGATAGGATACAAGAAGACAGATGTCGAGTTTGACAGTGGCGACAGGGTCGCAGGCGAGACCTCCTGGAATATGTGGAAGCTCTTCAAGTTTGCCACAAAAGGTGTGCTCTCATTCTCGACGTCACCTCTTCATCTCGCCACCTGGCTCGGACTGCTGGTTTCTGCAGTGGCCTTCATCTATATGCTGTTTGTCCTTGTCAAGACACTGATCTTCGGGGATCCGGTCGCCGGCTTCCCGACTCTGCTTTGTGTGATTCTGCTCCTCGGCGGTATCCAGCTGCTCTGCATAGGTATTATAGGAGAGTACGTGGCTATGATGTTCAATGAGACTAAGAACAGACCTGTCTATCTAGTAAGAGAACACAACGGTGAATTGGAATAGAAAGAATACAGGTTCTGCGGCCATTCTGGCAGCAGTTTTCATATACGTCCTGTATATGGGGCTGAACGCTTTGTGGATGGGCGATGACCTGTTCTACCAGTCCAGTTTTGCGACGGGAGGCAGCATCTCGGGCCTTGGTGACATCTGGCAGTCGCAGGTGGCCCACTACTTCAGCCAGAACGGCCGTTTCGTGGCCCATTTCCTTGTCCAGCTCTTCCTGTGCCTGCTCCCGCAGTGCATTTTCGCGATTGTCAACGCGGGCGTGTATGTGGTGTTCCTGCTGCTGCTTCTGTCGGCGCTCCGCATAAGTCTTGACAATACAAAGGGCGTTGCAGCCATCGCTTTGCTCGCAATCCTCTGCTTCCAGACCAAGTTCACCCCGACCTGCCAGATAGGATACATCTGGATGTTCTCTCTGATAATAGGATTTGTCCTCCTGTTCCAGCGGTTCGCCGGCCATTGCTCAAAGTGGAACCTGCTCTGGCTAATCCCGCTCTCATTCATTGCGGGATGGTCACAGGAAGCCCTTGTCATCGGAGTCGGCGCAGCATTTGTCTATTGGGGACTCGGCCATCTGAAGGCGATGTCTCTGACCCAGTGGGCAATGATGATATTCTTCGGAATCGGGGCTCTGGCATTGTGCCTCTCTCCTGCAACCATCCATCGCACTGGAAGTGAGACCGGAAGCGTCGATTTCCTGTCGAATGGCGCATACAGCATTGTCAAACTGCTCTATTATTCCCGGGCTTCGTATTTGCTTGCCTGCCTGTGCATTTATCTGCTCGTTTCAAAGAAGGCGAAGTTCAGAGAACTGTTTACTCCTGAACCGTGCCTCTGGATTGTTTGGGCGATTATGCTTGCTTTCAATGTGGTGATAGGGGTTTTCGGCAACCGGCAGATCTTCGGATGCGAACTCGCCGCATTGCTCCTGACGGTGATATTGTTCAGGAAATATGCCCGTGCCGCTTCCCGGACGGGAACTGTGGTTGTTTTGATTCTGCTGGCGCTCTTTATTCCAAAGGCCATATTCAATGTCAGGTTCCTGGCCGATGGCCGCTTACTCCTGGCACATCTACAGAAAGACGTGACTGACAGTGATGACGGCATCGTCTATTATGATTTCGCTGCCAAAGAGGTCACTTTCAAGGACACTTATCCTTCCGATGTCTATACCTGGCACGTCTTGAATACATTGAAAATTGATGTTCTGCCTGCAGTGTGTGAGAATCTGTCCGGCGTGCAGTCTGTTTCCATATCGGAGCCCGCACCTGGAAATATCACGGTTGTCTGTCCGGAAAACTCCGGTCAGGAGGTCTCTGTCCGCAGATATGTCAGCATATTCGGGAAGGATTTCAATCTGAATGTATCTCCCCTGGAGTCGTTCCATCCGGTATATGTCGGAGACAGCAGTACAGTATATGTGGTCTACAATAAAGTGCCGTTGACCAGAATGGTTGCCGAACAGAATTGAAAGTATGGTGCAACAGAGACAATCGAACATAGAACTCCTCAGGATAGTCGCGATGGTGCTGGTGCTTGTCCTGCACGCAAACGGAATCGCACTGGGTCTGCCGGAACAGTCAGACTGCATCAACGATCCCGGACTCTCTTTTCTGCGGTTTTCAATAGAGTCACTCTGCATTGTCTGCGTGAATGTCTATGTTCTGATTTCGGGATGGTTCGGCATCAGGACCACTCCGCGGAAATTCGTGGGCTTTTTATTCACCTGTCTGTTCTATTCGTTCCTGTTGACTGCAGTAATATGGACCGTCAAGGGATTTCCTCCAATCTCCCTGAAGACTCTTGCCGGGTGCTTCCTCTTCGGTCAGGACTACTGGTTTGCCAACAGTTACCTGCTTCTCTGTATCATTTCGCCTGCATTGAACCTGCTTTTTGAACATTCAGACAGGAAGACAGCCAGGTTTACAGTTTGCGCGTTTCTGTTGGTGATGGTGACTTTCGGCTGGCTCCATACTATGCCTGAATTCAAGTTCGGTTATTCTACGATATCGTTTATCGGCCTGTATATGCTGGGACGATATATGAGACTCTATGTTTTCGACAGTGACAGAAAGACCTTGAATAAGTGGGCGGCGGTTGCAGGATATCTGGTTTGTGCCATTCTGCTTGCTCTGATGGCGTTCCTTGTTTTCCGGGGAGGATCCAGCTATATCGTTTCAAGGTGTGTGTTCTCGTACCTGAATCCTCTGACGATTATGGCGACAGTTTTCCTGTTCCTCTTCTTCAAGGACCTGAAGATCAATTCAAGTTTTGTGAACACAGTTGCAAAGTCTTCATTCGCGGTTTACCTGTTCCACCTGAACCCTTTCATTTGGGACAAGTATCTTTCATTGTGCCGTGATATAAGTTCCAGACACGGTATGTTTGCTCCACTCTTGATTGCAGGGCTCATTATCGTGGTGTTTGTTCTTGGCATATTGACCGACCAGATTAGGATCCGGTCCTGGAAAATGATAGACAGGCATTTCCCTGAACATAGCAATATAGTATAATGACACCGCTTGTAATAGCATTCACCCCAAACTATTTCGTGCCTGCGGCTACTATGCTGAGGTCGCTGCTCGATGCATCTTTGCCTGATGACAGGTATGAGGTGATATGTCTGGTCAGCGAGGAGATCCCGCAGAGACAGAAGGACAAACTTGACAGGCTCTCCGGAGAATGCATCCGGTTCAGGTATATTAATCTGGCTGGCAGGCTTCAGGGAGTATACGTTGACCCGCGCTACAGCGAAGCGGCATCGTTCCGCCTGCTTCTTCCTGAAATTCTGCCGGAATACGACAAGGTTCTTTATATAGATTGCGACGTGATAGTGCGAAACAATCTGTCCGCCCTATACAAGAATATGGATTTGGACGGCAGTTTGCTGGCAGTTGTGTATGAGGCCCCTATCGAGCATCAGAGCGAGCGCTGGGCAGCCCTCGGCTGCGATCCCCGCAAATATTTCAACTCCGGTTTCCTGATGATGAATCTCAGCCAGATGCGGTTGGAAGGGACTTCACGGAAACTCATAGATGCCCTGAAGAGGGACTATCTTGAATTCCCTGACCAGGATGCCTTGAATATGGTCTGCCGGGGAAGGGTATTGCCTCTGAATCCTGTTTACAACAGCATCAGGACATTCTTCCTTCCGCAATACAAGCCGGACTTCTTGAATCAGTATCAGGAATCTGACTGGGATAATGTCCAAGACCACGGTACTATCCATTACACAGGCGGCAAGCCGTGGAACATTTTCACTGTAAAGTTCGGTGAGTGGTGGAGATGCTATGACTCGCTTCCTGATGAGATAAAGGAAGAGTGGAGGCCGAACAGGAAGATGTATGCTCTGAGCAGACTGTATGCAGCCGGCCTGGGCAGATATCTTATCGAACCGTTCCTCGCACTATATAGAAAACTTAGATACAGAATCTGATGTCAGCAGTAGACAAGAACAGCTATTTTTCCCGCAAGGTGGTGTTCCTGAATGCCGTCGCGACAATCCTTATTGTCCTGATCCATTCAGAGACTCCGTTGAGGTTTGGGAAAGAGCTCACCTTTGAGTCTTACCCGTTTATTTTCTGCGTCCTCCAGTTGGCGGCTGTCGCAGTGCCTCTTTTCTATTTCATATCAGCAATGCTGTTCTACAGAGACTGTGACTGGAAAGATTTGCCGCACAAGCTCTATAGAAGAGTCTTCACATTGCTGATACCATATCTGATTTGGAATCTGTTTTTCATCCTTGTCTACTACATTCTCCGACAGATTCCTTTCACGACCTCCAGAATGAATATGCCTCATAGCCTGGATACTGCAAAAGATTGGCTCCTGGCTTTGTGGCACTGCAGGTTTACCCCATTGTGGTTTATCAAGTATTTGATATTCTTTAATTTGCTGTCTCCTGTTGTCCTGCTGCTGATAAAAAACAAATGGGTTGGTTTAGCTGCTGTGGTTGGCTTTACGGTTGCAGGATATATACTTGGGTGGAGTTCAGTGTCTCTCCGGTATAATGCTGCCATATACCTTGCCGGAGCAATGGCCGGAAGATATCTGTATTCTTCTGGTAAGAATGAAACAAGTCCGGTACTTGAGAAAAAACTGAAATGGCTTGCCCCGATGGCCGTGATATTCATAGTATTGTATATTGTTGGTATGAAGTCATACAGCGCCCTCTATCTGTTCAAGATTGCCGGGCCGATAATAGCTTGGTTCGCAGCAGATCTGGCAGTCCCGGAGAACATAGGCAAAGAATGGAAGGTCAGGCCGTGGATGGGATACACCTTCTTCATCTATGCCACCCATCAGTTCCTGCTCAATGTCGAGCAGGCTCTTGTGCGCTCCTTCCTGCCGGGGACTCCGCTTGTTCTTAATCTCACATTCATTATTACGCCGGTCATCACTATAATTGTGCTGGTTTTCATAGCAAGATATTTTTCAAAGACAAGGATATATGGTGTGCTGACAGGAGGAAGATAAACTTTATGACATTCAAGGAATATATACATCAGGATGTGAGAATGGAGTACTGCAGGCCGCTGACAAAAGCGTGGTTCCTGGAGTGGCTTCTCCAGAGCGAACAGTACCAGATCAAGAGGTATATGAAGGCCCTTCGCGCAGAAGAGTACTACTCGTTTGTTAAGCCTCGCAAACTTTCTAAGTTTTGGTATTTCCGTCGCAAAAACATCCTCGGCTCCAGACTGGGTTTCTTTATTCCTGCAGGCTGTTTCGGGTCGGATCTCAGAATCTGGCATTATGGTTCAATCATAGTCAATCCCGAGTCCAGAATTGGCTCGGGCTGCGACATCCACGGCAACTGCTGCATAGGAAGCAAAGGAGCAGACCCGAGCGAGACTCCGATAATAGGAAACAATGTGAATATCGGGCAGAATGCCCAGATTCTTGGGCGTATCACTGTCGCTGACGGGGTACGAATCGGAGCGAATGCAGTCGTTGCGAAAGATGTGAATAATCCAGATGCCACGATGGCCGGCATTCCAGCACGAGAACTATAGTATGCCGACTGTCTCTTTCATAATGCCTGCTTTCAAAAAAGCATTTCTTGCCGAGGCAATCCAAAGCATACTCAGGCAGACATCTGATGACTGGGAACTGGTCATCGTAGACGATGCGTCGCCAGAACCATTAAAGGAAGTCGTTGATTCTTTCTCAGATGAGCGCATCAGATTCTATAGGAATCCGGAGAATTTGGGTGGGGCGAACTTGGTTAAACAATGGAACCATTGCATCCAATATGCAACAGGGGATTATATAGTGCTGGCGGCGGATGATGATATCTATGAGCCCCAATTTTGCGAGGAGGTTGAGAAACTGATAGAAAGACATCCAGAAGTGGATCTTGTCCGCTCCCGTGTACAGCAGATTGATGAGAGAGGGAATGCCCTTCCTTATAAGGACGGCATCTTCCCGGAGGTGTCATCTAAATACAGGTATCTTCACGATTGGATTACTGCCAAGGTTTTCTCTTGCGTAGGCAATTTCGCTTTCCGCAGGTCTGCCTTGTTACAACTGGGTGGATTCATAGATTTCCCCTGTGCGTTCGGCTCTGACATAGCAACCCCTATCGCTCTGTCAGTAAACGGCGTGGCAAACACTTCAGATATGCTGTTCGATTTTCGCCAGTCCGGCAACCATCTTTCAGGGGATTGCAGCAGATATAGGGAAAAGTTAGAAGGTATTTCGCAATTATCCGAATGGTTGACGGCGATTGACTGGCCAGCGCCTGATGAACGGCAGGATATTGAGTATATGACAGTGGCCAGTGAAGATTATCTTCACAAAAAGTGTATATACGATTACTTCAATCTGGTTATCGTCAATGTCCCTTTGATTAAACTCAGGGAGTATTTGAAGCTATGCCGTCTGGCGGATGCTAAAGAAAAATTAATAATGGTATTGAGATGGTGCAAGAGGAGAATAACTCGTTAGATTCACGTCAGTCCAGTTTGATTTCAGCAATGAGATTTCCTCTCATTGTGCTGGTGGTCTTTGCTCACTCCTTGAGTTTTGGCAATGTTGAGATTGCCCCGAGTCTTGATGGCTGGAATGTATATCATTTCGTTTCAGAGATGATATCCCATAATTTCGCCAGGCTCGCGGTATGCTGGTTCTATACCATTTCGGGTTATTTCTTTTTCAGATATCTCAAAGAAGAGGATTTCAGTTTCAAGTGGGTGACAGGAAAGTGGAAGAAGAGGATATGGTCGCTGTTGATTCCATATCTGATCTGGAACCTGCTTGCTTTCTGCCTGCCGGCCATAAAGGGCCTTCTGTTCGCCAGACTGGGCATCGGCACACACAACGAAATGCCTGACATCAATCCTCTGTTCTGGTTCTGGACGGGTCCTGCGGATTTCCCCCTCTATTTTATGAGGGATCTTATGCTTATGTCGATAATCGCCCCGGCCGCATATCTGCTGTTCAGACGATTTCGCTGGCTCAGCCTTACACTGCTTCTGGGACTATATGCGTCTCCTCTGAATCCTGGCCTGCCGGCAATGAGGGCCATCTTCTTTTTCTTCCTTGGTATCTGGCTGGGAACCTGGAAGGTGAATATGCTTGCTATCTGCAGGAAAGTCAGATGGCCGGCGGCCGTGCTGACAGTTGTTCTGTTGTTGATTGCCAGCTATTTCAATGCGTCGCCATACCACGAATGGATGCTCCGGGCTTTCTATCCTTTCGGGATGATTACATTTATGAATATCTGCGACAAACTGATAGACAATGAGAAAATTAATTCTTGCCTCATTAAGTTGTCCTCAGCAGTGTTCTTCATATATGCTTCCCACGAGATATTGATTTTGGGATTGACCAAGGGCGCTTTCCTCAGGGTATTCGGAGATGGACTGACTGGGAGCTGGATAAACTACTTCGGTGTTCCTGTAATGGTATTGCTGATATGCCTTGGTCTTTACTGGCTGTTGAATAAGATAATTCCGAGGTTGCTTGCTTTTGCTTGCGGGGGAAGGAAATGAAACACGCTTATCTCATACTCGCGCATAATGAATGGGGTCTGCTGCAGACTCTGATAGACTGCATTGACGACTCGAGGAACGATATCTTCGTCCATATCGACGGGAAAGTTAAAGAGTTGCCGGTGCTTCATTCAAAAGAGGCCGGACTGAAGGTCCTGAAGAAGAGGGTCAATGTATATTGGGGGGACTGGAGCGTGGTGGAGGCTGAATATGCATTATTCGGTGAAGCTGCCGCACAAGGCCCATACGAATACTATCATCTGCTTTCCGGAGTGGATTTGCCGCTCAAGAGTCAAAACTATATTCATTCTTTCTGCGATGAGAACCAGGGGAAGGAGTTCATCGGCTACACGCTTACTTCGAGCACGCCCGAGATTGTGAGGAAAGTGCAGAGGTACCATCTTTTTCCTCACGATTTCAAGAATGCCGGGTTGGTCAAGAAGGCTCTTCGCGCAGGATGGCTGAGATGTCAGGAAATGGTTGGAATCAAGCGGAACCGAGACATCAGTTTCACCAAGGGAAGCCAGTGGGTGAGCGTTACTGAGCGGATGGCGAGGCTTTTCCTGGACAACAGGGGATGGGCTGAGAAGACTTTCCGAAACACATTCTGCTCGGACGAGATAGTGTTTCAGACTCTTTGCTGGAATTCCCCTCTCAAAGAGAATATTTATGACACTGAATACGACGGCAAAGGTTGTATGAGGGCGATAGGATGGAGAGACGGGCAGCTGTATGACTGGACTGCAGAGGATTATGAGATGCTGGCTGCTTCAGATGCACTTTTCGCCAGGAAGTTCAACAGCAGGGATCCTGAATTCATCGATAAGATTGTCAAACTGAGCAGGAATGGTTGAGAAGAGTCCATATTTCAGCATCATTATGCCGGTGTATAATGCCGCGAAGACTCTGCAGAGAAGCCTTGATTCAATCGAAGCGCAGGACTTCAGGGACTTCGAGGTGGTGATTGTGGATGACTGCAGCACGGACGGGAGTCCGGAGATTCTGTCGGCCTACGCTCAGGAGAGGGAGTATGTCGAAGTGATTCGTCACAGCGCCAATTCCGGTGCCGCTGCTGCAAGGAATACAGCGCTTGACAATGCTTCCGGAAGGTATCTGGTATGGCTTGATGCTGACGACACTATGGCTCCGGAGGAACTGCAGGCCATATTCGAAAATGCGGGCGATGCTGACATCATAGGGTGGGACTGGACACTGGCGATGAATGTGAACGGCCGGTATATGAGGCAGGCGGACTATTCGACTCCGCTGGAGGCATTGAAGAAGCTGATGGGCGGAGTGATGCGCTGGAACCTCTGGCTGTGGGCAATAAGGCGGGAATTGTGGGGGGAGCTGAGGTTCGAGCCGGCTGCCAATATGGGGGAGGATATGATGGCTGTGCTGTCTCTGCTGGGACGCGCATCAAGCGTCTCTCAGATTCATAGACCGCTGTACAATTACAATGCTGTGAACAGCGCTTCCATCTCAAAGCAGTTTGGCGAAAAGAACAGAACCCAGATAGAGAGAAATCTCAAAAGGCTGGAGGAGAACCTCAAGGAAACAGTTCTACAGGCTGACTTGGGCGACAGTATGCAGTATCTCAAGCTTTTCCTGAAACTGCCGCTGCTTCAGTCAACGGATAAGGAAGATTACAGGACCTGGTACAGCTGGATGCCGGAGTCGAACTCTTATGCCGCTAAGAATCCGCTGCTGCCGCTCCATACAAAGGTTCAGCAGTGGATGGCTGAGCATAAGCTGTATTTTGGTTTGAAATTGTATTACATTTTGATATATAAGTTTGTCTATGGCATTATATATAGATAAAAGGCGTTTTGATATAGTCCGCTTTCTGAAGATTGCTCTGGGAGTAATATGTGTCAGCTCTTTCATCTTTCCGTTCAGTTTCACTTTTTTCCCTTCTCAGAATACAAAGAACATCGAAGCCGTTGCCGGTGTGGTTCTGCTGGTCCTGAACTTGCTGAAGAGAAGAGAGTTCGCCAAAGATGTCCAGAAGGATATAGTCTATGTGATGGCGGCGGCATTGGGTGTGGGCTTTGTGGCATTTGTGGCTGCGACATATAACAGCACGTATGACTATCAATATGTTTCATATATCGCTACAGTATTGATCTGGATTCTGGCTGCATATTTCGCCGCAAATGTGATAAAATGGATACACGGATACCTCTCACTGTCGCTTGTAGTACAGTACCTTACGGCAGTGTGTGTGATGCAGTGCTGCCTGGCGCTGATATTCGACAACAGCCCGGCTGCCGTGGATTTCTTCGGAAGGTATATAGTCGGAATGAGCAATTTCCTGAAAGAGTCAGGCAGGCTGTTCGGCATCGGCTGTATGCTGGATGTGGCCGGGGTCCGTTTTTCGGCGATGCTCATTCTTATCGGTCAGTACTGTATCGAGGCGAGCCGGCACAGCGAGAAGAAGAAGCTTGCGGTGGCGATGGTCTGTTTCCTTTTCATCACCTTTGTCGGCAATATGATTGCAAGGACCACTATTGTCGGAGTGGCGTTGGCCCTGGTGCTGTGGATTATCCCCGGTTCTGTGTACCTCTTCAATAGAATCAGCAACAAAAAGAAGATGTGGGGCACTCTGGCGCTGATACTCGCCGTGGCCATCCCAATCATTGTCGGACTTTATCAGACAAACGGCAAGATGAGGGAGAACATACGCTTCGGCTTCGAGGGTTTCTTCAGCCTTGTGGAAAAAGGACATTGGGAGACAAACTCCAACAATCATCTGGAGACAATGGTAGTCTGGCCTGACAATCCGAAGACCTGGATAATCGGAGACGGCTATTTCTCGGACCCCGGTGCCACCGACCCCTATTATCTCTCCAAAGGAATCCATTTTGACGTCTTCTATATGAGTACTGACATCGGCTACTGCAGGTTCATCTTTTACTTCGGGATAATAGGGCTGCTGGCATTCATTTTCTATTTCTTCGTTTGTGCGCAGGTGTGCGGGAAGAGGTTTCCGCAGTGGCGGCTGGCATTCCTCTTCGTATTTCTGGTGAATCTCGTGGTCTGGGCGAAGGTGGCGACGGACGTATTCCCGGTCTTCGCAATTGCGCTCGTGGTGGGTGCCGCGGAGAACAGGGAGGCTGAGATCAGGGCCGCAGTCCGCCGTGAAGATGAGTATGAACTTGAGAACTATGGCAAAGAGGAGATAGAGGCGGTCAAGGCAACGATGGAGGAGGATGAGGAATAAGGCGATGAGACTCGTATACTGCATACACTCCCTTTACAACCCGGGCGGGATGGAGCGGGTTCTGCTCAACAAGCTGAACTGGCTCTCGGTGAATACTGACTGGGAGCTGTCGGTGGTGACCACCGACCAGCACTCCCGCGACACCTTCTTCCCCTTCCCGGAGAGAGTCGAGATGGTGGACCTCGGGATAAACTATTCTGACGACAACGGCAGCAGCCCCGTGGCAAAGACTCTCGGCTATCTGCGCCGCCGCAGGCTTCACAGGAGAAGACTGACAGAGTACCTTATGCGGAAAAGGGCGGACATAGTGGTGAGTCTCTATCCTGGAGAGTCCTCATTCATCCCCGGTATCAGGGACGGCAGCAGGAAGGTGATGGAACTTCACCAGAACCGTTTCTTCCATCTGCAGTATAACAGGAAGGGACTGCTGGGACTTTCAGACAGACTCCGTTCCGCCGCAGATGTCCCGATGGTGAAGAGGTTCGACAGGTTTGTGGTGCTCACCCGGGAGGACAAAGGCTACTGGGGCGATATCCCGAATATTGCAGTGATACCGAATGCCGCCCTGCAGGAGTCGGAGACAATCTCTGACGTGAGCGCAAAGAGGGTGATTGCGGCCGGAAGGCTTGATTATCAGAAGAGCTTCGACCGTCTCATTGATGCCTGGGCGATATTCCATTCGAAACCGGGCTGCGGGGAGTGGACTCTGGAGATATTCGGGCAGGGGGAGTGGAAAGAGATGCTTCAGAAAAAGATAGCGGATCTCGGACTTGAGGGCTCGGCAAGGGTCAATGCCCCTGTCAAGGACCTCGGGGCGGAGTATGCCCGCAGTTCGGTTCTGGCGATGAGCTCCCATTATGAAGGGTTCCCTATGGTGATGATAGAGGGTATGGCCTGCGGGCTTCCTGCCGTGAGCTTTGACTTCAAGACCGGCCCGAAAGATATCATCAGGCAGGGGGAGAACGGAATCGTTGTGCCTGACGGAGATATACAGGCGTTTGCCGATGCCCTTGCGGCTCTCGCCACTGATGAGGAACTGCGCCGCAGAATGTCCGCGGAGGCTGCAAAGATTAAAGAAGAATACAGCCAGGAGAAGGTGATGGGGATGTGGATGGCGCTGTTTGAGGAGCTGCTTAAATGAGACTTGTCCAGATAAACCCCGTGATACGGACTACCACCTCCACGGGGAAGATAATGAAGGAGATCGCCGCTGTGGCAACTGCGGCGGGCTGGGAGTGTTATGCTGCTTACAGCAAGGGGCGCGACGGGGTGCCTGCCGGAGTCCGCGGGCTTCTGCCCGTTGGAAGCAAGGCGAGCGTCGCAATCCATCTGTTGCTTACCCGGTTCTTTGACCTCCACGGCAGAGGGTCGGTGGTGGCGACCAGAAGGTTTGTGAAGAGGCTCAGGGAACTGGACCCCGATGTGATACATATCCACAATATCCACGGCTATTTCCTGAACTACAGGATATTGTTCGACTATCTGGCATCTGCCGGGAAGCCTGTGGTATGGACTGTCCACGACTGCTGGTTCTATACCGGACACTGCTACCACTATGCATCGGCCGGCTGCGGCAAGTGGCAGAGCCATTGCGGCCATTGCCCCCAGCGGAGGGCATTCCCTGCAAGCTGGATTGCTGACCGCTCTTTCAGGAATTTCGATGACAAGCGGCGGGCGTTCACATCGGTGCCATCCTTCACTCTGGTGACAGTATCGGAGTGGATGAAAGGGGAGATGAGCCGCTCTTTTTTGAGGGACTGCAGGTTCGAGGTGATTCATAACGGCATCGACACTGACACATTCAGCCCGAAAGAGGAGATCGGTCTGAGGGAAAAACTGGGGATCGGAGGCAGGAACGTGATCCTGGGAGTCGCCAGCATATGGAACAGGGAGAAGGGGCTGGAGGATTTCGCAAGGCTGGACTCTATGCTGGACCACCAAAGGGAGGTGATTGTGCTTGTCGGACTCAAGGAGAGCCAGAAGGCGGAGCTGCCTCATACAATAATTGGCGTCAGCCGCACGGCAGATGCCGGCCAGCTGGCGCAACTCTACTCGACTGCCTCTGCCTTTGCCAACCCCACCTGGCAGGACAATTATCCGACAGTGAATATGGAGGCCATCTCCTGCGGCACTCCGGTCGTGACCTACCGTACGGGCGGCAGTGTCGAGACAATCAACGAGCGGACCGGTTTCGTGGTGAAGCAGGGGGATGTGGAGGCTATGCTGGACTGCATCCGCCGGATTGAGGCTGCCGGCAAGGAGGTCTGGACTGCCGGATGCCGTCAGTATGCCCTCGACAATTTCCGGAAGCAGGAGAGATATGAGGACTATATCAGATTATATGAAAGTTTGACAGATGAGAATACTTCAGTTAGGTAAGTTTTATCCGATACGCGGCGGTGTGGAGAAGGTGATGTGGGACCTTGCCAGTGGTCTTGTGGCACGGGGAATCGAGTGTGATATGCTTTGCGCCATCCTGCCTGAGGATGCCGGAGGCAGAGGCAGAAGCAGGACAATTGAATTCGGACCGTCCGGCAGCTGCATCTGTCTCCCGGCCTGGAAGAAGGTTGCCGCAACAATGATCTCTCCGGCGATGATATTCTGGCTGCGCCGCCACAGGAAGGAGTATGACATCATCCATATCCACCATCCTGACCCGATGGCCTGCCTTGCGCTCAGGCTGAGCGGCTTCAAGGGGAAGGTGGTGCTCCACTGGCACAGTGACATCCTCAAGCAGAAGGGGCTGCTCAAGTTCTACCGGCCGCTGCAGAGCTGGCTCATCCGCCGTGCGGACCGTATACTGGGCACCACTCCGGTCTATGTGCAGCAGTCGCCCTGGCTGAAGGATGTGCAGGGCAAGGTGTCGCATCTCCCGATAGGGATCGAGGGTGCTGCGAAGCCTGTCCCTGGACTTCAGAAAGAGACAGTGACCGTTTTTGCGCTGGGAAGGCTTGTGGAGTACAAGGGTTTCAGATACCTCGTGGAGGCGGCCTCATATCTGCCGGACAACTACCGTATAGAGATCGGTGGCACAGGGCCGCTGGAACAGGAGCTGCTGGCTCAGATATATGACAGCGGACTGCAGGATAAGGTGTCGCTCCTGGGATGGCTTTCGGACGAAGAGGTCAGTGAGCACTATGCCGGATGCGATCTCTATGCCCTGAGCAGCATTATGAAGACTGAGGCTTTTGCAATCGTGCAGATAGAGGCGATGTCCTATGGCAAGCCGGTGGTGGCGACCCATATCCCGGGCTCCGGGGTGGACTGGGTGAACAGCGACGGGAATTCGGGAATCAATGTGGCCGTCTCCGACCCTGAGGCGCTTGCAAGGGCGATAATGGAGATAACCGGTGACAGGGAGACCTATTCCCGCTATTGCGAAGGGGCAAGGCGGCGCTATGAGGAGATGTTCACCTACGGGAAGATGATTGACAGCTGCATAAAGATTTACGGGCAGATATATGAAGCTGAATAAAGAATACTGCCTCCGCAAAGTGGCCGATGAGAACATTCTGGTCCGCAGGTCCGGGCAGGTGGATATGACCTCTGTTTTCAGTCTCAACGAGTCGGCGGCCTGGCTGTGGAACCGCATCGGAGAGGAGGAGTTCACGGAAGAGAAGCTGGTGGAGTGGCTCTGTGCGGAGTACGACGTCGATGTGGAGGTGGCTGAATGTGATGTCCACAGCCTTGTCATTCTCTGGAAACGGTATGGATGCTGTGACTGACTCTTTCCTGACCCTGCTCAGGTGCAGTCTCTGGGGGTGGGAAGTCCCTTCGGGGTTTGCACTGGACGGGGAGCAATGGCGCACTCTGTATGCTCTGGCACGCAGGCAGTCTGTACACACTGTGCTGTTCGATGTGGTGAAGGGGCTGCTGCGCAGCGCAGGGCTACCGGCCTCGCTTGCGGCCTCCTGGCTGATAGATGCTCAGAATGCCGAAAAGAGCTACGCCCGGATCAGCGCAGTAGTTGCAAAGCAGCGCGATACCTGGGCCAGACGGGGGATTGATGCAGTCCTGCTGAAGGGGCTTGAGACAGCGGCCCTTTATCCTGTGCCGGAGCACCGCCTGATAGGTGATATAGACTGGCATATCCCAGACAAGGACTGGGAGAGGGCAGTCGGGGTTCTGGAGGATAACAGGATTGACTACAGGTATGACAGCGACGGTGACTTGGGATATGCTCTTGGCGGAGTGATAGTGGAACACCACAGGAATGGCCTTGTGGAGGAGAGCCCGGCGGGAAGGCTGCTGCTGCTTAACGAACATATTTTCCACCACGCCTCCGTCAGCGGCGCGGGGTTCCGTCAGCTTTGCGACTATGCCCTTGCGCTGAGCCGTTACAAAGGTCAGTATGATGGAGAAAAGTACCTGGCTATGCTTAAGGACGAAGGCCTTCTCAGATGGAGCGCTTTGCTCCACGGACTGCTCGCAAGGGATCTCGGACTGAACCCGGACTGCATCCCGTACGGCATACCTGAAGTCAGTGCAAAGGATATCGACAGACTTCTGAATCTTGTCCTGAGTGACGGCAATTTCGGACTCGAGAAGAGGCGGAGATACTCGGGATTCTGGAGAAGAGCCATATTGTTTATGAAATACGCCCCTTCGCCCTTCATTAAAAGGTGGTCGGGACTTGCGAAAGGGAGAATAATGAATTATTTTTGCAGTTTATAGTAAAGAATGGATAATATGAGGAATTTCACTTTTTTCGTCCTGCTCTCAGCGGCTCTGCTTCTCTCCTCCTGCGGCGCCTATGAGCGTCTGGGCTATATGCAGGATTTCAAGGTCGGTGAGGTCTATACCTCCCATCAGCCTGCGGCGGAGCCGCATATCTATAAGAATGACAAGCTCCGTATAGTCGTCACCAGCAGCACTCCAGAACTGGCGGCGCCGTTCAATCTCACAAGCGGTTTGTCGGCATATAATCCGGCTACAGGTGAGGTGAACCTCGCGGCGGCCGCCGAGTCAGAAGACGGATATACTGTAGATCAGAATGGTGACATCACCTTCCCTCTTCTCGGCAAGATTCACGTGGATGGAATGACCCCGGTGCAGTTGAAGGAGACCATCGAGGAGATGATCAAGGAGAAGGAGTATATCAAAGACCCGATGGTGTTTGTAAGTTTTCTAAATTTCCAGATAACTATGTTGGGCGAACTCAGGTCGGCCAATATTAATGTTCCTTCTGGCGGAATAAACATCCTTCAGGCCTTGGCAATGTCCAATGAGATAACGGAAGATGCACAGAGGGATGATATCTGGGTGATCCGTACAAGGGGAGATGAAAGGGAACTATACAGCATCAACCTCAAGACCAAGCGGCTTTACGACTCTCCGGCATTCTATCTCCAGCAGAATGACGTGGTTTATGCAAAACCAAAGGACAGCAAGCGCGACGTTGCTTTCAACAACGCACTGGGATATTTTACCACGGCATTTTCACTGGCAAACATTGCTACCACTATACTGCTGTGGCTTAACCTGAGGAAGTAATCTGAAAGAATTATGGCACAGAACAACAATAAGAAAAAGACTGGAAACGACGGCGCCGTCAATCTGGTGGACCTCTTCTTCTACCTGCTCAGCTATTGGTACTGGTTTGTCCTCTTCGCTCTGATCGGCGTAGGAATCGCAGGCTACAAATATGCGAAATCGACCTTCATCTACAGGAGTTACGCGACCATCGTGATCAAGGACCCTGCGAACAGCAGGTCGACCGCACGCCTCGACACCTACAACAATATGATCAACAGGTCCAACGTGACCAACGAGATCCTGGAGTTCAAATCCAAGAAACTGATGAGCGAGGTAGTGAACCGGCTGGACGCCAACGTCAACTACAGGACCCAAGTCAAGCTCCGCCAGATGGAGCTCTACACAAACAGCCCAGTGCGGGTGCTTTTCTCCGAGGAACTGGCCGACCGCCCTATGAGTTTCACTGTTCGCCCTCTGGACCAGAAATCAGTTTCAGTCTCATTCGACAAGGTGAGCAGGACGGTGGGACTTAATGACACCATCAGCATCAACAGCGGTCAGGGCCATATCATCATAGTCCCTACCCAGACTTACGGTTCCGACTGGTTCGGCAGGGATGTAAACGTGATCCAGACAGATGTTCCTTCTGCAGCCGTGGGCCTTATCAGCCGTCTTACCATCACCAATATGGCGGGTGACGCATCAATCCTCAACTTCACACTGCTGGACTACTCCGCAGCGAGGGCGAGGGATGTGCTGAACACCCTCTTCGTGGTCTATAATGAAGCTGCCGTCAAGGACAAGAACCAGATTGCAGTCAACACCGCCCAGTTCATCGAAGAACGCCTTATGGTCATCAGCCAGGAACTCGGCGACGTGGAGTCGCAGCTCCAGAGCTTCAAGACCAAGTACAGGATTATGAGCGCTGATGAGGCGGCAAACCAGTATCTTGCAGAGACAAGGTCTTCCAGCGCGGCGATAACTGATCTGGAGACCCAGAAACGCCTTGCCCAGTTCGTAAAGGATTACCTGATTGACCCTGCGAACAAGGACGAGATGATCCCGAGCCAGACCGGAATCGCCGACCTCCGCATCGAGGGCCTTATCGAGAGATACAATGAAGACAAGATGAAGCGCGACCGCCTGGTGGAGAACAGCAGCGTGGAGAGTCCTGTCGTAAAGGGTCTCGACAGCAACCTGGCTTCGCTCCGTCAGAGCATAGTCACCTCAATCGACAACCTCCTTTCAAGCTACGACGTCAAGATAAAGGATGCTCAGAAGCAGGAGTCCAAGTCCTTCAGCAAGTTCCAGCAGATGCCTTCCACCGCGCGTGAGATGCTCTCCATCGAGCGCCAGCAGAACATCAAGGAGCAGCTTTACCTCTATCTGCTGAACCGCCGCGAGGAGAACGCCCTCACCCAGTCGATGGTGGAGGACAACGCCCGAGTGATAGACCCTGCTGAAGGTTCTGATGTGCATATTGCCCCGAGCAGGAACAAATATCTGCTGCTCGGCCTGCTGGCGGGACTTCTCATCCCTCTGGTGGTGCTTGTGGCACGTCTCCTCGTGAACACCAAGGTCAACACCAGAAAGGAGATTGAGGAGGCGGTGAACGTGCCGTTCATAGGCGAGATCCCTGAGGTGAACAAGAAGTCGAAGGAAAAGAAGAAGAATGAGGGCAGGAAGGTCCTTTACGACAAGGACAGCAAGGACCTCCTCACGGAGTCTATGCGTATTGTCTGCACCAACACTGACCTTATGAGCAAGAATGCCGCTTCCGGTCCTCAGGTCATCACAGTTTCATCCTTCAATGTCGGTTCCGGAAAGAGCTTCGTGGCACTCAATATGGCCGCCTGCTACGCCGACAACAAGAAGAGGGTCGTGGTTCTGGATATGGACCTCCGCAAGCGCTCCCTCTCCCGCCTGCTCGGTGTCGGCCATAAAGTGAAGGGAGTCTCCAACTATCTCTTCGACACAGAAGTCTCTATCGGCGACATCCTCCACGTGGATGTGGCTGCGGGAGTGGATGTGGTGCCTGCAGGTATGGTTCCGCCAAACCCTGTGGAACTGCTCCGCCGCCCGAGGCTCGAGGAGCTCATCGACACCCTCAAGACGGAGTACGACTACATCATCCTCGACAATGTCCCTGTGGATATGGTCGCTGACCCTGTGATCATCAACAGGGTGGTCGACACCACAGTCTTCGTGGTCCGCGCCGGTATGATCGACCGCCGTATGCTCCCTCAGCTTGACGAACTCTACGAGTCAGGCAAGCTCAACAATATGGGAGTGATCCTCAACGGTTCCGCTGTGCGCAGCCGCTATGCTACCAACTACGGTTACGGATACGGTTACGGATATGGCTACGGCTACGGTTACGGCTACGGCCAGGGCTATGGCGAGACCGCTGAAGATGACGATGAAGACTCAGATTCGAAGAAGTCAAGGAAATCAAGGAAATCGAAGGAGGCATAATTCCCGATGATAATCGCAGTGGACTTTGACGGGACTGTCGTAGAACACAAGTTCCCGCAGATAGGCAGGGAGATTCCGTTCGCCTTCGAAATCTTGAAGAAGCTCCAGGAGGACGGCCACAGGGTGATCCTGTGGACTGTCCGGGAGGGGAAACTGCTGGACGAGGCGGTGGAGTTCTGCCGCTCGAACGGAGTGGAGTTCTACGCTGTGAATGCCGAGCTTCCGGGCAACTATGAAGTGGCGCGTCCGCGCAAGGTGGATGCCGACATCTATATCGACGACCACAATCTCGGCGGTGTGCCGGACTGGCCTTTGATCTACAGGATGATAACCGAGAAGCTCACGATGGCTGACGTATTCGGCGGCCAGGAGGATGATCCGGATGTCACTCTCCGCCAGCCGGGTTCCGGCTCTTCGCACCACAGCCATCACAGGCACAGGAAGCGCCGCCGCCGCAAGAGCATCTTCCGTCAGCTGGTTGACAGGTGCAGGGCGGCCAGAAGCATCTACGACCGCTGAGGCTGCATTCGCTTACTCTCCGCTGCCGGTTTCAGCGAAGTCGTCGTAATCTGATGCCGGACGGGAGTAGTCGATCAGAGGCTGGGTGTTGCCTCTGCCGGCATCCTCGATGATATTGTCGAGTTTCCACTCATCACCCTCCACGGCAAAGACAAGTATGATGTGGCGTTCTTCTCCGGAAGAGCGCCACTTCACTTCAAATGCATTGTCGGGCGTGCCGGCCCGGCTGACAAGGACTTCCACAGGCTGAGGGTCCTGGGACTGGGTGACAGGGTCGTAGCAGAGGCGGGAGGTGTACTCCATCCACCTGTCGGTCCCCGGGAATCTCTTCCTGGTCTCTCCGTCCGAGGCATAATAGCTCCGGATGGCCTCCGACACCATAGCGTTGTCCATCTCCATCTCCGGAGTGACAATCCTTTCGGGAGTCCGGTTCTCCGCACCGGATCCGGCTGATGAACTCCGGCCGCAGGAGACTGCCGCCACTAATGCTGTGAAAACCACCGCTGCTGTCAATATCCTTTTCATACTCTGCTCATTTACTTGATTATAAGGTCGTCAACCACTACTTTCGGCACATAGTGCACTCCGTCCTGACGCCAGTAGGCGTGGTTCTCATCCTCGCGTATCGGCGTGAGCTCGATTTTTTCGGCAGGCTTGCCGATGGCGATGATCAGAATCGGCTCGCACGGAAGACCGAACGCTTCAGTCACCGCCTCTTTGTTGAACGCTCCGATGCAGATGCCGCCAAGACCCATCTCTGTGGCTTTCAGAAGCATGCTCTGTGCTGATATGCCGACGTCCATCATCAGCCAGCGGTCCTGTTCGGCAGCGCTGCAGATGATGATGAAGGCCTCCGGCTCTGTGCCGGGCAGCGGCAGGTGCAGTTCAGGCAGCGCACCTCCGAGCTTTATGCTGGCGAGCACCTTCCCGGCGCCGGTTTCCCGGGTGACCATCCTGAAGCGGAGCGCCTGGCGGTTGCGCCCTGAAGGAATCTTTGTGTTGACTTCTATTATACGGTGCAGCTGCGCTTCAGTGACCACGCAGCTGCGGTCGTATCCGCGGTAGCTGCGGTTGTTCCTGAGGAGCGTCGACAGGGAGGCTGTGTGCTTCTTCCTTGGGGCCGCGTTGCGGAACTCCTCGAATTTCTTCTCAAGATAGTTGTCTGCCATAATCAGTAGAGTAATATGCCGGCGATGGCGGCGAGCACGATCAGAAGTATCGGGTCGACCTTCTTCCAGGTCGCCGCGAAGCAGGAGACGAAGATCACCGCGCTCTTCCAGTCGATGAAGGTCTCGCGGTTGAAGAACATAAGGGCGGCCGCTCCTATCATCCCGGCCATCATCGGCTTCATCCAGCCGAGGGCCCCTTCAAGATGACGGTTGCCGCGCAGCTTCGTATAGAAGATGGTGATCAGCACCATAAGTGTCAGCGGCGGCAGGCTGACGGCGGTCGTTGCGAGCATCGAGCCCCAGATGTTGCCGGTCACAGTGTAGCCTACATAGGTGGCGCTGTTGATGGCGATAGGCCCCGGGGTCATCTGGGAGACGGCGACGATGTCGGCAAGCTGGGTGCTGGTGAGCCAGGGGTGGCGCACCACGGTCTCGCTCTGGATGAGCGAAAGCATCGCATATCCGCCGCCGAAACCGAAGAACCCGATCTTCAGGAATGAAAGGAACAGCTGAAGGTAGATCATTTTTCCCAGAAACTAAGAACAAGCCCTATGATGCCGCCGCTCAGGATGAACCATATCGGGGAGACACCGCACCAGCAGATGACGAGCGCCACAGCTACCGCAAGGATGATGAAATACCACTTCAACTTCTTGAGCATATTGACGAACGGCACTGCTATCAGAGCGATGACCGCAGGCCTTATGCCCTTGAAGGCGGCCTCCACGTAGCTGTTGCCTCGGAAGCCGGTCAGATATACTGCTATCAGCAGGATGATGGTGAAGGAGGGGAGGACTGCTCCCAGCACTGCGGCGAGCGAACCCCACCATCCCTTCAGCCTGTATCCCACGAATACTGCTGTGTTGAGGGCGAACGGGCCGGGGGCGGACTGCGCCAGGGTGAACTGGTTGTAGAAATCCTCCCTGTCGAACCACTTCTTGCGGTCGACCACCTCTCTCTCTATCATAGGGATCATCGCGTAGCCGCTTCCGAAGGTGAAAGCGCCTATCTTGAAGAAACTCCAGAAGAGCTGCAGCAGGATTTTCATTGTGCAGAGTCCGGACGCTTAGTCCTGAAGACCCATCATTTTGCCCGCGAACCTCTCGACCTTCTCCTTGGCATACTGGAGATTGATGGTCAGGGTCTTGCGGTTGCTCGTCGGCGCATCGAACATCGCGTCGGTCATTATTGCCTCGCAGATGGCTCTCAGACCGCGTGCACCGAGCTTGTACTGGATGGCGGTGTCGACGATGAATTCAAGCACTTCGTCCTTGACGTTCAGCTTTATGCCGTCGAGCGCGAAGAGTTCCTTGTACTGCTTGACAAGTGCGTTCTTCGGGCGGGTGAGGATTGCAAGGAGGGTAGGGCGGTCGAGCGGGTTGAGGTGGCAGAGCACCGGCAGACGTCCTATGATCTCAGGGATGAGTCCGTATGCGCGGAGGTCCTGAGGGGCGATGTACTGGATGAGGTTGTCGGTGTCGATGGTGTCGTGCCTCTCGCGTGCCCCGTATCCTATCACCTGGGTGTTGAGCCTCTGGGCTATGTGACGGTCGATCCCCTCGAATGCGCCGCCGCAGATGAAGAGTATGTTCTCCGTGTTGACAGAGACGAACTTCTGCTCCGGGTGCTTGCGGCCTCCCTGAGGAGGGACATTGACTATCGAACCTTCAAGGATCTTCAGCAGGGCCTGCTGGACACCCTCTCCGGAGACGTCCCTTGTGATGGAAGGATTGTCGCTCTTGCGTGCGATCTTGTCAATCTCGTCGATGAAGACGATGCCCTTCTCAGCCTTGCTGACATCGTAGTCGGCGTCCTGGAGGAGCCTGGTGAGGATGCTCTCCACATCTTCGCCGACATATCCGGCCTCAGTGAGGACAGTGGCGTCGACGATGGCGAACGGCACGTTGAGCATCTTGGCGATGGTCCTGGCGAGCAGGGTCTTGCCGGTGCCTGTCGGACCGACCATCAGGATGTTGGATTTCTCAACCAGGTCGTCCTTGAGCTGTATTCTCTTGTAGTGGTTGTAGACCGCCACGGCGAGGAACTTCTTCGCCTCGTCCTGTCCGATGACATACTGGTCGAGGAACGCCTTTATCTCCGCCGGCTTGAAGAGCTTGGCCTCGCCCACGATCTTGCCGTTGCTCTTGATGGTGGAGTTTCCGCTCGGGTTGAGGGCTTCGCGGGAATACTCGTATGCTGCCATAGCGCAGTCCGAGCAGATGGAGACTTCACCGGCCGAGATCAGAAGGTCAACCTCTTCTTCGCTTCTGCCGCAGAACGCGCAATGGTCGAGTTCCTTCTCCTCGTCTTTACTTTTCTTCTTTGCCATCTCTCTTCTTCTTTTCGACAATGCGGTCAACAATACCGTACTCGAGCGCTTCCGGAGCGGTCATCCAGTGGTCCCTGTCGGAGTCGGCGGCAATCTGTCCGATGCTCTTGCCTGTGTGGCTGGCGAGGATTCCGAAAAGTTCCTCCTTGACCTTGAGTATCTCACGCGCGGTGATCTCAATGTCGGATGCCTGTCCCTCGGCGCCGCCGAGAGGCTGGTGGATCATCACTCTTGAGTGCGGGAGGATGGAGCGCTTGCCCTTCTGTCCTGCTGCAAGGAGCACGGATGCCATAGAGGCTGCGAGGCCTGTGCAGATGGTTGCCACGTCTGGCTGGACGCTCTGCATTGTGTCGTAGATGCCGAAGCCGTCATAGACGCTTCCGCCCGGGGAGTTGATGTAGAGCATGATGTCTGCCTTCGGATCCGAGCTCTCCAGGAAGAGGAGCTGGGCCTGGATGATATTGGCCACATCATCTGTCACAGGGCATCCCAGGAAGATGATGCGGTCCATCATCAGGCGTGAGAAGACGTCCATCTGAGCTACGTTGAGCTGGCGCTCTTCGATGATCATAGGGTTCATATAGCTCGACTGGATCGAGTTGAACCGGTGAAGGGTCAGGGAGCTTATTCCGCGGTCCTTGATGGCGTATTTCTCAAATTCGTTCATAAAACGTTATTTTGTGAGTTCGTGGAGTTCTTCAAGAGTGATTTCCTTGTTCTCGATTGTCGCATTCCTGCGCACGAATGTAAGGGCGACGTCGTCCTCGACCTTCTCGATGATGCGGTCGGCCTGCTGGCGGTCCTCAAGCACCTTCTTCGCACCCTCCTCGAGGAACTGGTCAGGAACGTTCTGCATCCCGTACATTGCATACTGGTATGCCACGAGGGACTTGGCCTGCTTCATTATGTCATCTTTCTCTACCTTGAGGTCATTGTCCTTCATTATCTTGCCGCGGACCATGTTCCAGCGGAAGTCCTTTGCGAAGAGGCCGTATTCCTTCTCGATGTCCTCCATTGTGAACTTGCCTTCGTTGGCGGCGAGGAGCCAGCGCTTCATGAATGCGTCAGGAAGCTCGACAGCGGCCTTGCTGATATAGAATTCCTTCGCGTCAATCATAAAGCGGTAGTCGCTCTCCTGTGAGTAGTCGGCCTGGAGACGCTCCTCGACCTTCCGGTTGAACTCCGCCTCATCCTTGCATACGCCTTCACCGAAGATCTGGTCGAAGGTTGCCTGCTCCATAGGGGCGTTCACGAAAGTCTTCACGTCCTTGACGGTCATCTTCCACTCTGCAGGGAGTCCTGCGAGCTCTTCCTTCTTCACCTTGAACATCGCTGCACGGTCAGTCTCGTTGGTGAAGGTCTTTGCGATGTCGACGGTCATCTCAGCATCCTTCTTCAGGCCGACGAAGCTCTTCTTCACTTCTGCGTCGGTGATGCTGCGGAGCGCCACGTATGAGCCTTCGATCTTCTGTCCGTCTGCCTCGAAGTCAGCGATGATGAAGTCGTCTTCCTTCGCCTCGTCTGCGCTTGCGAGCTGTCCGTACTGCTTGAGGAGGCCCTCCTTGTAGCTTGCTACTGCCTCAGGGGTTGCCTTTACGGTATAGTAAGGGATCTTGTCCTCTGCTGACACGGCGACGTTGATTTCCGGAGCGATGGCCATATCGAAGCTGAATGAAAACTTGTCAGGGTTCTCCCAGTCGTTCTTGTCCTCCTTCTCGCTTGGCAGCGGTTCGCCGAGGATATTGAGCTTCTTTGATGTGATGAAGTCGTCGAGCTTGTCAGCGACGAGCCTGTTGACTGTCTCGCCGAGGGCCTGCTTGCCGTAGAGGCGCTCAATGAGTGATGCAGGGGCCATTCCTCTGCGGAAGCCCTTGAGGTCTGCGCTGCGGCGGAATTCGTTCAACTTTTTCTTGCGTGGTTCTTCCCAGTCGCTCTTGTCGAGGGAGATGGTGACGGTCAGATTGAGATCGTCGACTTTCTTCTGAGTTGCTTTCATATATGATTGTAATTATTATTTCTTTTATAGTTATACTATAAGTCTGCAAAGATAGTGAAAATTATCCTATCTTTGTAAGACAGGTAACGTAACAAACACAAAGTCAATGAAGCAATACATAGAGAAAAACAGTGAGAGATTCCTTGAGGAACTCTTCTCAGTGATGAGAATCCCTTCCATCAGCTCCCTTGCCGAGCGCAAGCCTGATATGGCGCGCTGCGCAGAAAGGCTCGCCGAACTTCTGAAAGAGGCCGGCGCCGACACCGCTGCAGTATATCCCACCTCCGGCAACCCGGTGGTCTATGCGGAGAAAAAATTCGACCCGGCCGCACCGACAGTGCTTGTATACGGCCATTATGACGTGATGCCGGTAGACCCGATAGAGCTCTGGAATTCAGACCCTTTCGAGCCGGAGGTCCACGACGGGGCCATCTGGGGCCGCGGCGCCAACGATGACAAGGGGCAGACATTCATGCATATCAAGGCCCTGGAGTATCTTGTCCGGGAAGGCAGGCTCCGCCACAACATAAAGTTCATCATAGAAGGAGAGGAGGAGGTCGGCTCCGCATCCCTCTCAGAGTGGATAAGGACCCACAGGAAACTCCTCGCGTGCGATGTCATACTCGTCTCCGACACGACGATGATCTCCGACAAGGTGCCGTCCATCAACTGCGGTATGAGGGGCATCACCTATATGGAGGTCAAGCTGACCGGCCCCGACAAGGACCTTCACTCAGGCCACTACGGCGGAGCGGTGTTCAATCCGCTCAACACCCTCTGCAAGATGATAGCATCTCTGATTGACGACGAGGGGCATATCACCATCAAGGGCTTCTACGATGACGTCGTGGAGCTCAGCCGCAAAGAGAGGAAGATGATAGGCCGTGCTCCGTATGACGCCAAGGAGTATATGGAGAGCATCGGCGTGAAGGCGCTCACTGGCGAGAAGGGCTACACCACTCTCGAGCGCACCGGCATCAGGCCCTGCCTCGACGTCAACGGCATCTGGGGCGGTTACATCGCAGAAGGCTCCAAGACCGTCATACCGAGCGAAGCCCACGCGAAGATTTCAATGAGACTTGTGCCGAACCAGGATTCGCACACCATAGCGAAGCTCTTCGCCCGCCACTTCAAGTCAATCGCCCCGAAGGGCGTCAAGGTCGAGGTCGAGGAGAAGCACGGCGGCGACGGGTTCCTGATTCCGATCTCCTCTCCGGCCTACAGGGCTGCCGCCAGGGCGATGGAGGAGGTCTACGGCATCGAGCCTGTGCCAAGCCGCGGCGGCGGAAGCATCGCCATCCTGGCCGAGATGCAGCGTGCTCTCAACGCCGACCCTCTGCTGATGGGGTTCGGACTGGAACGTGACTGCATCCACTCTCCGAACGAGAGCTACCTGCTTGACCAGTTCTACAAGGGGATGGAGTCCATTGCCCTGTTCTACAAATATTTCTGATATGACACGCCACTACGTTGACGCATTCGTCGGTGACGGGGCAGGAGGGAACCGCGCCTGTGTCATAGAGCTTGACAGCTGGCTCCCCGACAGTGAGATGCTGCAGCTGGCCAAGGATGCCGCTCTGCCGGAGACCGCGTTCTTCGTCAGAAAGGGTGAGCGCTTCGCACTCAGATGGTTCACCCCGGACATTGAGATGGACCTTTGCGGACACGCCACTATGGCGGCCGCCTATGCCATCTCCTCCATCTTCAGATATGTCCCCGACGATGTCATTTTCGATACCGCGAGCGGCGAGGTGAGAGTCAGGGTCTCCCGCGACGGCCTGCTGACGCTTGATTTCCCTTCAAGGATGCCGGAGTCCGCCGTGCTGCCGGAGGAGATATTCGAAGCCCTCTCCTTCAAGCCTCTGGAAGTGTCGAAGGCAAGGGACTATGTGCTGCTGTATGATTCCCAGGAGAAAATCGAGCAGATGCAGATTGACCGTCCGCTCTTCGACCGTATATGCCTTGACCCGGGAGGAGTGATAGTGACGGCTCCCGGCAGGGAGTGCGATTTCGTATCCCGCTTCTTCACCCCTCAGGCTACTATCCTGGAGGACCCTGTGACCGGATCGGCGCATTGCTCCCTGACTCCTTACTGGAGCCGCAGGCTGGGGAAGAAGAGTATGACCGCGAGACAGCTCTCTGAATCGGGCGGAGTCCTCTTCTGCGAGGATGCCGGAGAGAGGGTTTTCATCTCAGGAAGGGCTGAAAAGGTCTGAGAATTCAATCACGGAGTTTTTATCTGAAGCCGCATTTGATTTCCTTTGCGGCAAAAACGATCTTATGAAATTGTTCAGAAGCCTTGTCTCTCTGTTGGCGGCGCTCGCCGTCCTCTCATTTGCGGCCCCCCTGGCGGAGGCAGGCGCGCCTTCTTCAAAGGGTAACGTAAAGACAGTGGTCCTCAAGGGCGTGACCCTGAGAGTCGCCAAGATGACGCTTGACAGGAGCCAGCGCGAGATGCTGGACAGACTGCACGTCTCCGAGGTGGAGATGTGTGATTTCAGTTCTGCAGGCGAGACTGAGGCCTCGGCGTTCATCGCCAGCAGGCGTGCCGTCTGCTCGAAATCCCCCTATGTCAGGGTGAATATCGCAGACAAGGCCGGCACAGTGCCCGAGGTCTATGTCAGGAGGGAGGGCAACGAAATCACCTCCATTGTTGTCATATCAGCAGAAAACCCTGCAAGGAGGGCTCTGTTCGCCATCTCCTGCAGGGTTTCAAAGAAGGACGCCGAGTCCTTACTTCAGAGCATCTCCGTTCATTGAGATCAGGAATTCGTCGTTGCTGATGGTCTTCTCCATCCTTGTCTTGATGAATTCCATGGCTTCCACGGAGTTCATATCGGCCAGGTAGTTGCGGAGCACCCAGATGCGGTTGATGTACTCAGGGCTGTAAAGCAGGTCGTCGCGGCGCGTCGAGCTGAGGGTGACGTCCACTGCCGGGAATATGCGGCGGTTGGAGAGCTTGCGGTCGAGCTGGAGCTCCAGGTTGCCCGTACCCTTGAATTCCTCGAAGATCACGTCGTCCATCTTGGAGCCGGTCTCCGTGAGCGCTGTGGCGAGGATTGTGAGCGACCCGCCGTTCTCGATGTTGCGGGCGGCACCGAAGAATCTCTTAGGCTTGTGGAGGGCGTTGGCGTCGACACCGCCGGAAAGAACCTTGCCTGATGCAGGCTGGACGGTGTTGAACGCGCGTGCGAGGCGGGTGATGGAGTCGAGCAGGATGACTACGTCGTGGCCGCACTCCACCAGGCGCTTGGCCTTCTCGAGGACCATATTGGCCACCTTGACGTGGTGGTCTGCAGGTTCGTCGAACGTTGATGCGATGACCTCTGCCTTCACGCTGCGCTCCATGTCGGTGACCTCCTCAGGACGTTCGTCGATGAGGAGCACAATCATATAGACTTCCGGGTGGTTGTCGGCGATTGCGTTTGCTATGTCCTTGAGCAGTACGGTCTTACCTGTCTTAGGCTGAGCGACGATGAGTCCGCGCTGGCCTTTTCCGATAGGGGTGAACATATCAACCACGCGGATTGAGATGCTGCTGTTGTGGCCGTGCCCCGTGAGGTTGAATTTCTCGTCCGGGAAGAGCGGGGTGAGGAAGTCGAACGGAACGCGGTCGCGGATGAATTCCGGCGAGCGGCCGTTGATGCGGTTGACCTTCACGAGAGGGAAATACTTGTCGCCTTCACGCGGAGGACGGATCTCTCCGAGGATGGTGTCGCCTGTCTTGAGGGCGTATGCCTTGATCTGGCTCTGTGAGACATAGATGTCGTCAGGGGAGTTCAGGTAGTTGTAGTCCGATGAACGGAGGAAACCGTAGCCGTCAGGCATTATCTCAAGGACGCCGGTAGCCTCTACTATGCCTTCGAACTCGAACTTCGGCTGTTTCGGCGCCTGAGGCTGCTGCTGCTTCTGCTGTGCCGCTTCCTGAGGCTGGCGCGGGGCCTGCTGCTGGTTGTTCTGCGGTCTCTGCTGCTGCTCGGCAGGCTTCTCACGCTGCTGCTGGCCGTTCTGCTGCTGGCCTTCAGACTGAATCTGAGGCTGAGGCTGAGGCTGAGGCTGAGGTTGAGGCTGAGGTTGAGGCTGCTTCTTGATGCGCTGGCGCTTCTTCTGCTGCTGGCCTTCCTGCTGCTGCGGCTGCTCCTGAGCCGGCTCAGCTGCAGGCTCAGACATCTGCTTCACAGTGTCTTCCTGCACGGCCTTTGCCTCCTGCTTCTCCTGAGCGGGCTCGGCCGCAGCTTCCGGAGCTGCCTCCGGAACCGCCTCCGCTTTCACTTTCTTCGGTCTGCCGCGGCGCTTCTTCTCTGCCGGCTGAACCCCTTCTGCAGGTTTCTGCTCTGCGGCCGGCTTCGGCGCCTCCTCAGGCTTCACTTCAGCAATGTCAGCAGGCTCTGAAGGTTTCTGTCCCTTCTTCGGGCCTCTCTTCTTTGGCGCTTTCTTCTCCTCCGCGGGTTTCTCCTCAGATTTCTTCATTATGCTTTTGCGGTTCTTGGCCGGGTTTTCGCTGCTCTGCACGGACTGCTCGTCAAGGATTACATAAATAAGATCCTGTTTGCTGAGTTTTTCGGGCTGGTGCACATTGAGCCCCTTTGCGATAGCGACAAGGTCTTCCATACTCTTGTCGTCAAGTTTGAATTTATCGTACATTCAATGATTGAAAATCGGTCTCCGCGACGCGGAATCCGTATGATTTGACTCTGCAAAGATAGTCAAATAAATCAATTATCCCAATAGCTGGATGATTTCTTGAACTGGAGAAGGTCGCTGAGGGCGGATGCCTTGGCCGCGATACGGAAACTCCAGCTCTCCCACTGTCCGTTCGGCACCCAGGAGACTGAGATGGCGAAGCAGTGGAGGTCGTAGGTGGCGCTGACCTGAGTGGTGCTCAGCTGCAGCTTGGTGAGGTCGAAGCCGGTGTTGACGTTGAAGTTCATCGCCTTGGTGAGCCTGAACTGGCCGGAGATGCCGATGGTCTGGGTGTGGCTGTGCTTGGTCTGAAGCTGCTCGTTCGCATACTGGTAGCTTCTCGAGTATGCGTAGCTGTAGTTGAAGCTGACCTGCCACGGAGTCTCAGGATTCATATAGTAGACCCATCCTCCCGGGATATACTCGCCGGTTATCGGGTGATAGTATACACGGGCATAGTCTCCGCTTGCGGAACCGCCTCCGGAAGTGTCTCCGTGGCCGTCGTTGCGGTCTTTCTTTCCGTCGCCGTTGAAGGAGTAGGAGAGTGAGGCGCTGGCGTTCATCAGGCGGGCCAGCTTGCCTGTGGTCAGGACGTTGAGCCGGTTGTAGCGCGCACCCTTCTCGTTGACGGAGTATGGGTCGAGGCTCAGGTTTCCGTTGATTCCGAGCTTGCCGAAGACTGTGGTGCTGGCGCTGACGTTTATGTTGGAGAGCTTGAGGGAGTCTGCCAGGAAGTTGTATGACCCGCCGATGTTGAGCTGGTCGATGAGTTTCTTCTTCTCATACTTGTCCTTAGGGTTGGCGGGCTCCTCAGCCATCGGGTCGAGGGTCTTCAGAACCTTTGCCTCAAGGTTGTTGGCGAATGAGAAGCTGAGGGATGCGGTCTTTCCGCGGCCCGGGACGGAGTTGAGCTGTCCGGAGAAGCGGTTGTATTCGTAGCTCTTCTCGTTGCCGTCCTTGTCGATATACGTATAGGAGCGGTAGCCGTTCCTTGCAGTGCCGAGTTCAGGACTCAGGGAGAATCCGAACGAAGGGGAGATCATATGCCTGATGGCCTGCACTCTGCTCTTCTTGCCGAAATTGAACATTCCGTAGATGCGGGTGCTCATCGAGATGCCTCCCGAATAGGTCTGGGTCACTCCGAAGGTGCTGAACTGGTCTGACAGCTTCTGCTCGATCCTGTTGGTCTCCGGGTTGTAGCTGACCAGATTCTCCCTGAAGAACCAGTTCATTCCGTAGGAGACGCTCGGGGTGAACTGAAGGTATTTGAAGAGGGTGAATCCAGGCAGGCCGATGGAGAACGAATGGTTCACGCCGTTCTGCATCCTGTTGAGGAAATCCTTGCTCATCTCGAACTCGCTTGCCTTGAATGCAATCTTGTTCTGGATGGCGGTGTTGTAGCTCAGGGAGATCTGTTCGTAGAACTTCTCCTTCCCGACGCGGTTCTTGCGCTTGAACGGATAGAACCTGTTCACTGCCAGGCTGATGTTCGGGAGCGTGAAGGTATATGAACTGTCTCTGGAGTTCTGGCTGTGCAGGGCGTTGACCGAGAGGCTCACCCCGCTCCAGGTCTTGGAGTAGGAGATGGAGGAGGATGCCTGGTTCTGCTGCGCTTCGGCCACCGACTGGGAGTTGTACCTGTTGTTGGAAGGGCTGGAGAAATTGACCGACGCCTTGAATGAGGTCCCGGGACGGGCCTTGGAGTCCTGCGAGTGGCTCCAGGAAATGCCGAAGTTCTTCGACTGGAAGAAGTCGGGGCTGCCCTTGTCTCCGGTCACGTCGTTGGAGTAGTTCAGGGAGACGGAGCCGTCGAAGGCGTACCTCTTTTTATAACGTGAAGTGACACGCGCCGCCCAGGAGCCGTAGGAGTAGATGTCTCCCGTAAGCGCGAGGTCCATGAAGTCGCCTATCACGAATGAATAGCCGAGGTCCCTCAGATAGAGTCCGCGGGCTGTCTCCTCTCCGTATGTCGGGATGAGCAGTCCGCTCGCCCTGTCAGGCATGTCCGGCACGAATCCGAACGGAAGCACGACAGGCAGCGGCACGTCCTCCACGACCACGTAAGCCGGGCCGAACATTGTCTTCTGCTTCGGCTCGGTCACGACCTTGGCGGCCGTGAGCTTCATATAGTAGTGCGGATGCTCGGCGTCGCAGACAGTGTACTTGCCGCCCGAGATGTTGATGGACTGGTCAGGCATCATCTTGAGGTCGTCTCCGATGAGCTTTCCCTCGTCCTGCTGGGTGGCCATATTCTTTATCTTCGCCTTGCGGCTGGCGAAGTTGTAGAAGACCTCGTCCATCTCGTATTCCTTGCCTCCCATCGACATCTTCGGCCTTCCGGTGACCTCGTCGGTGATTGTGTCGCGGGTGCCGCGGGCATAGACCACGTTGAGCTTAGTGTTGTAGGCCATATAGTCGGCCTCCAGCTTCATGTCCTGGTAGGTCGCGGTGACGCCGCCGAAATAGTAGAGGATGTTCTTGGTTATGTCCTCCATCACGGAGTCCGTCGCAGTGGAGAATGCGGGACGGTCAATCATACCTTTCGGTATGTATATTGTATCTGCCGGAACCGCGATGGTTGAATCCATCTCGGAAGTGAGAGCTTCCAGTCCGGTGCCGGTCTCCTCTTCCACGTCAGTGGGAGGCGTGATCTTCTGGAGAGTGTCAACAATGTGGGAAACCCTTCTGGAAAGGGAGTCCGGAGTCTGTGCGGAAGCGTTCAGCGCGAAGGCTGCCGTGAGCGCCAGAATGAGGATAATTCCCTTTGAGATTGGGTTCTTTAACATTTTTAGTATCTTTGCAGAAAGGCAAAAATAGTAATTTTTCTCCAACAAATATGCCAAGCCGCCCAAATAACCTCTTTTTGATGCTGCTCCTGCTGGCTGCAGTGCTGGTTTCCACCCCTTGCAGCTCCCAGACCGCCAGTGATGTCAAGCTCCGCACTGTCGTGATCGATGCCGGTCACGGCGGTCACGACCCGGGCGCAGTCTCCAAGTACAGCAAGCTCAAGGAGAAGGAAATCAACCTTGACCTGGCGCTGCGGCTGGGCAGGAAGATAGAGGCGGCATATCCTGACGTGAAGGTCGTCTATACCCGCAAGACCGATGTCTTCAAGGAACTCTCCGAGCGCGGGCGCATAGCCAACGACTGCCGTGCCGACCTGTTCATCTCCATCCACGTCAACTCCGCCAGGAGCACGTCAGCGTGCGGGACCGAGTCGTTCGTGATGGGAACCGACAAGAGCGCCTCCAATATGGAGGTGTGCAAGAGGGAGAACTCCGTGATCCTCCTCGAAGACGACTATTCGACCACCTATCAGGGATTCGACCCGAACAACCCCGAGTCCTATATTTTCTTCAACCTGATGCAGAACGCCCATTTCGAGCAGAGCATCGCTATGGCGGCACTCGTGCAGCAGAACCTTATGAAGGGTCCTGTCGTAAAGAGCCGCGGCATCAAG
Source organism: Bacteroidales bacterium (assembly GCA_045599325.1). Classification (GTDB taxonomy): domain Bacteria; phylum Bacteroidota; class Bacteroidia; order Bacteroidales; family UBA932; genus Cacconaster. The sequence goes on along the minus strand of JAZRVT010000041.1, from coordinate 71,363 downwards.
CAGGCTCCGCTGATGGTGCTCTGGAAAACCACTATGCCGTCAGTGCTTGTCGAGGTGGGATTCCTTTCGAATGCCGCGGACAGGGCCGTGCTCAACAGCGACTCCGGCCGCGCCGAGACTGCGGGGCGTCTCTTCGACGCTTTCGCCCGTTTCAAGAAGCAGTATGACGCCCACGTCACGGTCGAGGTCGACGGCAGTGTCTTCGCCTCCGACGATGAACCGGACGATGACGGCGGTGAAGATGCGGTGGAAGAGGAGGGGCCTGCCGCCAGGGAGCCGTCCGGCCCTCGCTACGCCATCCAGATATTCGCCTCGTCGAAGAAGCTCAAGGCCGGCTCCCCGGACTTCAAGGGACTCAAGTGCGACTGCACGTTTATCAACGGCCTCTACAAGTATTCTGTTGGTAACTTTCCTTCAAAAGACGCAGCTTCCGACTCTCTCAAGGAGGTGAAAAAGAAGTTCCCCGGAGCCTTCATAGTGGAGAAGAAATGATGACCGTTTTTTTGTGAATCCACTAAAATATAAGGTCGTTTATTTCAAATAGATAGACTTTTGCTTGTTTTGCAAATTGTTGTGTATCAGTGAGATATGTGATACAACAATTTTTTTTGCTGAAAATAAGACACTTGCGTTTTTTTGTAAAAAAACAAGCGAAAAATATTTTTTTTATCATCTTTTTTTCCTCAATTTTGTCCTCGGAAAAAGACCTATGAACGACCGTACCTATATCGAAGTCTGGAGCAGATGCCTTGAGGTGATCAAGGACAATATTCCGTCGGAATCGTTCAATACGTGGTTCACTCCGATCAAGCCGGTCTCCCTCGAGGACGGTATGATGACCATCGAAGTCCCTTCCGATTTCTGGAGGGATTACGTTGAGGAGCACTTCCTCGACATCCTCAGCAAGGTTCTCCGCCGCGAGGTCGGACCGAAGGCCCGCCTCAAGTACAAGGTCCGCATCATCGATGACCTCTATATAGAGCAGCGTCCGAAGGGTGGCAGAGTCTCCAACACCGAGCTTCCGATCCCTGAGGCCGGGGAGCACTATACCGGCAGCGTCTATGCTATTCCGGGTCTCCGCAAACTCAACATCGACCCTTGCCTGAACCCTCAGTACTCTTTCGAGAACTTCATTGAAGGCGAATGCAACCGCCTCGGCCGCACCGCCGGACTGAGCATAGCCTCGAACCCCGGCCGCAACACTTTCAACCCGCTTTTCATCTACGGCGGTCCGGGCCTCGGCAAGACCCATCTCGCGCAGGCGATAGGCATCGCAGTCAAGGAGCGCTTCCCTGACAAGGTCGTCCTCTATGTGACTGCGAACACCTTCATGAACCAGTATATGAGCGCCTCCTGCGCGGCCAAGAGTGCAAACAACAGCTCAAAGATATCCGATTTCCTCCACTTCTACCAGCTCATCGACGTGCTGATTCTCGACGACGTGCAGGAATTCGCGGAGAAGAAGGGCACCCAGGGTGCGTTCTTCCATATCTTCAACTATCTGCACCAGAGCGGCAAGCAGCTGATCCTCACCTCTGACCGTCCTCCGGTGGACCTTCAGGGACTTGAGCAGAGGCTTCTCTCCAGGTTCAAATGGGGTCTTTCAGCGGAGCTCCTCCCGCCGAACTATGAGACCCGCCTCTCCATCCTCCGCTCGAAATGCCAGCGTGAGGGCGTCGAGGTTGACGACGAGATACTGAGATTCATCGCACAGAGCGTGAAGAGCAACATCCGCGAGCTCGAGGGAACCCTCTTCTCACTCATCGCCAACTCAACCTTCAACCATCAGGAGATCACACTTGACCTCGCAAGGCAGCTGGTCGACAAGATTGTGGCTGACCCTCAGAACGAGATATCCGTCGCCAAGATCCAGGACACCGTCTGCAGCTACTTCGGCATAAGCGAGGAGATGTTCCTCAGCAAGACCCGCAAGCGCGAGATTGTGCAGGCCCGCCAGATTGCGATGTACCTCAGCCGCAACCTCACCAAGACCTCGCTCTCATCCATCGGCTCCCAGATTGGCGGCAAGGACCACGCAACCGTGCTCCACGCCTGCAACACTGTCTCCGACCTCATCGAGACTGACCGCAGTTTCCGCAATTATGTCCACGACATCGAGCGGAGCCTCACCTCGAACGAATAACCCTTAAATACATATTTTGCTATGAGTACAGAAAAAGTCCTTGATTTTTTCCGTGAGATTACCCGTATACCACGTGAATCGGGCCACGAGGAGCAGATCGTGGAATATCTCAAGAAGTTCGCCGCTGACCGCGGCCTGGAGTGCAGGACAGATCCGCTTGGCAATGTGATGATTGCCAAGGAGGCCTCTGCCGGCCGCGAGGACCGTCCGACGATCGTTCTCCAGGGACATACAGATATGGTCTGCGAGAAGCTGGCCGGTTCGGATTTCGACTTTTCAAAGGATCCTATCAGCTATGAGATTGAAGACGGCTGGATGATAGCCCGCGAGACCACCCTCGGCGCCGACAACGGCATCGGAGTGGCGACAGCCCTCGCCATCCTCGACGGGGATGCCACCGAGCATCCAAGGATAGAGTGCCTTTTCACTGTCCAGGAGGAGATAGGCCTTCACGGAGCACGCGCCGTGCAGAAGGACTTCATCACAGGCAGGACTCTCATCAACCTCGACGACGAGGACGAGGGATACTTCTGCATCGGCTGCGCAGGCGGTATGGACACTGTCGGCACTTTCAAGTATGAGGTGAAGCCTCTCCGCAAGGGTGCTGTCGTCACAAGATTCTCCATCGGCGGCGGCATCGGCGGCCACAGCGGGGACGACATAGACAAGAACCGCTTCTGCGCCGTGCAGCAGCTGGCCCGCTTCGTGGACGGAGCTCTGGCAATGGGCGCCGACCTCTGCAGCATCCACGCCGGCAACAAGCGCAACGCAATAGCGCGCGACGGCGAGGCCGTGCTTGCGATACCTGCCCGCAAGGAGAGCGCGGTGGTCTACCTCTTCAATGAATATGCGGCTGAACTCAAGGCAGAGTTCGCCATCTCGGACCCTGACCTGACATTCAGCGCGAAGCCGGTGGCCAAGTGGGAGAAGGGTGCCATCGACACCCGCACGGCGAAGAACCTCATCCGCACACTGCTGGCAATGCCTCACGGCGTCACTGCAGTGAGCGACGCGATCCCGGGCCTCATCAGGACCTCCACCAACCTTGCTTCAGTCAAGATGTCTGCCGGGAAGATAATGGTCGACACTATGCAGCGCAGTTCTGTCAATTCGGAGCGCATCTTCCTGTCACAGAGGATCGCCGCCCTGTTTGCAATGGCAGGCGCAGAGGTGACCCATTCCGGCGGCTATCCTGGCTGGAAGCCGAACCCGCGTTCCGCAATCAAGGACAAGTGCGTAGAGGCATACCGCAAGCTCTTCGGACGCGAGCCTGTCGTCCGCGCCATCCACGCCGGACTCGAGTGCGGCCTCTTCACAGAGAAATTCCACGATATGGATATGATAGCCTTCGGACCGACCCTCCGCGGTGTCCACGCACCGGGTGAGAAGATGGACCTTGCGTCCCTCGCCAGATTCTACGCAGTCCTTCTCGAGGTGCTCAAATCAGTATAGCGACTATGGAAAAGATTATCGCTCCTTCAATGCTTTCGGCCGACTTCGGCAGGCTGGACGAAGAGGTCGGGATGGTCAACGCCTCGGAGGCCGGCTGGTTCCACCTCGACGTGATGGACGGCGTGTTTGTCCCCAACATCTCTTTCGGAATCCCTGTTGTGAAGTCCATCGCCAGAAAGGCTGTCAAGCCTATGGACGCGCACCTGATGATTGTCAACCCCGACAACTATGTGGAGAAGTTCGCCGAACTCGGAGTGGAGTATCTTTCCGTCCATTTCGAGGCCTGCCCGTCGCTCCGCAAAACCATAGAGCACATCAAGTCGTGCGGAATGAAGGCCGGTGTGGCCATCAATCCGGCGACACCTGCGGAAGTGCTGATCAAATACCTCAGGGATATGGATTTCGCCCTCGTGATGGGTGTCAACCCTGGTTTCAGCGGCCAGAAGTTCTTCCCGGATACCACTGAAAAAGTGGCAGTCCTCTCGGAAATGATCACCGCGATGGAGCTCGACTGCCCGATCGAGGTTGACGGCGGAGTATCGGCCGCCAACATCGCCGCACTCTCAGCAGCCGGGGCGTCAGTCTTTGTGGCGGGAAGCGCCGCATTCGACAACGACGACCCTGCCGGCTCCATCAGCCGGCTGACCGCTCTGGCCAGAGGCTAGTCAGATGATGTACTTGATCTCCTTGAAGGCGTAGGAGACAACAGTGCCGTCGGTGCGCTCCAGAAGCAGGAGGTCCGACGGGTCGATCCCCAGAATCCTCGCCTTGAACCTGCGTCCCTGCCGTTTCTCGACAGGGACGTCGTTTTGTGGCATCTCTTCGAAAAAGGCCCACTCTCCGCGGCGGTAGAGTTTCTTGAGGTAGCACGCTTCCAGATAGTTGCGCCTGTATGGGTTGTCCAGGACACGGTAATGGCAGAGGATATGGGAGACAAGGGATTCCAGTTCGTCTTCGAGGATATAGGATGCTCCGGTGACAAGGCTCAGGGAAGTGGGGTTGGGCAGGGAGGGGTCGAACTCCCTCTGGTTGAGGTTGAACCCTATCCCGACAACTGAATCTGCCAGAAAGTCACCCGACAGGTAGTTCTCTATCAGCACCCCGCAGATCTTGCGGTCACCGGCATAGATGTCGTTCGGCCACTTGACCTTTGCCTCGACTCCTGCCTCCGCGAGATAGTCGGTTATGCCGAGAGCGACAGCCTCGGAGACGATGAACTGTGCCCTGACCGGCACGGAAACGGGCTTCAGAAGCAGCGAGAAGGTGAGATTCTCGCCCGGACGGCTCTCCCACCGGTTGCCGCGCTGCCCGCGGCCGGCTGTCTGCCGGCGTGCCGCGAATATGCTGCAGTCAGGAAGTCCGGTTCTCGCCAGGGCCATCTCAGTGTTGGTCGAACCGACCGTGTCATACCATTTTAAATAATCTGCCATAATTGCCGCTGCATCTTGATTGGCTGGAAAATTGTGGTATCTTTGTATGATAATCCCTTATTGTGCAAAGTTAGACAAATTTGATGAATACAACTGAAGAAATCGGCGTCATCGCCGGTGCAATGCTTGAAAAGAAAGCACAGGACGTGATCTCTCTCGACCTGACAAAGATAGGAACCGCAATTGCGGACAATTTCGTGATCTGCAACGCTGACTCCACCACCCAGGTGGTCGCCGTCTCCGATTATGTGGAGGAGATGATGGACTCCAAGGCCGGCCGCAGCCCTCTGCGCAAGCAGGGGCGCGAGAATGCCTTCTGGGTGATCCTTGACTACGGCGACATCGTGGTACATATTTTCAAGACTGACCAGCGTCTTTTCTACCGTCTGGAGGACCTCTGGGCGGATGCTGTCAGGACCAATTATAACGACGCGGAATAATGGCAGCAGAAAACAGCAACAGAAAGAACGCACCGAAGCGTCCTGGCCAGCAGCCGCAGCAGAAACGCGGCTTCAACTGGGCTTCCCTCATCTACACGCTGCTTCTGATAGGCCTTGTCGCTATGTGGGCCACTTCGGGGACTGCAGAGCCTATAAAGAAAGAGTGGATCGATGTCAAGAACGACCTCCTTCAGAGCGGTGACATCGAGAAGGTGGTCTATATCCGCAATGAATACAAGGGCGAGATATACCTCAAGCAGTCCTCCCTCGAGAAGTACAAGAACCTCTACGGAGGCCGTGAGCCGAAGGGCGGTCCTCACTTCTACTTCCTCGTCTCGGAGAAGTTCGACGCTGAAGGACAGTTCGAGGAGCTTGTCGCGCAGATTCCCGAAGGCAAGGGGTTCAAGTTCCTGGTCGAGGAGCATCGCAGCTACTGGGGACCTATCTTCGAATGGCTGCTCTTCCCGCTTATGCTCATCGCTATGTTCTTCATAATGTTCCGCCCTATGCGCGGAATGGGAGGCGGCGGAGGCGGCGGAGTCTTCAATGTCGGCAAGTCGCAGGCTAAACTCTATGAGAAATCCAACAACGTGAAGGTCACCTTCAAGGATGTCGCGGGTATGGAGGAGGCGAAGGTCGAGGTGAAGGAGATAGTCGACTTCCTGAAGAACCCTAAGAAATACACCGCACTCGGAGGCAAGATTCCTAAGGGCGCCCTTCTCGTGGGCCCTCCGGGCACCGGCAAGACCCTGCTGGCCAAGGCTGTGGCAGGTGAGGCCGAAGTACCTTTCTTCTCCCTCAGCGGCTCTGACTTCGTGGAGATGTTCGTGGGCGTGGGCGCATCCCGCGTGCGCGACCTCTTCCGTCAGGCGAAGGAGAAGGCTCCTTGCATCGTCTTCATCGACGAGATCGACGCTGTGGGCCGCGCCCGCAGCAAGAACGGAGGCTTCACCTCCAACGACGAGCGCGAGAACACTCTCAACCAGCTGCTCACCGAGATGGACGGCTTCGGCTCTAATTCCGGAGTCATCATCCTCGCGGCCACAAACCGCGCTGACATACTCGACAAGGCGCTTATGCGCGCAGGCCGCTTCGACCGCCAGATACACGTCGACCTCCCTGAACTCAACGAGCGCCTCGACATCTTCAAGGTGCATCTCAAGGGCATCAAGCTCGAGAAGGACTTCCAGATGGATTTCCTCGCAAAGCAGACCCCGGGCTTCAGCGGTGCCGACATCGCCAATGTATGCAACGAGGCAGCCCTCATCGCTGCCCGCAAGAACAAGAAAGTGGTGGAGAAGCAGGACTTCCTCGATGCCATCGACCGCATTGTGGGCGGTCTTGAGCGCAAGAGCAAGATAATCACCCCGGAGGAGAAGAATACCATCGCCCACCACGAGGCTGGCCACGCCACAGTGAGCTGGCTGCTCCCGAATGCGAATCCTCTGCTGAAGGTCACTATCATACCGCGCGGGCAGAGTCTCGGTGCTGCCTGGTATCTTCCTGAGGAACGCCAGCTCACCACAACTGAGCAGATGATGGATGAGATGGCCGCAACGATCGGCGGACGCGTGGCTGAGGAGATTGTCAACGGCCGCATCTCCACAGGCGCCCTCAGCGACCTGGAGAAACTCACCAAGCAGGCCTATGCAATGGTGAAGTATTTCGGAATGAGTCCGGAGATAGGAAATATATCATTCTATGATTCAACCGGCCAGAGCGAGTTCTCGTTCGGCAAACCTTACAGCGAGAAGACTGCCGAACTGATGGACGCAGAGGTCAAGAAGCTTGTAGAGCAGGCTCACCGGACCGCAATGCAGGTGCTGACTGAGAACCGCGAAGGTTTCGAGAAGCTCGCAGCCCTCCTGCTCGACAGGGAAGTGGTCTTCTCAGAGGACCTCGAGGCAATATTCGGCCCGCGGAAGGGAGGCATCGACCCTAACAGACTCCTGAAGGAGGAACCTGCCGGACCGGCCGCTGAACCGTCCGCACCTGAAAAACCTGCAGAAGAGAATAAAGAGGATGGCACTGAAGACACTGCTGAAACGGTCGCTTAGCGGACTTCTGTTCGCTGTCGTGATTATCGGGGGGCTGATGTTTCCTGTGGGCTGCCTTGTCCTTATGAGCGCAGTGGCACTCTGCCTGATGGATGAGTTCTACCGGATGGAGGTCCCTGCCCGCTATTTCAAGGAGAAAGTCTGCATAGCGCTGGCTGTCGTCGGCTTCATACTGCTATCATTCTTCTGCCGGTACAGCGGCATCAGCCCGAAATGGCTGCTGACCTGCTTTGTCCCGGTATTCCTGGCGATGCTATTCCTTATGTTCGACGGCGCCGGGGACCACGATTTCAACACCGCGGTCTTCTTCCCGCTGGTATATGTGATGCTTCCACTCTCGACTGTCTCATTCCTCGGCGTAAGCGGTCCGGGAGAGTATGACGGAAGGCTGCTGATCTGCCTTTTCCTGCTCATCTGGGCGGGCGACATCGGCGCTTATATCTTCGGTATGGGGTTCGGCCAGCGGCCGGACAGCCGGAAACTTTTCCCTGCGCTTTCACCGAAGAAATCCTGGGTAGGAGCCTTCGGCGGGGTGGCGGTCACTATACTTGCCGCGTGGGCTCTCTATGCTGCTTTCAGCCTCGACATTCCGCTTTGGCATATGCTCGGCCTGGCTCTTCTGCTCGGCGTGGTTGACATCTTCGGGGATCTTTTCGAGTCTCTCATCAAGCGCCACGCGGCCGTCAAGGACGCAGGCAATATCATCCCGGGCCACGGAGGGATGCTTGACCGTTTTGACGACGTGCTGTTCGCACTTCCTGCCGCCCTGTGCTACCTCGAACTTTTTTCACTGATATGATACGGATTGACAGGAACTCGAAGGGGACGGTTGCGCTGGTGGTCATCATCTCGGCGGCTGTCGTCTTTGTGCTCTTCCGCTTCATCGGGAAATGGTGGGTGGAGTGGCCCGCCGTCATCTTTGTCCTGCTGGTATGCGGCTGGCAGATTCTCTTCCACCGCGTTCCCGACCGTGCAAAAGCGGGCAGCGGGAACCTTGTCTCGGCGGTCGCCGACGGAAAGATCGTCTTTGCGGGCAGGGCTTACGAGACGGAGCATTTCCACGAGGAGCTGCTGATGGTCTCGATCTATATGGATTTCTGGGATGTCCACGCCAATTTCTGGCCGGTCACCGGAAAGGTGACATATGCGGAATATTTCCCGGGCAAGCATTTCCTTGCCTTCAAGCCGAAGGCCTCTCTGGAGAACGAGCACACCTGCACCACCATCACTACCGATGAAGGGAAGCGGGTGTTCTTCAAGCAGCTGGCAGGGGGTTTCGCGCGCAGGATCGTATGCTACGCGAAGCCCGGCCTCGAAGTGAATGCCGGTGAGCAGTGCGGAATAATAAAGTTCGGATCGAGGATAGACATCTGGCTTCCGCTCGGATCCGAACTTATGGTTAAGGTTGGCGATGAGGTGCGCGCGGCCGAAACCGTGATAGCCCGCATCTAAAGTTTCTTCATATACTTCTCGATCAGCTCACCCGCCGCAGAGAACGATTCGAGGTCTCCGCGCAGTACGGCGTCTTCATATTCCGGCAGAAGACCTGAAATGCGGCCGTCCTCGTAGAAGAGATTCTTCAGGCTTTCGTTGATGCTCTCATACATCCAGTAGCGGGCCTGTTCGCGGCGTTTCTTCCTGTAATAGCCGTTGCCCTTGACGAGCGCGAAATACTCTTCGATCTTCTGAAGGATTGAAGGAAGCCCCTCTTTTGTGACGGCGGAGGAGGTGAGTGCCGTAGGGATCCAGCCCGATTCGGTAGGAGGGAAGAGGTGGAGCGCGTTCGCATAGAGTGCTCGCGCCATATTTGCCTTGTCCACATTAGTGCCGTCCGCCTTGGTGATGGCGATGAGGTCGGACATCTCCATAATGCCTCTCTTGATGCCCTGGAGGTCATCGCCTGCGCCGGAAAGCATCAGCAGGAGGAAGAAGTCGCTCATCGAATGGACGGCTGTCTCGCTCTGGCCGACGCCCACTGTCTCAATGAAGATTACGTCGTAGCCGGCGGCCTCGCAGAGGAGGACTGTCTCGCGTGTCTTGCGTGCCACTCCGCCGAGGGAGCCTGCGCTCGGGCTCGGGCGGATGAACGCCTTCGGGTCGTTGCAGAGTGTCTCCATCCTGGTCTTGTCACCGAGGATCGAGCCTTTGCTCTTCTCGGAGCTCGGGTCGATGGCGAGGACTGCGAGCTTGTGCCCCTCGTTTGTCAGATAGGAGCCGAAAGCCTCGATGAAGGTGCTCTTGCCGGCTCCTGGGACGCCGGTGATGCCGATTCGCATCGTCTCCATCTTGTTGGAGATCACCTGGCAGCGCTGTATGATCTGCTGGGCGATGGCGCGGTGCTCGGGAAGATAGCTCTCCACAAGAGTGATGGCGCGGCTGAGGATGGTGGTGTCGCCCTTGACGATCCCGTCCATATATTCATCGACGGAGAGCTCCGCGGCTTTCTTGCGCGGGACCTTTCTGAGATATGGGTTGACTATCGGCGGCTGAACGACGCCTTCGTTGATTGCAAGCTTGGTATCTTTGTTTTCGTAGTCAGGGAAGAAGTCCCCCTGATGTGATTCATCGATCGGCATATCGGTTATTTGACGTATCCTGTGACAAAAAGGTTGACTATCGGCTTTGAAGGGGAGTTGGTGATGAGGGTGAGGATTTCGATGACTTCGCCCTGATAGTCGAGTTTCGAAGTGTCGAACTTGACCTTGACGGTGGCCTTGCCGCCGGGGGCGATGGTCACAGGGACAGGGGATACGACCTTCGCTCCGCCCTGACCGTCAATATGGTGGATGACGAGCGGACTCTTTCCCTTGTTCTTGATGACATATGAAGCATCGAACGAGGCGCCTTTCTTCACCTCTCCGAATTCAAAGTAGCTCTTGTCGATGACAGGCACTGCGGCGTTGGCAATCTGCTCCTTGGTCAGGCTGTCGAAGCCTTCCTTGATGATTCCGGTGACTGTCAGGCTGCCGTCGTAAGTCCTGCCGTTGCCCTTGAACCCCACTTTCCAGGACTGCTTGCCCCAGGCGTCCTTCAGGACCTTGGTGTCGACAGTGTAGGTCAGGCGGGCCATGCTGCGGGCCGGAATCGGGTTAGGGAAGACCTCTATGGAAATGCCTGGTGCGAGGCCGGCCCCTTCAACGGTGAGCTCGCTCCGCGACATATTGGCAACCTGCATGAAGTCGCTCTTGACGGTGCCCTGGTCTATGTAGCCTATCGAGACGCTGGTCTTGCGGATGCCGAGGCTGCCGATCCTGTCGGCAAAGAGTTCGTCGAGGTCTTTCTTCTGCTCGTGTGAGACGCCCCTGAGGCGGAGCACTACAGGGCGGTCCACAGGACCGTAGGCGCTGGAGAGATATACCGTGAGGGTCTTGTCAAACGGATAGGGGCCCTGGTCGTTGCTGTAGACAGCGCTGATGGTGCCGTCGGCGCCGGCCTTTACCGGAGACTTGGTCCACTCCGGGGTGGTGCAGCCGCAGGATGAGATCACATTGTTGATCACTATCGGCTTGTCGCTGACGTTCGTGAAGGTGAATGTGCACTTGACAGGCCCTTCGGCAATCAGGACATCCCCGAAATCGTGCACTTTCCTGTCAAACCTGATGACGTCGGCCTCCTTGACGGTCTGCTCCTGGGCGGATGCGCAGAACGGGAGGATTATGAGGGCAAGAAGCAGAATATATGACTTTTTCATCTTCAGCACCAAAATTTTATGCAAATATACCATATAGTTTTTAATTTTGTGGACTTTGGATAATTATCAATTTATATACCATCCTAAATGAAAAGATTATTGAATATCCTGCTCGCAGCAGCAGTGCTTGCCGGACTCGCATCCTGCAGTCAGTACAAGTATGAGAAGGTGGAGAACGACCCTTCCGGCGCCCGTATCTACACCCTCGACAACGGACTGAAAGTCTATATGATCGTCAATAAGGACAAACCACGCATTGACGCCCAGATCGCTGTGAAGGTCGGCAGCAAGAACGACCCTCGTGAGACCACTGGCCTTGCCCACTATTTCGAACACCTTATGTTCAAGGGCACGGAACAGTTCGGCACCCAGAACTACGAACTCGAGAAACCTATGCTCGACCGGATCGAGGAGCTCTTCGAGGTCTACCGCAAGACTGAGGACCCTGAGGAGCGCAAGGCAATCTACCACCAGATCGACTCCATCTCTCTCGAGGCTTCCAAGCTCTCCATCCCTAACGAGTATGACAAGCTGATGGCCTGCATCGGTGCAAGCGGCACAAACGCCTACACCTCATACGATGTGACCTGCTACGTCGAGAACATCCCTTCGAACCAGATTGAGGCGTGGGCGAAGATTCAGGCAGACCGTTTCGAGAACTGCGTCCTCCGCGGCTTCCACACTGAACTCGAGACCATCTACGAGGAGTTCAACATGTACAACGCACAGGACCAGACCAAGGAGATCAATGCTGTCTTTGAAGGCCTTTTCGAGAACCATCCTTACAATACCGACGTGATCGGTCTCCCTTCACACCTGAAGAACCCTTCAATCACCAACGTGAAGAACTACCACGACCAGTGGTACGTACCTAACAATATGGCAGTCGTGATGAGCGGCGACTTCGACCCGGACAAGACCATCAAGATCATCGACAAGTACTTCGGCGGAATGAAGCCTAACGAGAACCTCCAGCGTCCTGTCTTCGAGCCTGAGAAACCGATTACAGCACCTGTCGTCAAGAACGTTGTCGGCAACGAGGCTCCAAGTGTCATAATGGCCTGGAGATTCCCTGGTGCAAACCAGCCTGAGGCACCTATGCTCGACCTCCTCAGCAGCATCCTCTACAACGGCAAGGCTGGTCTCATCGACCTCGACGTCAACCAGCAGCAGAAGACTCTCGGAATGTACGCGTTCAACGAGTCTCTTGCAGACTATTCCGCATTTCTGTTCATAGCAGAGCCTAAGCCGGGCCAGTCTCTCGACGACATCTGCAACATCGTCCTCGAGGAGATTGAGAAGGTGAAGGCAGGCGACTTCGATGAATCTCTCATCGAGGCGACCGCCAACAATATGAAGCTCAACTATATGAGGCGGCTCGAGTCTACAGGCTCGATGGCAAGCACCGCAGTCAACAGCTTCATCAACGACGTACCTTGGGCTGATGTGGTCAATGAGATCGACAGAGTCACATCCATCACAAAGGATGAGCTTGTCAAGTTCGTCAACGAGAACTTCAAGGACAACTATGTGCGCGTCAACAAGCTCCAGGGCACCCCTGAGGATGACGGCTCGAAGATCGACAAGCCTGCGATCACCCCTATCTATATGAACCGCGACACCTCCAGCCAGTTCCTCCGCGACATGCAGGCAGCAGCTGCGGCTGTCAGGCCTATCGAGCCTGTCTTCGTGGATTACTCGAAGGATATGTCCAGGCTCCAGGCAAAGAGCGGCATCGAAGTTCTCTACAAGCAGAACGTCACGAACGACATCTTCAATCTCGACTATATGTTCGAGACCGGAAGCTATGCTGACAAGGTCCTTCCTTATGCCTGCAACTATATCGATTACCTCGGCACAAGCAAGATGAGCGCAGAAGAGGTGCAGAAGTATCTCTACAGCCTCGCCTGCGATATGTATGTCTCCTGCAGCGGCGAGAACACCTACGTATCAGTCAGCGGCCTCGCTGAGAATATGGAAGAGGTGATGAAGTTTATGGAAGAGTTCGTCGCTGACGTCCAGCCGAACCCTGAGGTGCTCCAGATGATGAAGATCAACACCCTCCAGGAGCGCGCCAATGCAAAGACCGACCAGAATGCGAATGCGGGACGCCTGCAGCAGTACTGCCTCTACGGCCCGAAGAACCCTGCTACCAACATTCTCTCACAGGCTGAACTGATGGCTCTCACAGACGACCAGCTCATCGGGATCATCCGCACTCTCTTCAACAAGGAGCACAAGGTCCTCTACTACGGTCCTGCAACCGGTGAGGAGATTGTTGCAAAGGTCAACGGGATCCACAACTGCCCTGAGACTCTGGAGCCTGTAGTGAAGGGCAACCCGTTCCAGTATCAGATGATTGAGGACAATTCGATCGTCATCGCGCCGTTCGACGCCAACCAGTCGGTTCTCTACTCCCTTTCAAGCAGGGGCGAGAAGTTCGATGCATCGCTTCGGCCTATCGTAAGCCTCTACAACGAGTATTTCGGCGGAGGAATGAATGCCATCGTCTTCCAGGAGATGCGTGAGGCACGCGGTCTCGCATACAGCGCCGGTGCACGCTACAACCAGCCGGGCGACCTCGACCACACCACCATCTTCATGGACTACATCCAGACACAGAACGACAAGCTTGTCGACGCCCTGACCGCATTCGACGATATCATCAACAATATGCCTGAGTCACAGAATGCGTTCGATATCGCGAAGGAAAGCCTCATCTCCAACCTCCGCACCCAGCGCACAGTCAAGCAGAGTGTCCTCAGAAGTTATATCAACAACCAGAAGCTCGGTCTTGACGAAGACCCTAACAAGGCTGTCTACGAAAAGCTCCAGGGCCTCACTCTTGAAGATGTCGTCAAGTTCCAGCAGGAGAATGTCAAGGACCGCAAGTACACCATCTGCATCCTCGGCCGCAGCAGCGACTTCGATATGGACGGTCTCCTCAACTTCGGCACCATCAAAAAGGTCTCAACTGAAGACATTTTTGGTTATTAATATTAATGGCATTATCTTTGTCAAACAGTTCAACCGATTTACAAACACTTAAACTTTTATACAATGGCTTACAAAATCACTGAAAATTGCGCGGCTTGCGGTACCTGCATCGACGAATGCCCTGTAGGAGCCATCTCTGCCGGCGACATCTACAAAATTGATCCTAATGCTTGCGTAGATTGCGGAACCTGCGCCGGTGTCTGCCCAATGGGTGCCATCGAACAGGCATAAAGCATAGAATCCAACAAGAAAGGGACGGTTCTCAGAACCGTCCCTTTCTTTTCATCCATTTGGCGACTTCAGGCTCAAGCCTGTCTTTCAGCGTCTTGTAGACTTTCCTGTTGTATGCTTTCAGCCATTTGCGCTCCGCTTTTGTCAGCAGCTTGCGCTTGACGGCAGAAGTGTCAATGTGACAGAGGGTGAGTGTCTCGAAGCAGAGGAACTCCCCGAATTCATTGGTCTTGTCCTCTTTGCAGAGAATCAGGTTCTCGTGGCGGATGCCGTGCCGGCCTTCGCGGTAGATGCCCGGTTCGTTTGAGGTTACCATACCCGGGAGCAGAGGCTGCTTCAGGAAATTCTGGCGGATGGACTGCGGGCCTTCGTGGCAGCCGAGCCAGTAGCCGATGCCGTGACCTGTGCCGTGGCCGAAGTTGCGGCGTGCCGCCCAGAGCGGTTCGCGTGCCACTGCGTCAATCTGACAGCCTGCTGTGCCGCGCGGGAAGATGGCCATAGAAAGGTCGATCATTCCCTTGAGGACAAGAGTGTAGTCCTCTTTCTCGAGGCGGCTGCATTTGCCGACAGGTACGGTTCTGGTGATGTCAGTGGTGCCGGTGAGGTACTGTCCGCCTGAATCGATCAGGTAGAGTCCCTTGCGCCTGATGACGGCTGAGCCTTCGTGCGGCGTGACATAGTGGGGAAGGGCGGCGTTGGCTCCGTATGCCGATACATTCTCGAAGCTGTCGCCCCGGTAGCCCTCAATTCGGCTTCTGAACTCAGTCATCTTCTGGGAGGCAGTCCATTCGTCCACCACTGATCCTGAAGCCAGCTCCTTGTCGAGCCAGTAGAGGAAATTCTCCATCGCAACTCCATCCTCGATGTGGGTCCTGCGGATATTGTCAATCTCCTTGCGTGTCTTGACTGCTTTCTTCAGTATTACGGGGGAGGTTCCGAACAACAGCTCTTTTCCGCTGAAATGCTCCTTTATGAGCTTTGAGACGTGGTAGTTGAGAGTCTCGTGGTCAACAAGCATACGGCCTTTTGTCTGGAGGTCCGAGAAGGCGTCCTCGAGTACATCGTAGCTTGCGTTGAAGACGCCCTTGAGCTCCGGGGCCTCCTCTACGCTGCGCACGAACCATATGGCCTTGTCCTGTGTCACCGCCAGATAGGATATGACATACGGGTCGTAGCCGGTGTCAGTGGAGCGTACGTTGAGCAGCCAGGCAATCTCGTCGAGGGAGGTCAGGAACATCGAGGCGCATCCTCTCTTCCGGAGCTCTCCGCGGAGCCAATCGAGCTTTGCCGCGCGCGAGTCGCTTGCATAGCGGTCTTCGTGGATCTCTATCGGGGTGTGGGGGATGGCCGGGCGGTCCGGCCACATAGGGCTGAGCATATCGGGCACGTCCACAATCTCGACATTGCCTTCACCGCAGGCGGCTTCAAGTGTATTCCTGAGGGACTGCACGGCACCTGCACTCTGGCAGAGACCGTCGATGCCCACGCGGATGCTTTCGCCGCGGAACTTTTCGGCCAGCCAGTCCGGAATCAGCACTTCGTCAGCCACTCTTGTCTTGTGCAGGATGATGCCGGTGCCTTTCAGCTGCTGTTCAGCCTGGATGAAGTAGCGGGTGTCGGTCCAGAGACCTGCGTGGTCTGCCGTCACGACGATGTCGCCGGTTTCACCGGTGAACCCGCTGGCCCATCTCACCTGCTGCCAGCGTGGCGCGGGATATTCGCTGCTGTGAGGGTCAGTGCCTGAGATTATCAGGGCGTCATATCCGAGCGACCGCAGTTTTGCTATCCGCTCTGCATAGATATTTGGTGACTGTTCTGCTGCCATAATGCTATTCTTTGATTATCGGGCTCCAGTCAAGAGGTGCCGTGACTGAAATCTCTTCTTTTCTGATCGGGTGCACGAAAGAAACCGTGCGGGCGTGGAGGCTGATGCCGCCGTCCCTGTTGGAGCGCGGGGCGCCATACTTCAGGTCGCCCTTGATAGGGCATCCTATCGCTGACAACTGGCAGCGGATCTGGTGGTGGCGGCCTGTGAGGAGTTCGACCTCCACCAGATGGTAGCGGTCGGTGTCGCGCAGCACTCTGTAGCGGAGGACAGCGCGCTTGGCATCGGGTTTCTGTGTCTCGGACGCGAAGCTCTTGTTCTGCTTCTCATCTCTCCTGAGCCAGTGCACGAGCTCTCCCTGGCCGGCGTCGGGCCTTGCAGTTGTGAGCGCCCAGTAGGTTTTGTGGACATTGCCGTCGCGGAACATCCCGCTCATCCTCTCCAGTGCCTTCGAGGTCTTTGCGAAGAGCACAGCCCCGCTCACGGGCCTGTCCAGCCTGTGGGGGACCCCCATGAATACGTGGCCCGGCTTGCCGTCGCGCTGCGCGATGAAAGCTTTGAGAGTCTCGCTCAGAGGCTCGTCGCCTGTCTTGTCACCCTGCACAATCTCACCGGCCCTCTTGTTGAGTATGAGCAGGTGGTTGTCCTCATAGAGTATCCTGGAGGCTAACTCTTCGAACTGTTCGTCAGGAAGGACAGGATATATCATATCTTATTTTATATATTTCTTGAGTTCCAGGAAAACCACTCCGCCGAAGGCCTGGTACAGGGCCGCTTCATTGCCGCGGAGGACGTACATCTTCTGTATGTTGCTGACAGTCATCCCTGCCACGTAGGACCAGTCGACCTTCACTCCGTCGGCATACAGAACCACCGGGTCAAAGGTAGGGGCACCGTTGTTGAAGGAGCCGGACCTTGATGAGACAAGGCCGCCGTTGAGCTTCCTGAAGCCTGTGAACTGGCTGGCAATGTATGTGATGATGTCAAGATTGTCATTCTTGGCGAGCTGGTCCCGTGACCTCACCTGATTCTTGGAGAAACTGACGGATAAGGGGACTATGTCTGTTGACGGGTGAAGCAGTGCATCCAGGTCCGGGGCAGCACTGGCCGCATCGCTGCGGTATCCGCAAGGGTAACCGCCGGCACCGACAGGGAGCACGCCTTCAGCGCCGCCCTTCGCAATAGTCCTTGCAGCGGCCCTGTTGTTGAACTCAGTGTCGGAGTATCCGATGAAGAAGGAGCGGAACTTTGTGTGGTCCGGCATATTGTTGAGGTCGTACGGATTGCCGAGGTAGAACCCTGTCAGGTCGTGGTCAGCGGACCAGGATGCAATCTTCTCGAACTGGGCAGGGTCTATCTTTGCAAAACGCTTCGGACCGCCGGTGCTCGGGATAGGAACGCCTGAATGGATTCCGACAATCACTGTCTTATACCGCTTCAGAAGTTTGCCGAGGCTGTCGATCTGGGCTCCGGTTGCATCGTATGGCAGTGAGAATGAATCGAACCTGCCATATTTTGAAAGTTCTTCGGCGAACTTGGCGCTCTGCTCGGTGACGGCATTGAAAGCGACGTACGCCACTTTTCTGCCGAGTTTGACAGGAAGGTTCTCTGCGCCCCTGACAACTGTCATCGTCTTGTCGCAGATCTCCTGGATGAGGGCCTCTGTCTCAGGACGGCGGCTCATCTGTTCGAGGGCGTCGACATCCACGAAAGGTGACCAGCCTTTGTCGAGCATTCCGCAGCGTGCCTTCAGCCTGAGCATCCTGCGCACTCTGTTGTCAAGGTCCTCCTCGGAGTATTTCCCCTCTTCGAAAGCCTGGTTGAGGTCACGGATGGTGGCGTCTGCATCGAGAGGGATGAGCAGTATGTCCGCGCCGGCTTCGTATGCAGCGAGAGAGGCGTCATTGTATCCTGTGGCGACACCTTTCATCTCAAGGGCGTCGGTGATGATGATGCCGTCGAATCCCAGTTCATTTCTGAGAAGCCCTGTGACAATCGGCTTCGAGATGGAGGCTGGAGTGTTGGTAGGGTCGAGCGCAGGCACGCTGAGGTGTCCTACCATAACCATATCGACTCCGTCGGCAATCTGGCGGCGGAACGGGTAGAGCTCCAGCTCGTCAAGCCTTTCGCGGCTGAATGTCAGGACCGGAAGTCCTTTGTGGGAGTCGACGTCCGTGTCGCCGTGACCGGGGAAATGCTTGGCAGAACCGGCCACGCCCTTGGATTTCATTCCGAGCATATATGCCGATCCGAACTCAGCAACCTTCTCACGGTCTTCTCCGAATGAACGGGTGTTGATGACGGGGTTGTCAGGGTTGTTGTTGACATCGACGACGGGGGCGTAGTTGGCGAATATCTTGAGTTCGGCAAGCTCCTCGCCGATTGCTTCGCCGACCTTGTAGACCAGTTCCGGGCCGGTGAGGGCTCCGAGCTGCATCGCACGCGGGAAGGCGGCGTATTCACGGTACCGCATGGATGCACCCCATTCTCCGTCGATTGAGACCAGCATAGGCAGCTTCGCCTCTTTCTGGAGGGAGTTGATCAGGGAGATGTTGTCGTCGAGCTTGTCATCCATAATGATGACGCCGCCCAGGCCTCTTCTGGCGAGGTCCTTCTGCTTCCCGTGATGGAGGGTGTCCTGAGAATCGATGGAGACTATCACAATCTGTGCAATCTTCTCCTCGCGTGTCATTGAGGAGAGGATGGATTCGATATCCTGAGCAAGCATTGAGGTCGCAGAGGCCAGGGCAGCCATAATGAGCAGTATCTTTTTCATAGGGTTATATTTTCAGTTTGATGCGGCACTTGCCGAGCAGCCAGGTGATGCCGATGACTGCAAATGAGAAGGCAAGCGCCTTGAGAAGGCCGGGACCGCCGCTTGTGAGTGCGGCAGGCCAGTGCCATCCGCCGATCTGCTGGACTGCATACCAGATGTAAGGTACTGTGTAGCAGGTGAGTGTGGCAGTTCCGGCAGGTGAGATCGGGCGGGCCCATCCGCTCTTGCCCTTGACATCGGCAATCCAGTATATGAGCGCGAACAGCGGGAAGAAGATTGCAGTGCAGAAGAAGAGCCAGGTAGGGGTGGCCTGAATCTTTGAGATGATCCAGAAGTTGTGGCTGAGGAGTCCGAGGAGGAACATCGCGATTCCGAGTGCCACAAGGGTTCCGACAAGTTTCTTTGATTTCTCCCTGCCGAAGCTGAGCATCAGCACGGAGGTGAGCACTCCGGACATTCCGAGTGCGTGGTGAGTCCATCCGCCCGGGACGAAGCCGAGGATGATGGCGCGGCTGGAGAAGCCGGCAGGGATGGCTTTGGTGCTGTTGAGGATGCAGAGCATCACAACGACAAGCCAGGCAATGACAATGCTTTTCGTCCTGCCTTTAGTGAAGGTGAAGATGAGTGAGCAGACAAGATATGTCCACGCTATCAGGCCGAGGATACCCCACCATCCCACTTTGAACGGCATTCCGTTGAGGTCCTTGTATATCACGAGCGCTGCCAGTCCGGCAAGTCCCAGTGCCTTCAGGATGTTGCACCACAGCGGTGTGCGTCCGTCCTTTTTCGGATAGACATTCCATACCAGGAAATAGCAGGCCACTGCGAGGAGTGTGAATGCCTGCCTGCTGAGACCGCCTTCGACTCCACGGAGATTCATTGAGAAGAGTCCCATTATGAGCAGGGCGACCGTGCGCTTGGCGATATGGAGCAGGACCTCCAGAGGGGAGTCCCCTTTGGAGTAGCGGTTGATGATTGCAAAAGGTATTGACATTCCTACGCAGAAGATGAATGCAGGGAAGACAAGGTCGGAGAAGCCGAGCATATCTTCGTCCATTGCTGCGTGATGCATCCAGTGCGGGATGTTGCTCATACCTGCGAAGTCGTTGACAAACAGCATAGTGAGCATTGTCAGCGCCCTCATTATGTCGACTGATGCGACTCTTTTGCCGAGTGTGGAGGCCATAGTGGTTGGGGTTTTGAGAAATGTAAAATGAGCCCGGCCGTCGACCGGGCTCATTTGTGGCTGTTGCAGAATCAGCAGCCTGCTACGAGCTGCTTGTACTGCTTGATGCACTCAGCAAGACGCTCGTGAGCTGTAGTGTCACCAGGGACGTTGTGTGAAGGGTGGATATAGAGCTTCACGCCGCGCTCTTCGAGGATCTCGGCAACTGTACACATTGTAAGCCATACGCAGGTTACGAATGCCATGGTTGAGAGAGGGCCGATCTTGTCGAATTCCTTGTCCATCTTGACAGATGCGTCCTGGATAGGGCAGCAGGAGTCGACAACATAGTCAGCGAGCTGGAAGAGGTTCTTGCCGCAGGAGTGGCGAGGGACCTTGTTGCCCTGCTCGGCTGCAGAACCGAAGACGATGACCTTCATTCCGAGCTTCTTTGCTTCGAGAGCGACGTCGATGTTGACAGCGTTGATACCTGTATGTGAGAACAGCCAGATGCAGTCGTTCTGGTCGAAGTTCCAGCTCTTCATAATGGTCTGGCCGTAACCTTCTGCTCTTTCGAGCCAGAGGAACTGCTCGATACCCATTTCACCTACGATGTGGGTGAAGAATGTGAGAGGAAGTTCGCAAAGTGGGTGGAAACCTACGAAACCGCCGATACGAGGATACATCTCTTCGATTGGGAGGTTAGCGTGGCCGCATCCGAAAGTGTGAACCATATGGCCAGCCTGAATGCAGTCTGCCATTACAGTTGCAACAGCTTTGATGTTCTCCATCTGGGTTGCTTCAATCTTGTCCATAACGCCGATGGCGTTCTTCTTCCATTCTTTTGCGTATTTCTGCGAAATCATGATAAGTGTGAATTAATTTAGTTGGTTTATTGAATATTTAACAGTTGTTTGTTTTTCTTATTTCTGCAAACTGCAAATGTACTGAAATTATTTGTCATAACGGCTTCCAAGGCGGTTTTTTACGGTTGTATTCTGGCTTTTATGGATGCTCTCTGATTGCTTGCAACCTGCCTTGCATCTACTGTGACGGTTCCTTCGCAGAACTCGGGTATGTTGTATGACTGCAGAAGTTCGGAATTGCAGGAAGGGTTCCTCTGAGGCAGAAGGAAAGGCTTGCTCCAGCGGCCGTCGGAGTCCAGGTGGCTTATGTAGAGGCGGGTGTGGCGTCCGTCTTCGCGGCGGGAGCTGAACACCGTCCATCTTGAGCTTGTGCTCCAGCTGTGGTAGCTCTCGGTGTCACTGCTGTTCAGTTCGTCAAGCTCACGGACGCTGCCGTCGCGCAGGTCCATCATCCACAGGTCGGCTTCCGGATGCCAGATGCTGAAGTTGCCGAAGCTGCTGACGGTGAACATCAGGTAATTGCCGTCATATGAAGGGCGCGGGAAACTTGCGCTTCTGCCATCTTCCTGCCATACAGGGGATATCCCGGTTCCTATGCTCCCGTCCGCGGAGTTGAATCCAGTCGAGTAGAGGCCGTATCGGATGCTGCCGAAATCCCTGGAGGCAGGCGCGCTGCAGAAATAGAGGGTTTTTCCGTCAGCTGAAAAGGCAGGGAAGGTCTCGAAGCGGGTGCTGTCCTGCAGTAACGGGTAAACAAGCAGCTCCTGTCTTTCGGTGTCATAAACCGCGACGTCCGAAGCAAGGTCGTAGACCTCCAGGACTTTTCCTGGAAGATTGTGGAAACTCTGCTTGATGTCGTTCACGGAGTAGGCGATATACCGCCCCTCAGGGTGCCAGTATGGGTAGACAGTGCCGAGCGTGAGGCCGTTCTTCATATTGAAGACTTCTCCCTTGCCGCCGGTCTTTATGAGACTTCCTCCGTTCTCTCCGCGGAAGTGCAGCTGCATATTGTCCGGATTCCCCTTCGCAAATGAGTGGCAGTTCACACAGCCGACACCCAAGGTGTTGTTGAGGTAGACAGCGCGTTCCCTGAAGGAACTCAGCTCGCGCTGATAGATGCCCATTTTTGCGTAAAGCTCGAAACCCGGGTCAATCCGGCGGTAGACGACTGTGGCATCTATCGGATCGCGGCTCACATAGATGTCGAACGGACTGTATTCAATCCATTTTCCGTCGATTCTGGCGCATACTTGAAGGTTGAGTGTGTCACTGGCGGCGGTGCGCTTCTTCCAACGGTTTTTGCTGAATCTGGCGTATGGGCCTTTGGCGCAGAGGGTCCCGTTGATGCTGACACGTACTCGCGACGCGCCTTCAACCATAAAGTTCAACGGCGCGATATCCTCGGGAACTGTCACGCTGCAGTAGTCGGGATATATGGGCGGGAGACTTCCACGCTGTTCGCAGACCGGGGAGCAGGCAGCCAGAAGCAGCGCAAGAACGGCAATATGTACAGTTGACTTTTTCATCTGAAATTCGCGTAATACCAGTAGGTGCCTGAATACCTGCCCATCTTGGACACGTTGCCTTGCACGGTGTTGAACAAGAGGATATATTGTGACAGGTCAGACGACGGCTCAGAGCCGTTATAGACATCTATCAGCGCTTTGGCTTCACGCCAGTGGCGCGGCAGGTCTCCGGTCTGGCAGAAGGTCTCTCCGAATTCAGTCAGATTCTTCTCCAGAAGCATCGAGGCCGCAAGATAGTCGGTGACGCGGCGGTTGTCCGGCCTTTGGCGGTGAAGAATCCTGAGGTTCCTTTCAAAGTCTCCGAAATCAAAGAAGAAATCCCCGCAAGGCTCCATTTCCGGGGTTACCAGTGTTGTGTCGGGTGTGAAATTCCTGTAGAACAGAGTCCGCTTCAATGTGTTCAGATATTTGTCGTTGAGCGCCTTGCTTCTGTCACCCACGGCTCCGAACTCGGCCAGTCTGGTAAGGTGGTAAACTCCTCTGCTCCTGTTCGGATTTCCGGCCATGTCCTCGAATGCGACGTGCTGGGCTTCGTTTACAAAGCCGAGCAGGAAGAGAATCTCCGATGAAATCTTTCTCTCTTCAAAGTTCACAAGGCTTCTCGCTCCGCTCTGATAATGGCTGAACATCTCATCCCCAAGCCTGCCCTGCATCTCAAGGGCGAGATTGACGGCATTGGTGGAGAGAGGGGAGGCGGGGGTGCGGTTCTTTGAATATTCCAGAATTCCGTCCCAGTCCCGGACCCTGACCATATATTCGTAGCGGTGGATCTCTTCGTTCAGCCCGTTGTATCTCTTGACTGTACCGGCTGCGATTCCGGTGAATATCACGGCATACAGCGCTATGGCAACTGCCAGCCGGCTCTTTTCCGGACGTATGAACCATCCGGCGGCACATATCAGGACTGTTCCGGCCAGAAGGCAGAAGTAGACCGCATCAGGGGCCACCATATACTCGAAGAACTTGGCGTCCAGCAGGAAATGCCATACTGGATATGCAAGTGCGGCTGCTGTCAGGATCCCGGGTACGGCAGGCAGTCTCACGACGAGTGCGGCGATCCACACTGCACAGCAGATTCCGACCAGCCCGGCGAGCACCCAGTTCCCGTCCAGCATCATTACGGCGTATATGGCCGGAATGATTATGCTCAGCGGCAGAGTGGCCTCGCTGCGGCAGAACCGCGAGATGCCCAGGGCGGTCAGGACGCACACCAGCGCTATCACAAATCCGCCTGTGGCTGACCAGTAGTAGAACTGGGTAAGGAAAGCGGCTATGTAATTGGCCAGTCCGCCTGCCTCCTGAAAGGTCTCCCTGGCATACGGGCCTGTGAAGAGGAACATCTGGTTGCCCTCCGTAAAGTGGAGATGTCCCTGATATGCCAGAGCGAAGAAGATCCAGACGGCTGTTCCGAACAGCCCGAGCAATATGTAGTGGAACCGTCTGCTCATTTCA
This sequence comes from Bacteroidales bacterium, assembly GCA_045599325.1. Taxonomy (GTDB): domain Bacteria; phylum Bacteroidota; class Bacteroidia; order Bacteroidales; family UBA932; genus Cacconaster. The sequence goes on along the minus strand of JAZRVT010000041.1, from coordinate 47,312 downwards.
CGTACTGAAGTTTTTCGCACTCCATTTTTCTGTAAATCCTGCTTACGTCCTGCGCGCCGTACACTTCAGGAGTGCCGTACAGTTCAGGGATATTGTAGGATTTGAGAGTGCTGTTGTATATGTCAGGATTGCGCTGCGGGAGGAGGAATGCCTTGGAACTTGCGCCGTTTTCGTCGATGAACGCAAGATAGGGCCTTCCGTAGACTCTGTCGTCCCTCTTGCTTGCCCAGCAGATCCAGCTGCCATTGCTGCTCCAGCAGTGGTAACTGTCTGAATAGGGTCCGTTAGCACTCTCCATACGGTCGATTTCACCGTCCTGCAGGTCCAGCATCCAGAGGTCTGTCTCCAGATGCCAGACAGGGAAGGTTCCGTAGTCACTCGCGCTTATGAGAAGATGCCTGCCGTCAGGAGAACATTTCGGGAAACTGACGCTCCTGCCCATTGCCGCAGCGTCGAATTCAAGCCTCAGGTCCTGGCCGAATCTGCCTTCATCGGCATCGAAGTCAATAGAGTAGAGGTTATACCTCATGCTGAAGGTGCTGTCAGGTTGTGGCAGGCTCCCGGCCCTGCAGAAATAGATTCTGTCGCCCGCGGCGTTCCAGCAGGGGAAAGTCTCCTGGAACTCAGGACCCTTGACCAGAGGGGAGTCTGTTATCGTATTGTTCTCGAAGTCGATGAGGATCAGGTCTGAACTGTTGTCATACACCTCGAGCCTTCCAAGCGCCGAACTGTTGAGGATCGGGCGGATCCTGGCTGTGGTGAAGACTCCCCATCGCCCGTCTGCCGAAATCTCGCCATAGACTGCCGGACCGTCTGTGCTGTCGGAGGAGGTATCAATCTTGCGGACGGTCCCGCCCTTGCTGTAAATCGTTCCGCCGCCCTTGCTGCGTGCGTGCAGGAAGGTTGCCGGTTCTGCGGACCTGTTGGAGGTGTGGCAGTTCATACAGCTGCTGCCGGTGACCTCATTGTCAGCAATTCTGCGGCATTTGAAGCTCTCCAGGTCTCTCTCTTCGATTGTTATTTTGTTCCATACCTCGTAGCACGGCTCAATGAGCCTGTAGCTCAGGTATCTGTCAATGGCCTCCGGCTTTACCGCCCACCAGAAAGGCTCAAGTTCAATCACCCGGTCTCCATATTTCAGGCTGAGACTTATACGGACAGTGTCCCCGGAAGCGGCCTGGAGCATCTCCCTCCATCTGCGGGGATTGAACCTCATCTTTCCGTTGCGTCCGGAGAATCTCCACTCTCCGGAGGCGCTCCGTGCGCAGAGATCTATTCTTCCTGCGCCGTCAATGTTGAAGTTGAGCGGAGCCGTGTTGTATGGTATTGCGATATCAGTATAGTCAGGGAACATCTGCGGCAGTGCAGTGCGTTCCTCCTCCCTGCATCCAGACAATGCAAGCAGTGCGAAGGTCAGTATGAGCAGATGCCGTTTCATCATTCCCCGGGTTGTGCGTAAAGCAGGTAGTACCAATATGTGTTTTTATACCGGTTGTGGCTGCCGCTCAGAAAGTCAAGGCAATTTCTGGCCGTTTCTGCTGAAACCCCGTAGTCTTCACCCAGTCCGAGCATGGCCAGTGCTTCCATATAGAGTTCCGGCAGCGGCCGTCCGGCATTGTTCGGCAGATAATATTTGCGGAAATCGGTTAAGAATGCCTGTGACTCTTTCTTGAGCAGGTCCAGGCAGAGGAGATATTCAATGGCCGCAGCGCTATGCGAATCTCCTGATTCGATGATATTGCGCAGCGCGGGCTCAAAGTCGTTCGCCTTCACGAGAATCTCTCTGTTGTGATTCTGGGGATATGCCTCTCCGCTGCTGGCCAGATCCAGTGCATCCTTCGCCCACCTGCGGTGCATTATGCTGTGGGAGAGCATCTTCAGGTATTTGACGGCGACAGCGTTGTCACCGTCTGCTATTGCGATTTCGGCCAGTTTCCTCGCAGCCCTGGATGAGCGGCAGTGGGGTGTGAAGGTCATCCCTGTAAGGAGTGAATGCTGTGCCTGGGAATAGTCGCCGCAAAGGAGGAGGGCATCGGCGCTGGCGATGTATTTGGGATATCCGACAGATGTTTCAACAGGTATGAAAAGTCCGTTGAACAGCGGCTGATAGGCGTCAAGCAGTCCCTGTGAAAGTCTGCCCTCCCTTGCCAGGGCCACATTGTAGTAGTAGGCTCCCAGCTGGGAGCTGTATGGGTTTTCCTTGCCTGCCTGCAGGACGGCGTCCCATCTGCCGAAGTAGGCAAGAGTGGATATTTTCAATTCGTAATGGGTCTTGCTGTCCCTGCAAAGGAAAAAGGCAGTTCCGGTGAGGATGAGGACAGCGGCTGCCGGTATGAATGCCGGACAGCGCACCTTTGCCGCAGCGATGCAGCAGAGAGCAATGAACTCAGTGATATATAGTGTATAGACGTTTCCGATTGCGGAACCCGTAATAAGCGGGTATGAGAATGCCTGTGCCGAGTCAATCAGGTACAGCTTCCCTGATGCAAATATGTATGCGGCGGCGCAGGCAAGGTATCCGGGGCAGGAGAGAGGCTTCGTGCCATTTCCGGCCCAGAGGACAAAGAAGAAGAGCAGGCAGTGAATGCCCGCGAAAGGATATGAGGCCAGAGCGCAGACTATGCTGGCAGCCGTCCTGGCCGGCTTGTTTTTGATTGATATGCATCCCAGTGCCATCCATACCGCAATCGCGGCACCGGCAGTCATTGAAATGGGATACTCGTACTGGCAGTTCAGAACCAGTTCGGATGCTGCAGGTGCCAGCGCCAGTATGGCGCTGTTCGCTGATCCAATGGTATTGAGCACACGGCGGAATCCGTCCCACAGCAGTGCGGCGCAAAGAAGTGTGATGAGGACTGCCGCCCACCGCAGAATGAAGAATTGTGTGAGGAAGGTTCCAAGCAGCTCGGCTATTGCCGCAGGCTTGGAGAACAGTTCAGCCAGATAGCTGCCTGTGAATTCAAAAAGGACGACCTGTTCTTTGAAAACCAGGCCGTATGGGCAGGCAAAGAACAGAAAACATCCTGATAGAATAAAGAATATCAGTACTGTCAGTCTATTTTTTCGGCTTGCGTGTGCTGACATCCGGAATGTACTTGGTTATTCCCAAAGAATCTATTTTCGCTTTAGTGCTGTCCGGGAAGAATCGGCCGTATCTCCACAGGAGATAGCCGCCCACTCCGTTCGGATTGTTGCAGACAAGGTTGGCGGTGTATTCCAGGATCTGTTCTGAGAGAGCGAATGAATGCATAGGGGAGGAGGCTTTCTGTGCAGCTGAAATGTACTCTTTCCATACCTGGAGAGTATCATTCAACGGTGTTCCGCCGCCGTGGCTGTTGTCGCTCAGCTCGACATTGAGGATGCCGGGCTCTACGGCTACGTAGAGCATCTGAATATTGGCTCCAGCAGTTCTGTCCAATTCCAGGCGGGCTACATAGCATGAGTCTGCCGGAATGGTGAAGGTGAATGTCCCGTTTCTGACGACGGTTGAATCAACCACATCTTCCGTTGGGTGGGGAAGAGGGCAGAAATAGACGTTGACCCCGTCCCACTGGCCGGAGATGGTGCCGTTTATGGTCATTTCGCTGTTCCTGGCGCATCCGGCAAGCAGCAGGGATATAATGGCTGCAAATGCAAATACTCTACGCATATCATTAAATAAAAAGGTGGGGGAGGAAATCCCACCCCACCTTTTATAAATAGAGGATTACTTTCTTACCTTGTACCAGCAGAGCCAGATCTGTACGCCCCAGTCGTCGTCTGTCCATTTTGCAGGGACAGGGTTCGGCCAGTTGGCGTGACCTACTGAAAGGATTTCGTCGGTGAGCTCGAGGAGCAGGAAGGTGTTGTTGTCACCCTGACCGTCCCAGTCATACTCTCCGCCAGGGAGAGGAATGTTGGTTGTGAGGGCACCCATAGCCTTCATGCCTGTTCCTGCTGCAGGGTCGCGTGGATCCGGAGCAGTTCTGCTGACACCGAATGAACCTTCAGCTTTCTTGTTGCCGTTCCTGTCGTAAGTGGTGAGCTTGTTGCCGCCGAACTTGAATACCATTGTCTGGTCACCGGCATCAGCAAAAGTTGCCTTGCCGCCCCAGTCCTGACCGCAGTCAGTGCAAGGATAGTATGCCCAGAGAGGATAACCAGGGCTTTCGCAGATCCATCCTGAAGGGTCGTGAGGGATTGCAGTGTCCTTGTTGGTGGTGTGGTCGATGGTGCGGAACTCCCAGGTCTTCTGGCTGTCGACATCCTTTGAGGATGTTGCGCCTGTGAGCATTCCTACCCAAGGGTCGAATACGTTGGCGACAGATACCTTGAAATGTTCTGACTCAACGAGCTGGTTTGCAGTGGAAGCTACAAAGAATACCTCGAAATCACCGTTTGCAGCATACTCGTAAGAACCGTTCTTTGAGAAGAGGACAGCATCTCCGCCGCCAGTGGTGAAATGCCATACACCGGCAATGTCAGGGTTGTCGTTCTTGACCTCAATGTAGTAGTCTTCATATTGAGCAGCCTTAGGCTGGGTGACTGAAAGGTGCTGTGTAATCTCAGCTGATGTGAGAGGAGCGCCTGCATTGGTGATATATTTTTCGCGCAGGCTCTGGTCTTCGATTGGAGCGCAGGCGAACATTGAACCCAATGCTGCGACAGCTGCGATAGTCTTGATTGTATTTTTCATAATCATAAGCTAATTAAATTGAATTCCAGCCCTTGAATGCAGCGTTAGGGATGTCCCAGCCGGGATTCTGGGTGAGCACGCCCTCTGACTTGTCGATTTCGTCCTGAGGGATAGGCCAGTAGCCCTGGGTCTCCTTAAGACGTGCAGCATAGTCGTAGTATGGCATGTCAACAACCTTGGCCTCGTTGACAATCTTGAAGCCGTTCTTCTTGTTGAGCATCTTGCCAGCATATTCGAGTGAAGGACCTGACCAACGGAGAAGGTCGTACCAGCGAAGGCTTTCGAAGCAGAGCTCGTAGCGGCGTTCGTTCTGGAGTGCCTCGAATGAGTATGCGATTGCAGGGAGGCCGCTGCGTGCACGTACCTTGTTGAGGCCGTCAGGAGTGCCTGTAAGCTCTGAATGCATAAGGAGAACATCAGCGAAACGGATAAGGATTACATCTGTCGCGTTGGTGTAGCAGAAGTGGTCTCTTGTTGTGAGGCCTGGATTGAGAACCGGCATGAATGTCTGGTTCCACTTGTTTGCATCGTCATTCCAGCAACCTACAACGATGAGCTTCTTCTGGTAGTAGCCAGTCTGCTCGTAGTAGATGGAAGCAACGGAATAACCTGCCTCATCCGGATCCATTCTCTTGTCAATGAGAACTTCGCCGTTAGGGAATCCGTCCGGGTGCCTGATTTCAGTTGCCCATACAGAACCTGTGAGACGAGGGTCTTTCACGCCCTGCTGCTTTTCCCAGGCGATCCAGTCTTCAACCATTGTAGGAGAAACCGGACCCTGGCCCCAACCCTCAGAGAACGGGTAAGAGTACTGGACGGTTGCTGCGCTGTATGTGCGGCTTCCTTTCGGAGGAGTGAAGAATGCTGCGAGAGTGTTGGAGAAGCACTCTGTTGCACCGCTGATTGCAGAGAGGTTGTGCTTCTCTGCGAAGACGGTCTCGACAGAGCTGTTTCCTTCCCACTTCAGGCCGTTGTTCACTGCGTACTTGTAGGAGACACCGATACTGTTCTTGTTGAGAATCTCGGCAGTATAAGGCCAGAGGTTGCGCTGGTCGCTTACAAGCCTGTGGCCGGAGTTGTTGATGCAATCCTCGAGGTCGGAGATCACAGTTGCCTTTGATACTGGCGATGAACCTTCGACGACATTGCCTTCCTCGTCAACCATTGCAGGAAGCTCAGTCTTGTTGTAACGGCCTGTGTAGAACAGGAAGATACGTGCCTGAAGAGCCTCTGCAGCGTATTTTGTCACGTGGCCTTCGAGTGCGTGGCCTGCAGGGTAGATCTCGTTAGGGAGATTGTTGATGGCTTCCCTCATTTCGTGTGCGATTACACCGTATACGCGGTCAATGCTTGCGCGTGGTGCATTCACACCGTCGTTTGTGAGGTGGATAGGAACTTCACCGAATGAAAGAGCGAGCTCCCAGTATGCGTAGCCGCGGAGGAAGTGGGTCTCGGCGATGAGTCTCTTCTGGAGATTCTGGTCCTGGAAGCCTTCCCAGGAGCTGAGGATTTCCAGAGTGGCGTTTGCCTTGTTGATCATAGTGTAGAGGCGTTTCCACATCGGCTGGAAGTCATTGGCGCTGGTGCTGTACTTCATGAGGCTGTGGGCGATGTTCGCATTTGCAGGAACGTTGCCGCCGAGGCACTCGTCAGAAGCAAGCTGTGCGAGGTAGAGCTGAGTGCTGGTCTCAGGTGAGACATAGAGGAGACTTCCGTAGATGGAAGTTACCAGCTGCTGTGCTTCAGCTTCGCTGCTAGGGAAACCTGCAGAGCTCTGTCTGTCGAGAGGGGCTGTGGTAAGGAAGTCCTCGCAGGAGACAACTGAGCAAAGAGCAGCAAATACCAGTATTGAATAAAGTATCTTTTTCATATTCATTCCTCAATTAAAATTTAATACTGAGACCAATGAGGATATTACGTGTGCTTGGGTAGTAACCGAGGTCGATGCCCTGAGCCCAGCTGTCGTTTCCACCGTAACCGATTTCAGGATCCATTCCCGGATATTTGGTGAAGGTGTAGAGGTTCTGTGCGCTCACGTAAACCCTGAGGGTCTGGAGAGGGAAGTTCTTGAATGCCTTGGCCAGATTGTATCCAAGGGTCAGGTTCTGGATCTTGAAGTAGTCACCGTCCTCGAGATAGATGTCGGAGACCTTGTTCCAGTTGTTGCCTGAGAATGAGAGGCGAGGGAATCTGTTGGATGTGCCTGCACCGCACCATCTCTGGAGGATTTGGTCAGTGAAGTTTCCTGCAGCACCGTCGATGACACTGCGGTAGCAGTAGAGGATCTGCTGTCCGAATGCGCCGTAGCCGGTGAGTGCGAGGTCGATGCCCTTCCATTCGAAGTTGAGTGAGAGACCCATTGTGAAGTCAGGGTGAGGGTCGCCGATCATTGTGCGGTCGCCTTCGTCGATGACATTGTCATTGTTGGTGTCAACAAAGATGAGGTCGCCGGGACGTGTGCTGTCGCCATAGAGCTTCGGTCCGGTGTAGCTTGCGATTTCCTGTTCAGTCTGGAATACGCCTGCAGTCTTGTAACCGAAGAAGTAGCCGATAGGCATTCCGATCTGAGCGCGGTAAACTTCGTCGCAACCGTGCCAGAGAAGGCCGTCGTCTCCTCCGCCAGGTCCGTGGATGATGCCGTCAGCGTTTGCGATACGGGTGATCTTGTTCTTGTTGTATGCACCGTTGATGCCGATGCCATAGTTGAAGTCGCCCTTGTAGTCATTCCAGCGGAGAGCTGCCTCGATACCGCTGTTGACAACGTCACCGCCGTTGATTGCAGGAGCGTCTGCTCCGTAGTGGTCGAGGATAGGAGCTGTTACCAGCCAGTCCTTGGTGGCCTTGCGGTACCAGTCGAACTCGAATGCGAGCCTGCTGCTGAAGAACCTTGCGTCGAGACCGAGGTCAATCTGCTCTGAAGTCTCCCAGGTGAGTTCCGGATTGGTGATCTTGTAGGAGTAGGTACCGGTTGCGTTTGCGCCCATATCTCCGAAAGGATATCCGTTTCCGTCGAGGTTACCTGTCTTGAGGAGGTTGAGATACTCGAATGCGTTCACGTTGCAGTTACCGTTCTGGCCCCAGGAAGCGCGGAACTTCAGGAAATCGACTGTGCCTTTTGCACTTTCCATAAAGTCTTCGTTGCTGATTACCCAACCTGCGGATACTGAAGGGAAGATACCCCATCTGTGACCCTGTGCGAAGTTTGAAGAACCGTCGGCACGTACTGTTGCGGATACCATATACTTCTCTTTCCAGTCCCAGTTCGCCCTTACGAAGAAGGATGCGAGTCTGCCGTCGGTGTTGTGAGAGCCCTTGACGTCGTTGGAGTTGGTTGTGAGTGAAGTACAGTTGCTGAGGTAAGCGTGCTCAAGGTCGTTGAAGATGAAATCGTTCTTGGTGCCGCTGATGGATGTGCCGTTGCCCCATTTCTCGATGGAAGCACCGCCGAGTACGTCGAAATGGTGCTCCTTGACGTCGAATGAGTAGCTGACGGTGTTATCCCAGGTGAAGCGGTTGTACATGCTTGCGCTCTGTGAAACTGTGTTGACAGTGTGCTTTGTGATACGGCCGATTTCATAGATAGGGGAGTGGGAGTGGCTTGAGCTTGCTCCCATCATATAACCGAACTGGGACCTGAAGTGCAGGTTCTTTATCGGCTGGAAGTCTGCATACGCACTTGCCTGGAGGTAGTGGTTCTGGCTCTCGGTCTCGTTGCCCAGTGCCAGCTGCTCGATAGGGTTGACGTCGTCAGCATTTGCAACGTCCCAGTCATATTTGTCAGCATACTGGTCCTGAAGTCCGTAGTATGAGCCGTCATCTTTGTATACAGGGAGGAACGGTGTGTGGAGGATGCCCTTGCGGATGGTGCTTGAATATTTGTCACCTGTTCCGAAGTAGCCGTGAGACTTGCCGTAGCGGTAGTTGAGGGTCTCACCTACTGTGAGGACATTGAGGCTGCCCTGCTTCAGCGGAATGTATTCGTTGTTGACGCGGAAGTTGTACTTCTGGAGTCCGGGTACGTCACCCGGAACACCCATTGTGGCGTCCTGCTCTGAATAAGTGAAGCCGAGAGAGTAGGAGTTGCGCTCAGTGCCGCCTGCGACTGTTACAGAATGGCTCTGTATCTTGGCGTTCTTGTTGAGCATCTCCTTGATCCAGTTGGTACCCTGCCAGCCGCTTGCTACACTGTTGTATGCCTTGCTGCCGAGGAGAAGAGGCCAGTTCCAAGGATCGAGGCCGTCCATTGCGCGCTGCTCATCCTGAATCATCATCATTTCCTGTGCGGTGAGCACTGTAGGGATCTTGTAGAGGTTCTGGAAGCCGTAGTAGCCGTCATAAGTGACATAGCTCTGACCTTCCTTGCCCTTCTTTGTCGTGACGAGGATGACACCGTTTGCTGCACGCGCACCGTAGATTGCTGCAGAAGCCGCATCCTTGAGGACGTCGATGGACTCGATGTCGTTAGGGTTGAGCGAGCTGATGCTTCCGCCTGCTACACCGTCGATGACGTAGAGAGGCTCAGCGTCACCTGTGGTGCCGAGACCGCGGATGTTGATCTTGAACCCTGCATCGAGGTAGCCGGAGTTCTGGACGATGCTCACGCCCGGAGACTGAGCCTGGAGAGCTCCGATTACGCTTGTGGTGTTGAGTTTGGCGATTTCATCGCCCTTTACCTGAACTGTTGATCCGGTGACCAGTTTTTTCTTCTGTACACCGTATCCGACGACCACGACGTCGTCGAGCCACAGGTCATCTTCTGCGAGAATGACATTCATCGGACCCGCTGCGGCCGCAATTTCCTGAGTTGCGTATCCAATTGCGGAAACTTCCAGAGTTGCGCCTTCCCTGACGCGGAGCTGGAAGGTACCGTCCACTGAAGTGGCGGTTCCGTTGGTGGTGCCTTTCTCAATGACAGAAGCGCCGATCACAGGCTGGCCGTCGGTCGAGGAGACCACGGTGCCCTTGACATCGATTGTCTGTGCAGCTGCCTGCTGGAATCCGGCAAACAGGAACACTGAGACAACAAGGAAGAGTCTTGCCATCTTGACGAGGCCCTTGCTGATGTTTGTTTTTTGTGTCATGAAAAAAGATGTTGGTTGAATATTGTTAGTTAGTAATACGATTCCAATCGGTATCGTACAAAAATAGGTATAACTATACAATAAAACAAGCGTGGAACGGCCGTGGAAGAGCATAGGAACGCATTTCGTGTTCGGGCACGGAATTCCGTGCCCGTTAACGGACGGACGCCCGTAGCGGTGGTGCGTAGTTGCGTTGTGGATATTTTTTATCAATCGTGCGCGGTCACGGAATTTTTTTTTATTTTTGTGATATGGAAGAGAGAGGAATCAAGATTACGATCAAGGATGTGGCCCGGCTTTCGGGCCTTTCGAAGGGCACTGTGGACCGCGTCATCCACAACCGCGGCGAGGTGTCGAAAAAGAGCTACGACAAGGTGATGCAGGTCATCAAGGATCTCGGTTACGAGCCAAACATCTACGCATCAATCCTTGCGACCAAGAGGGACCATGCGGTCGCCGTCCTCATTCCGGAGTATTCGGCCGGAGAGTACTGGGAGATGGCCGGCAGGGGCGCTGCTCTTGCCCGCGAGTATGCCAGGGCGTTCAATATAAACATCGTGACGGTCTTCTATGACCAGTACAGCATCGAGTCCTTCCGCGCGGCCTGCACCACTCTTCTGGATATGGACCCGTCGGCGGTCGTGCTCGCCCCGATGTTCAAGAACGAGACAGCTCTTCTGACCGCAGAACTCCATCGCCGCGGCATCCCGTATTCATATGTCGACACAAAACTGGAAGAGAACGGATATCTCTCATATTTCGGGATGCCGATGTACCAGAGCGGATATCTCTGCGGGGAGCTGCTGATGGATTCCGTCTCTTCGGTGGCGGGGGCCGACGCATCGATGAGGGTGGCGGTCGTCCGCATCGAGCGCGACCGCAGCCGCCAGAGCGACCCGACGGTCAACAGAAGGTCCGGTTTTGTCGACTATATGACTGAGCATCATCCTGATACAGAAATACTCAACGTATTCATCAATCCTCACGAGCCGGAATCTGTCAATCCGACGCTGTCGAAATTCTTCGACGATAATCCGGGCATCACTCACGTGGTGATGTTCAACTCGAGGGTGCATCTGATCGCCGGTTTCCTGAAGAGTCTCGAGAAGGAGGGGAGGCTTCCCAGAACCATCGGCTTCGACAATCTGGACGGCAATATGGAGGCTCTCAGGAACGGTGTGGTCCAGTACCTTATCACTCAGCACACCGATGAGCAGACCAGACTCGCCGTCATTTCGCTTGTCGAGTACCTGGTGATGAAGAAGGAGCCGGCAAAGAGAGACAACTATATGCATATGGACATCCTGTGCCGGCACAACGTCGAGCACTATTAGTCCGGGGAGAAACTGCTGCCCTGGTCACCTGCGTCGGCAGGCGGGCTCACTTTCTCTTCGATGCCTTTGCTGCGGAACTCGCACTTTTAGTCCGCTTCGCGACCTAAAAGATGCTCAAACAGTCCTCGCAATTACAGAACCTCGCGGTCCTGTAACCGGCATCTCATTCGTCGTTCGCTTATTCCGCCCGCCTCGATGGTTCCCTTGGGCAGCCGTTTCTCCCCGGCGTTGTCCCTTGGCTGGCGCCTAGATCAGGTTGGAGAAGAGGATTGCGTTGATGAATGCCTTCTGGGTGCCGTACCAGTATGAACGCCAGTTCATGTCGTCCGCGAAGAAGATGACGCATCCGTCGCCGCAGCCCTTTGTCATCACTGCCGGAGACCCGGCGATCTCCGCCCTGTTCTCATCTGAGCAATAGCCTGATACATACGGGCTGTCAGTGTACTTCGCAGGTACTGAGGCTCCTTCCCAGGAGTATGTGCCGGCTGCCGTCTTGTAGACCGGCAGGGTGCTTTCTCCGCAGCCCCAGAACAGAGGCGAGCTCTTCTTTATGGAAGTCTGGAGGATGACGCCGTCGATGCCGCCGGATGAACTCTTCTCGATCTTGCCCAGGCCTGCCTTCTCGACGAAGGTGCATGCGCCTCTGTTGAGGATGAGGGTTCCGCCGTCCTTCACCCATCTGCCCACCTTCTCGTAGAACTTGTCGTTCCCGGTCGGCTTCCCTGTGACAACCATCACATTGTAGCGGCTCAGGTCTGTCGATGCCGTGACGTCCCTGTGGTTGATGACAGTGTGGTCGAAATTGAATCTCTCATCGACTGCCAGCCAGGCTTCGCCAGTCTCTCCGACACTCATCCCGGTGCCTGCGACAATGGCCACGTGAGGCTCGCGCAGATGCCAGAATATGCTGCTGCCCAGGTCGTTGTCTTTCATCCTTCCCGTCTTGAGGGATATGATGTCAACGCCGCTTTCAGCGGCAAGTGCGCTGACGGTTTCAAACAGGCTGTCATTGTCGCAGTTCTGCCTGAATGCAGGGACAACCAGAGTCCCTGCCGGGAACACCCGCTCGCTGCCTTCCCACTGATAGGTGAACGGCTTTGTGGCGGCCCTTACGATCAGACCCTTCTTCAGCAGCTGTCCTGCGACATAGGGCGCGTAGAACTCTGACATCTCGAATGCATAGCCCACATTGCTGACGCCTCCTTCGACCTTGCCGGCAGGGAAGACGGCCTCCTCGATTCTCCTGCCGCAGTTCGCGGCCGGGCAGTTCTCGAATTCGGCATTATACGCATATGGGAACGACCAGGTCGACACATCGTAGAAGACGTCGTCGTTGAATTCGGTGATCTTGTCCCACATTGCCTTGAAGATATAGTATTTCTTCTGGGCCATAGGGACAACGTACCAGCCTTCGGACCTGCTGTCTTCGTAAATTTCGATCCCGTGGAAGAGAAGGTTCTCCAGGAGGTGGAACTCCCTGGCCTTGTCGCCCTTTATGCGGAAGCGGACTGCCTTCACAGGGTCCTTTGCGGCCGCCTTCGCCTGGTCGGCATAGAAGCGTCTCTGGTAATCGAGGAGTTCCTTGCGGAACTGGTATGCAGACTTCGCGACGCTGAGGCCGGCTACGGACTGGGTGCGGACAGTGGTGTAGAACTCCAGTTTGCCCCACGGTGTCGGGCGGGCCATGGCATATGTGGCTCCCTGCTCGTGAAGGATGCAGACCGAGCCGAGGAGGTCTCCGTATGCGGCGCCCTTGCCGATGAAGAAATCATCGTACCCCTGGCGTGAGAAATAATAGATTCCCTTTTCATCGAGGGCTTTGGCCGTGTTGTCCGCGATTCTCTGTGTGAGTTCCTGATTCTCTTCCGGGATGAGTTCGTGAGTGCGGTTCTTGTCGCCGGGGCTGAAGTAGAATCCTGACCTTGTGTTGGACTGCTCGTGCATGTCGAGCACTACGTCAGGCATCCATTCAAGGTACATCTTCACGCAGTTCCTGCCTTCAGGCTGCTGGACGCTGAGCCAGTCTCTGTTGCAGTCCATCCAGTATTTGTTGCTTCTCGGTGACGGCCACGGGTCGTTGTATTCGTAGGAGAGATTGTCGCAGGAGGGGTTGGCGCTCGTGAAGGAGTTGATCCAGACAGCGTTCCTGTTGATTCCGTCCGGGTTCAGGCCCGGGGTGACCAGCACGACTGTGTTGTCGAGCATCTCGACTATATCCTTGTCGGTGGTGGCGGCGAAATAGTAGGCAAGCAGCACTGCCGCATTCACTCCGGATGCTTCGTTCCCGTGGATCGATGCCATCAGGTCGACTATGACAGGCATCCTGTCGATGTCGAGATTCCTGCTTCTGCCGGGTTCAGTGAGGGCCAGATGCTCCTGGCGGATCTCTTCGAGCCTCTTCTGGTTGCTTTCGGATGTTATGGCGACCTGAATATACTGCCGCCCCTGCCAGGTGCGGCCGAACTTCTTTACTGAGACCCTTGGCGATGCCTTTTCAAGAGCATCCATATATTGCAGCACGTCGCCCCATTCCACAAACTGCTCGCCTATGTTGAATCCGAGCACCTGGAACGGCGTCGGTACGCTTCTGTCGAAGGTGTGGACGCCTTCATTGAGATAGTAGTCGATAGGTTTCTCTGCGCGCTGCAGTTTGCTGACGGATGGCTGCGCTGCCGCGATCAACGTAGAAAGCACAGCTGCAGCCGCAATTGCGAAGGATCTTTTCATCGGTTCTGGCTTTAGGACTTTAAAGATAGCGAAAATTCCTGTCCGATGAAGAAACCGGCCTGTTTTTTTCGGCTACTGCCCCCTTCGATGGGGGGTGGCAGCGGCAAATTTTGTATTTTTGTCCAAAATCTGCTTTATTTGAATATCTGCAAATCTGAATGAGTATGGATTCCAAGGCAAGGATTGAGAAGGCGCTGGCGATTGCGACTGACACTAAGGTTTTCGAGATGGGGAGGGGCGTGAGCGCTCTGGCTCCGGATGTTTTCAGGAAGTGTTTCCCGGGACGGAAGGCCGTGATTGTGGCCGATGTCAACACCTGGCCCGTGCTGGGCGAGAAGGTGTGGTCACTGTTCGTGTCAGAGAGAATCGATGTGCAGAAATATATAATTGACAAGAAGGAGTTCCACGCAGAGTGGAAATATGTCGAGATGGTCGACAGCCTGCTTGACGGCGATCCGGAGAAGGCGCGGCAGATAGAGAATGACCCGAATCATAAGGAGGCTGCGGCAGAGGAGTGCTTCCGGCCGCAGGACAGCGGCTGCCCGATAGCCGTGGCAGTCGGCTCCGGAGTGATCAACGACCTCTGCAAGCTTGCTTCCCACCATCACGGCCAGCCATATATGACCCTCCCGACAGCAGCCTCCGTGGACGGCTATTCTTCGTTCGGGGCTTCCATTTCCTATCAGAACTCCAAGCAGACATTCTCCTGCCCGGCACCTCTCGCCATCATTGCGGACATCGACGTGATTGCCGCCGCCCCGAAGAAGATGACAGCCGCCGGCTACGCAGACCTGGCCGCCAAGATCCCTGCCGGCGCAGAATGGATGATAGCCGACCTGCTCGGCGCCGAGCCGATAGACCCTCCTGCCTGGCACGTGCTCCAGGATGTGATCGACGACCAGCTCTCCAACCCGGAAGGCACTGCCAGCAGCGACCCGGAAGCGATAGCCGGCCTGTTCGAGGGTCTGACCCTCAGCGGAATAGCGATGCAGGCCGCCAGATCGAGCCGTCCTGCCTCCTGCAGCGACCATCTCTTCAGCCATATACTGGATATGACCCATTACCGTTTCAACGGCGAGCTCCAGTCACACGGCTTCCAGGTCGCGATAGGCACTCTGACGATGTGCGGGGTGTTCGACCGTTTCCTGGAGATGGATCTCACCCGTCTGGACGTGGAGAGATGCGTGGCCTCCTGGCTGTCCCTCGGACAGGAGCAGGAGAGGGCGCTGCGCGTTTTCAGGGATTTTCCGGCCCCGATGCTGGGGTACGAGCAGATCACTGAGAAATATGATGATGCCTCTACAGTGCGTCAGCAGCTGAAGACCATTAAGGAATGCTGGCCGGAGTTCAGGGAGAAGCTGAGGGGTCAGGTCTATCCTTTTGAAAAGATGCAGGCTCTGATGCGCGCGGCAGGTGCTCCGGCAGATCCTGCCGACATAGGCCTTGCGCGTCAGCAGGTGCGGGATATGTTCCCGAAAGTGCAGCTGATGAGGCCGAGGTTCAACCTCCTTGACCTCGCGAAGAGGGGCTGTTTCTACGACTCGCTTGTGGATTCCGTATTCTCAGCCGGCGGGGCCTGGGAGATCAGAGCTTGATGACAGGCAGTTCCGCCCAGCTGGTCGTGTAGTGAGGAGACTGATGCTCACGGTTGTTCCGGATCGCCCCGGTTCCCTGAGAGGCTATCTTTACCGCCCATTCGCCCGAGGCGCGGTTGATGGCATCCACTGCCGCCATAAGTTTGGTCTCGCGTTCGCGCTCTGCGGCTGATTTGAAGAGCGAGGCCTGGAAAGCGTTGTCCCGGGAGAGTTCCGTCGCTATGACGCCGGCCCTCTTGAAACTGCAGCCCGGCGAGAAGATGTCGCGGACGGCATCGACAGAAGCGCTCACAATGAGCCGCGAACTTGACGTGGGCTCCTCAAATGAGACAAGAAGGCTGCCGCCGGCTGAGCGGGTATCCTCCTTGAACCGGTTTCCCTGGGCGAAGACAATCATCGAACTGCAGCGGGAGTGCTGCTTCCTCAGCTTCTCCGCAGTCATTGCTGCCAGATTCGCCACCTGCTCGCATATCTCCTCGATCTTAGTCAGGTCACTCGCAAAGCTCCTCGAATTGCAGATGGTCTGCTTCGCGTCCACTATCTGGTCTATGGCGATGCAGCTCTCTCCTCGGAGCTCCTTCCAGGTACGCACTCCGGTGACTCCGAAGACCGACTGCACCTGCCACTGCCTGAGCTGTGTGAAGTCCCAGGCGGAACGTACGTTCAGGTCGTGGAGCTTGGGTGCGGAACGCCGCCCGATTCCCCATACGTCTTCGACCGGAAACTTCCGCAGAACCTTCTCTATGTCCTCGGGCCGGTGCATATAGCAGCCTCCCTGCAGCTTCGGGTATTTCTTGCAGAGCTTCGACGCAATCTTCGCCAGAGTCTTTGTGGGAGAGATTCCGACACTCACCGGTATGCCGGTATTCTTCAGGCACCGCCTTGAGATTTCCTTGGCAAGCGCGTCGAAATCAAGGGCTTCCATCCCCTCAAGGTTGAGGAATGCCTCATCTATGGAGTAGACTTCGATCTGAGGGGCGAACTCTGCAAGAGTCATTCTGACTCTGCGCGACATATCCCCGTAGAGCGACATATTGCCTGAGAACACAGTCACTCCGTTGCGCTCCACGATGTCGCGTATCTTGAAGAGAGGGTCGCCCATCTTGATGCCGAGAGCCTTCGCCTCGTTGCTTCTGGCCACAGCGCAGCCGTCGTTGTTGCTCAGCACAATGACAGGCCTGCCCTGCAGGTCGGGCCTGAAGACCCTCTCGCAGGAGACGAAGAAATTGTTGCAGTCGGCAAGAGCGTACATCAGACTTTCTTGATGACGTAGGTCACAATGCCCCAGACGAGGAACTCGTTGTCGGGAGTGATGATGATGGGCCTGTATGAAGGATTGGCCGGCAGCAGCTCCACGTGGTTCTCCGCGACCTTCACGCGCTTCACGGTGAACTCCCCGTCAATGAAGCAGACAGCGATGCAGTTGTTGTAGAGGTCAAGGCTCTTGTCCACGACGACGATGTCGCCTTCGTCCAGTGATGCGTCCACCATCGAGACGCCGCTGATGCGGAAATAGAAGGTGGAGGCGGGGTGCCTGACAAGAAGCTTCACAAGGTCGAGCTTCTCCTTGACGTCGTCGGCGGGAGAGGGGAATCCGGCCTTGATGTCACCGACCAGCTCCACCTGGGCGTCCGAGGCCTCTATTCTGTAGGGGTGCATTCTTTCCATATCGCAAATGTAAAAAAAAGTCCGCAGGGCAGCGCCGTGCGGACTCTCTTTTTCTAAGGTCCGGGACTATTTCGCCTTGCCGTTTGAACCGAGGACATTGATGATCTTGTGGCTGTAGAGCTTGACCATCTCGTCGCGTGCAGGACCCAGATATTTGCGAGGGTCGAACTCACCCGGCTTGTCGACGAAGACCTTGCGGACAGCGGCTGTCATCGCGAGGCGTGAGTCGGAGTCGATGTTGATCTTGCAGACTGCGCTCTTGGCTGCCTTGCGGAGCTGCTCCTCAGGGATGCCGACTGCATCAGGAAGCTTGCCGCCGTGGGTGTTGATCATATCGACATATTCCTGCGGAACTGAAGATGAGCCGTGGAGGACGATTGGGAATCCAGGGAGCTTCTTCTCGATAGCCTTGAGCACGTCGAATGCGAGTGGAGGAGGGACGAGCTTGCCGGTCTTAGGGTCGCGGGTGCACTGTTCCGGTTTGAACTTGTATGCACCGTGTGATGTTCCGATAGAGATTGCGAGCGAGTCGCAGCCGGTCTTGGTGACGAAGTCGATGACCTCCTCAGGCTTTGTATAGTGGGACTCCTCAGCGGCAACTTCATCCTCAACGCCTGCGAGGACGCCGAGTTCTGCCTCTACGGTCACGCCGTAGCGGTGAGCGTAGCGGACGACTTTCTTTGTGAGGGCCACGTTCTCGTCGTATGGGAGGGCGCTGCCGTCGATCATCACAGATGAGAAGCCGGTCTGGACGCAGCTCTTGCAGAGCTCGTAGCTGTCACCGTGGTCGAGGTGGAGGACAATCTGAGGACGCTTCCAGCCGAGTTCCTTCGCATACTGGACAGCACCTTCCGCCATATAGCGGAGAAGGGTCTGGTTTGCATAGTTGCGGGCACCCTTTGTAACCTGGAGGATTACAGGAGACTTGGTTTCAGCGGAGGCCTTGATGATGGCCTGGAGCTGCTCCATATTGTTGAAGTTGAAAGCTGGGATGGCGTATCCGCCCTTGACTGCCTTTGCAAACATCTCTTTGGTGTTTACAAGGCCTAAATCTTTGTAAGATACCATAATATGTTGTTAGTCGAATTTTCCTTCGGAAAAAAACCACGGCAAATATAATTTATTTTGGTCAAGAATTGCTATTTTTGTTGACTGATGGGAAAAGTAATAATTCTGTCCGCTCCTTCGGGCAGCGGAAAAACCACTGTTGTAAAGCATCTTCTTGCCGCATTCGAGGACCGTTTCGGATTTTCCGTTTCGGCCACCTCCAGAGCCCCGCGCGGCAATGAGGTCGACGGCGTCGACTACTACTTCATCAATCCCGAGGAGTTCCGGCTGAAGATTGCGGAGGATGAATTCGTAGAATACGAACAGGTATATAAAGACAAGTACTACGGCACTCTCAAGAGCGAGGTCTGGCGCATCTGGGCCGACGGCCGTGTCATACTGTTCGACGTCGATGTCAAGGGAGGGATCAACCTCAAGAAATATTTCGGCGGCGACGCTATGGCAATCTTCGTGAAGGCTCCGTCAATAGAAGAGCTCAGGCGCAGGCTCGTGGGCCGCGGCACCGACTCTCCGGAAGTCATCGAGGAACGCGTGGCCAAGGCGGCAGAGGAGCTCTCCTATGCGGACAGGTTCGACTATGTGCTTGTGAACGACGACCTCGAGACCTGTCTCGCCGAGGCGGACAGGGTGGTCGGGGAGTTCATCGGAGAATAAATCAGGAGGACGGATATGGAACCTGGCGGCAAGAATAAAGTGGCACTCCTCTTCGGGTCGTTCAACCCGATACACGAGGGGCATCTTGCCATCCTCCGCCATATAGTCGAAACGCGCCCGGAGTGCGGAGTGAGGCTTGTGGTCTCTCCGCAGAATCCTTTCAAGGAGGGGCTGACCTCTTCTGCCGGGGAACGGCTGGCGGCCGCACGTGAGACTGTGGCCCGGGTTCTTCCGCAGGTCGAGGTCTCCGACGTGGAGTTCTCGCTGAGCGAACCGTATTATACCATCAACACCCTCCGCCACCTTCAGGCGCTCGAGCCTGACAAGGAGTTTGTCCTGGTGGTCGGCGGCGACAACATAGCCTCCATCGAGCGCTGGCACTGCGGCAGGGAACTCCTGAATGAGTTCGAGGTGTGGGTCTACCCGCGCCCCGGATCCGATGCCGCTTCAGTCTGTGCCGGATATGCCGGCAACCCCGAGGTGAAGGGCGTGACTCTCCTGGATGCTCCTCTCTATGATATCTCTTCGACAGAGATACGCGCTGCGGCCTCCGCTGCAGCTTCCGGCAGCAGGAAGGAATACGATGTCATCATCATCGGCGGCGGCATCACAGGCGCCGGGGTGGCAAGGGACTGCGCCCTCCGCGGACTGAAGGCTCTTCTGGTGGAGAAGGGCGACATCACCAACGGCGCGACCGGACGCAACCACGGCCTGCTCCACAGCGGAGCGAGATATGCCGTGAACGACGGTGAGTCAGCTGCCGAATGCATACGCGAAAATCAGATACTCAAGCATATAGCCCCGCATTGCGTGGAGAGGACCGACGGCCTTTTCCTGACTCTTCCGGAGGATGACCCGGCATATCAGAAGATATTCATCAGGTCCTGCCGCAAGGCGGGCATCGCCGCTGAGGCGATAGACCCTGAGGAGGCCCTGGCGATGGAACCTTCGGTCAACCCTGCAATAACCGGAGCCGTGAAGGTTCCCGACGGCTCGGTCGACCCGTTCCGCCTTACTCTGTCAAACATTGAGGATGCCCGCGCCCACGGTGCGGAGATACTCACCTTCCACGAATTGACCGGCCTGATAAAGGACGGCGCCAGGGTGGCGGGTGTGACGCTCTTTGACAGGAAGAGCCGCCAGATTGAGAGATATTACGCTCCTGTGGTGGTCAACGCCGCCGGAATCTGGGGCCAGGCGGTGGCTAAGATGGCCGGGGCTGAAATAATCATGTTCCCTGCCAAGGGCACGCTGCTTGTTTTCGGGCACAGGGTAAACAATGTGGTGCTGAACCGCTGCCGCAAGTCTGCCGACGGGGACATCCTCGTTCCCGGGGAGTCTGTCACGATCATCGGCACAACCTCCACGAGGGTCCCGTTCGAGACGGTCGACGATGTGAGGCCGACTCCGGATGAGGTGGACCTGCTGCTGAGGGAAGGCTCGAAGCTCGCACCTTCGCTGGCTTCGACAAGGATACTGCGCGCTTATTCCGGAGTGCGCCCGCTGGTGGCCGCTGATGGTGACCCTTCGGGCAGGAGCATCAGCCGCGGAATAGTGCTGCTGGACCACGAGACACGCGACAATATAAAAGGTTTCATAACCATAACCGGCGGAAAGCTGATGACATACCGTCTGATGGCCGAAAAGGCCACCGACCTTGTCTGCTCCAAGCTCGGAGTGGAGGCTGCCTGCACCACAGACAAGGCGGTGCTCCCTGACCCCGCGCCTCGCCGCAGGCCTTTCGGGGGCGAACTTGTCTGCGAATGCGAGAATGTCACAGAAGAGGAGATTGTGCGCGCCGCCCGGGAGCTCGGTGCGACCGACCTCGTGACTCTGCGCCGCCGCACCCGTCTCGGTATGGGCACCTGCCAGGGGCAGCTGTGCGCGAAAAGGGCGGCCCGGCTGCTCAGCGAACCTGACCTCAAGGGATTTATGAACGAGCGCTGGAAGGGGATATACCCTGTTGCCTGGGGCGAGGCGCTCAGAGAGGCGCAGCTGGCGCAATGGCTTTACAACGATGAGATTTGACACAATAATAATCGGCGGGGGACACAGCGGCCTGACCCGCGGGCTCGAGGAACTCGCAGCCGGAAGGAGCTGCCTTGCGGTCTGCACCGGCGAGAGCAGCCGCCGCTTCCGCGACGGGGCATACAGCCATCAGGCGCATATCCGCGAGTTCAAGTCGAAGGGAGGGACATTCTTCTTCGGGGATTCCGTCACCGGCGGCGAGTTCCGCGACGGCAGGCTGACGGCCGTCTTTACAGAGAACCACGGCCATACCCGTTTCGAGGCCGACAATTTCGTGATTGCCACCGGCAGTTTCTTCAGCTGCGGGCTTGTGGCGTTCCACGACTGCATCATAGAGCCTGTCCTCGGGCTTGATGTAGATTACTGCGGCCACCATTCCGAGTGGGTGGTGCCAGATTTCTACGGCGAGCAGCCGTTTATGAAGTTCGGAATAATAACAGATGGCGGGGGCCATCCGTACAAGGAGGGCCAGCCTGTCGGGAACCTGACAGCGGCCGGCTCGATAATCAGCAGACTATGAGACCGGAGGACGCCGCCAATCTTGAGAAGTGCCTCAAGTGCACCGCCTGCAACGACTACTGTCCTATGATGGCGGTCAATCCGGAGTATCCCGGACCGAAGCAGTGCGGCCCGGACGGCGCCCGTTACCGCATCAAGAGCGGTGATTACTACAACAAGCTGCTGAAATACTGCCTTTCCTGCCGCCGCTGCGAGGTGGCCTGCCCGTCAGGGGTCCGCATAGGCGACCTCATCCAGAAGGCACGCCTTGAGAACGGCTCGTCTGACCATCCTCTGCGCGATTTCTTCCTCTCCAACACCGACCTGGTCGGGAAGGTGGCGACCAGGATGCCTGAGACGGCGAACACGATCTTCCGCAGCGATACCATCAAGGACATCCTCGACAACTATTTCTCAGTGGACTCCCACCGCTCATTCCCTGCCTATTCGGACGGCACCTTTGAGAAGTGGTTCAAGGAGAACGCCGAGGAGAATCAGAGTACCTTCGGACGCCACGCCGCATATTTCCACGGCTGCTATGTGAACTACAACAACCCGTCACTGGGACGAGACCTCGTAACTGTGCTCAATGCGGCAGGCTACGGAGTCCACCTCCT
The DNA here is from genome assembly GCA_045599325.1 of Bacteroidales bacterium. Lineage (GTDB taxonomy): Bacteria > Bacteroidota > Bacteroidia > Bacteroidales > UBA932 > Cacconaster. The sequence goes on along the minus strand of JAZRVT010000041.1, from coordinate 25,367 downwards.
GGACGGGGAACGCTGCTGCGGCGTCGCCCTTATGGCGAACGGAAGGAAGAAGCAGGCCCTCCGCCACGCAAAGGCCAATGTCTCGGCCATACGCAAGGCTGCCGCCACAGGGATGCCTGTCCTGACCACAGGCTCCACCTGCACTTTCACCATCCGCGACGAATACAGCAATGTGCTGGATGTCGACTGTGCGGACGTGCGCGACTCCGTCACGATGGCAGTCAAGTGGCTCTATGAACACATCTCCTCGGGCGACATAAAACTCATTTTCAGGAAAGGACTTCTCCCTCGCCGGATTGCGTACCATACCCCGTGCCACCTCCAGAAACTGGGATGGGCGGTCTATTCCACCGAACTCCTGAAGATGGTCCCGGGAGTCGAACTCACTGTGCTCGAGCAGAAGTGCTGCGGCATATCCGGCACGTTCGGCTTCAAGAAGGAGTACTACCGTTTCTCCCAGGAGATAGGGCAGAGCATCTTCGACGACATCCGCGCAGTACGCCCGATGCTCGTGGCCACCGACTGCGAGACCTGCAAGTGGCAGATTGAGATGGCCACCGGCTTCGCCGTCGAGAACCCGATAACAGTAATAGCGGATTCGCTCGACATAGAGGCAACCCGCAAAGCGAACAATATCTGATAAAAATATGGCAACCCAGACCAAAAAATCATTCAAGTACTGGCAGTGGCGGACCATCATCGTCTCGATGGTAGGCTATGCGATATACTACTTCGTGAGGAAGAATTTCTCCGTGGCGATGCCCGGACTGACCGCTGAATACGGCATCTCCAACACCAGCTTCGGTATCGTGATCGGCATCGGGTCGATTGTCTACGGACTGTCCCGTTTCATAAACGGATTCATCGTCGACAGAGTCAGCACCCGCGTCTTCATGGCCATCGGACTGCTTCTCTGCGCTGCCTCCAACTTCGCATTCGGTTTCGGAGTTGACCTCAGCTACTGGATAACAGGCGTGCACGAAGGGCCGCAGTTCGTCAATATGCTCATCTTCGTGATGGGCGTGACCATCATCCTCAACCAGTATTTCCAGGGGATGGGCTATCCTCCTTGCGCAAGGCTTCTGCCGACCTGGATAGAACCGGGGCAGCTTGCCACCAAGATGTCCATCTGGAACACATCCCACTCGATCGGAGCCTTCTGCGCCGTGATTGTCTGCGGATGGATAATGACCGGCCTCGGCACTGATATGAGCGGCGACAGCAGCATCGTTTCCCAGATTGCATCCAACCTTGCCGGCAGCATCAAGGGATGGGACAGCCTTGACGCGGCTGACCAGTCGGCCAGAGTGCTTTCCTATGCCACCCATTACGGCGCCTGGAAATGGTGCTTCTGGATCCCTGCCTGCTTCGCGCTTGCGGGTGCGGCGTGGATATTCCTGCTGCTGAAGGACAAGCCGCAGAGCGTCGGCCTCCCCGAGGTCGAGGGCACACATACCGGAAAGGAGGAGACTGAAGGCAAGAAGGGGGCCCACAAGGCATTCCTCAGCCATATGGTCTTCAGGAACCGCTGGGTCTGGACGCTTGCCATCGCCAACATATTCGTATATGTGCTCCGTATGGGAGTCCTGGACTGGGGGCCTAAGTTCCTTACCGAGTCCAAGGGAATGAGCATCCAGAACGCCGCTCTCTCAGTGGCAGTGTTCGAACTTACTGCAATCGTGGGCACAATCTTCGCCGGCTGGGCCACTGACCACTGGTTCAACGGGAAGGCCCACAGGATGTGCCTTGTCTGCATGGCAGGGGCCATTGTCTTCTTCGGGGCGTTCGCACTCTTCCCGGAAGCGCCTGCAGTGCTTTCGATCGCGCTCCTCGCAATGGGCGGATTCTGCATCTACGGTCCGCAGGCCCACATCGGAATCGGCGCAGCTAATCAGGCGACCAAGGAGGCCTCCGCAACAGCAAACGGCGTGACTGGCATCCTCGGCTATCTCGGCTCGGCTCTCTCTGCAGTCGGCATCGGCCTCATCGCCGACAAGCTCGGCTGGAATGCGGTCTTCCTGACCTTCATCGGAGTCGGATTCATAGGTGCGGTCGTCTTCCTGACTATGTGGAAGGCTCCGCGTGACGGATACAGCCGCTCACAGGAATTCACAGCATCGCTGGCAGAGAAAGAGGAGGCCTGAGGAATGACAGAAGAACTCCGCAGAAGCCTCTCCCGCATCCGCCACGTGGCTCTCGATATGGACGGGACCATCTACCTGAGCAACACCATATTCCCGTTCACCATACCTTTCCTCGAGAAGCTCCGCCGCCTCGGCATCACATACTCGTTCCTGACCAACAACCCCACGAAGTCGCTGGACGACTATCTGGCGAAGCTCCGCAGGATGGGCATAGAGGCGTCAGCGGATGAGATGTACACCACCACGGTGGCTATGATAGACTATCTCAAGTCGCACTGTCCGTCAGCCCGCAGGCTTTTCATCCTCGGCACGGAGAGTATGACGAAGCAGTTCGTCGAGGCCGGATTCGAGATAACGGCCGACGACCCGGAGGATGTCCCTGACGTGATAATCGCCTCTTTCGATATGACCTTGGTCTATCCGCGCCTCTGCCGTGCGGCCTGGTGGATCTCGCAGGGGATTCCCTATCTTGCCACGAACCCTGACCGCGTCTGTCCGACCGACCAGAAGACCGTGCTCGTGGACTGCGGCTCGATCTGCAAGTGCCTCGAATGGGCCACCGGCCGCCAGCCTGACGTGACTCTCGGCAAGCCCGATCCCAATATGCTGATAAACATTCTGGAACAGAGGCATCTGGAACCCTCCCAGATTGCTATGGTGGGGGACAGGATATACACTGACATCGCTATGGCTCAGAATGCGGGCGCCTTCGGGGTCCTTGTCCTGAGCGGCGAGACCACTCTCGATGCGGCCCGGGCCGCACCGAATCAACCTGACTTGATTGTAAGAGACATAGAGGAATTCGGCATTCTCCTGGAGAGTGCAGCTGATATTGGCAAACCTAACATTATACCTAACTATTAATAACCTTATCCCTTATGAAGATGCGAAAAGCAATGGTGCTTTGCACCGCTCTGCTGCTCGGCGCAGTTTCAGCGTTTGCGCAGAATGTCACCGGAACGGTGACAGATGCGACTAACGGTGAACCGCTGCCGGGAGTCAGCATTGTGGTGAAAGGTTCTTCGGTTGGAGTTGACACTGACCTCGACGGACATTTCACCCTCCCTGCAAAAAGCGGGGACGTTCTCGCCCTGTTCTACATGGGTTACAGGAGCCTTGAGGTCAAAATCGAAAAGACCTTCCGGCTTGACATCGCAATGGAGCCTGACAACACTTTCCTCGAGGAAGTTGTCGTCGTAGGCTACGGTACACAGAAAAAGAGCGACATCACAGGTTCTGTGGCGTCTCTCGGCAAAGAGGTCCTCGAAGAGAGACCTGCACCTAACCTGGTGACTGCTCTCCAGGGATCGATCCCGGGACTGAGAATCGAACTTTACGGCTCCGACGCTGAGGGTTCCAACAACTCCACAGTCATCCGCGGCTCGAACTCTATCAACGCGAGCAACAAGCCTCTCATCATCCTCGACGGAGCTCCTTACTACAACAACTGGTCAGAGCTCAATACAGATGACATCGAGAGCGTGGAGGTGCTCAAGGATGCCTCCTCGACAGCAATCTACGGAGCCCGCGGTGCGAACGGCGTCATAATCATCACATCCAAGAAGGGAACCACCGACAAGGTGAGGGTCAGCTACCACGGCAATATGACAGTGGCGAACGCCTACTACATACCTGATATGATGGACGGAGACACCTTCTACTACTACAAGAACAAGTACTACGGGGACTTCACCGCAACCGAGACCGAGACATTCCTCTCCAGGAACTATGTGGACTGGGTGGGCGAAGCGCTCCGCACAGCGATAAGCCATACCCACAACCTGTCGGCGAGCGGCAGGACAAAGAACAACAACTACTTTGTCTCCTTCAACGTGGTCGACAACCAGGGCATCGCAATCGGCGACGACTTCCAGAAATTCTCAGGCCGAATCAACTTCGAACAGAACATCGGGAAGTGGGTCAAGTTCGGAACGAACACACAGGTCAACTATGTGGACAGGAGCGGACTGAACGTCAACTTCCAGGACTGCTACAGGATGAACCCTCTGGCACAGGCCTACAACGACGACGGATCCCTGAGGCTTATAACCTGGGAGGGAAACGACAACGAGAACCCTCTCTCTGTCCTCAACGCCGATAACAGCGATATCCGCAAGACGGTGATCACCAGCAACTACGTGCAGGTCGACATCCTCCCTGTCAAGGGCCTCTCATACAAGCTGAACACAAACCTCTCATTCGACACACGCCTCCAGCAGACCTATTACGGCCGCGACACCTATACTGGCAGCCGCAACAACGGAAGCATGTCCATTTCCAACTCCTACGCCAACAGATGGCTGGTGGAGAACATCCTCAGCTACAACAGGACCTTCGGGAAGCACACCATCTTCCTCACAGGCCTCTATTCTGCCCAGCACTCCCAGAGTGTCGGCAACAGCATGTCGGCGACAGGATTCGCGAATGACGTCCTCTCGTACTGGGGCCCGAACAAGGCAACGTCCCTCACAGGAAGCGCAAGCGAGACAACTGAGAACCACATCTCACAGATGTTCCGCGCCAACTACAGCTATGACTCACGCTACCTCTTCACCGGCACGGTGAGGCGCGACGGCTACTCGGCCTTCGGCTCCGACACTAAATACGGACTTTTCCCGTCAGTGGCTCTCGGATGGAATATGATGAACGAGCCTTGGATCAAGGACACGAAATTCGCGTCGGTGGTCAGCGAGCTCAAGTTCAGGCTCTCCTGGGGAAAGAACGGCAACGAGGCTATTGACGCCTATGCCACCCTTCCTACACTGAGCACACGAAACTATTTCGAGGATGACAAGTCGACCGCATACGGCTACTATCCTACAAAACTCGAGTCACCGCTTCTCGGCTGGGAGACCACCAGGAGCTGGAACCTCGGCGTGGACTACAAGATTCTCAGAGGCAGGATCAACGGTTCCGTGGATGTCTACACTGCCACTACCACAGACCTTCTCCTTCAGAAGACAATCCCTTCCATCAACGGAGCTTCCGACATCTGGGAGAATATGGGCGAGACCTACAGCCGCGGTATCGAGCTGGGCATCAACTCAGTCAACATCGACCACAAGGATTTCGTATGGAGCACCAACTTCTCATTCACCGCAGCCCACACCAAGGTGATGGACCTCGGCCTCTATGACGATGCCGGCAACCCTATCGACGACATCGCGTCAGGCTACTTCATCGGCTGGCCGACCAACTGCTACTATGACTACACCTTCGACGGCATCTACCAGGTGGGCGACAATATCCCTGCAGGATGGAGCGCAGGCCACGTAAGGTACAAGGACCTCAACGACGACGGACAGATAGACGCCGAACACGACAAATCTGTCATCGGAGCCCGCGAGCCGAAGTTCGATGCGGCTATCACCAACACCTTCAGGTACAAGGGATTCTCATTCTCCTGCTATTTCACCGGCAGATACGGTTCGATCACTCCGGTCTATCTTCTCAACTCAGTCAGCGAGACCTATATGATGAATCACTACAACCGTCCTATCTGGAGCGAGCAGAACCCTATCAACGAATATCCTTCAGGCGTCAGGACCGGCGGCAGCAACCCTATGGGAATGAGATGGTACCGCAGCGCGGACTTCATCAAGCTCAAGGATGTGACACTCAGCTACAGGTTCCCTAACAGGATGATGGAGCGCATCCATTTCTCCGGACTCGAGATCTATGCAAACCTCAGGAATGTCTTCACCTGGTCCAACTGGATCGGCCTCGACCCTGAATTCGTCGGCAGCAGCGCCCGCCAGTTCTCGATCCCTCAGACGAGGCAGTTCACCTTCGGACTCAAGATGAGCCTTTAATGATTAAGGAGGACAATACAATGAAAAAGATATCAATAATCATACTTTCAGTCGCAGCGGCGCTCACACTCAGCACCTCCTGCAGCGATGACTTCCTCATTGAGAACCCTAAGGACGAGATGTACGCCAACAACCTTCTCGTCGACTACACAGGATTCTACAGCATGATCTCCGCACAGAGGGGACTTATGAGAAACGAGCACGCAAGACCGGGCGGATCATCCCTCTCCACTCAGTCCGCGTTCAACGCAGGCTGTGACCTCTATTTCGGAAACCAGCGTTCCGAGAACGGCAGATGGTACAACTGGCCGAACTACCTCAAGATGGATACTGAAGCATCCTTCATCAGAGATATGTTCAGCGAACTCTACACCATCATCAACGTCAGCAATATGATCATCAACCGCGCTGAGAATGACGAAAGCGTGGACTGGGAAGGCGGCAATAAGGAGGCTGACGAAGCCAACAAGACATCCATCATCGCCCAGGCCAAGTTCTTCAGGGCGTGGGCGTACAGGCATCTCTCATATGAATGGGGAGACGTGCCTCTGAGCCTCGAGGAGGTCACCGGATCCAACTACCGCACAGACTGGGACCGCACTCCTCTCGCAGATGTACGCGCAGCCATCATCGCTGACCTCGAGTACTGCGTGGAGCATCTCGAATGGCGTACTGACGGCAACAACACCAAGCCGAACAGGGCCATAGCAGCCACATATCTCGGCGAGATGTATATGGCCACAAAGCAGAATGACAAGGCCGTGGAAATCCTCAGGAGAGTCTGCGAGGAGTCTCCGTACCATCTGATGACCTCGCGCTTCGGCGTGAATGCCGAAAACCCGGGCAACTGCTTCATCGACCTCTTCCGCAGTCCGCTCTATTCCCAGGGCAATGAGGAAGTGCTCTATTCGTTCCTCAATGCGGAGAGTTCGACTTATCCTTACGGATCCACCGACAACAGCCGCGCACGCGCGATGTGGAAGAACTATGCATACAACCTGTCAGTGGTTCCTGCCACTCTCTGCCCGGGCTACACTTCCAACGCCCAGATATTCTACACTCTTAACGGCGGTTACGGCAACGGCCGAATCACACCTTCCGTCGGATGCCTGAACCTCTACGACTATGACGGTCAGATGGAGAAGGACATCAGGTTCGACGAGCACTCGATGACCCGCCATATCTACTATCTCGACGCCAACGGCAAGCAGTACGAGATCCTCAACCAGGACGGAACCTGCCCGATCGCAATTGTGACCACAACCGCGATGTTCTCGACATCGGAAGGAACCATCAAGAACTACTTCCTCCCATCCACGAAGAAGTATGACTATGTGCACTCCATCCTCGAGAAGGCCGATGCTTCCGGTGACTATCAGGATATCGCCTACCTGAGGCTTGCTGACACATATCTTCTCTATGCAGAGGCCCTCTACAGGACAGGCAATGCCGGAGGTGCGGCAGAATGGATCAACAAGATCAGAAGGCGTGCAGGCGTGACGGAAGTCCCTGCAAGCGTGGTCGACCTTGACTTCATCCTCGACGAGCGTGCGCGCGAACTCCTCTGCGAAGGCCAGAGGCGCCACACCCTCATCCGCTTCAGCCAGCTGAACGATGCCTGTGACGGCGACGTCCGCGCACTTGACAACTTCTTCAAGCGCAGGACCCGCGAACTCAACGAAGTCTGCGGACAGAGCGAAGGCGAGATCAAGATAGCCAACTACTCTTCCGGTACAACTATGAGCAAGTCCACCAGGGTTGACAAGGAGATGGTCTGTGTAAGCCACGGATTCGACCAGTACGACACTCCGGTCCTCTTCCCGATCCCTAAGACTTTCATCGATTCCAACACAAAGATCAAAGTTGCTCAGAACCCGGGTTACCCGACATCCGAATAAACTATCCGCTATGAAAAGATTCTCAATAAAAGCATATGCACTCACAGCGCTTGCGGCATTCCTGCTCGCGGGCTGCATCGATGAGAGTTCTCTGTACGAGAAAATCAACCCCGACGCATTGAGGGTCACTTCGGTGTTCCAGATCAAGAACAACGGTCCGAAGACCTGCAAGTACAAGGTCGACCTTGAGGGCGTCGTAATGAGTGCCGGAAGCAACTTCAAGTCCGGTGATTTCGCATTCCAGGACGGTGAAGAGGCTCAGGACGGCATCATCCTCCGCACAGCGGGGAGCTACGCCTTCGGCGACAAGGTCAGTGTCTATCTCGACGGGATGGTCATCTCCAAGGAAGGTGACGTGTTCGTGATGACAGACCCTGACGGCAGCCACGTTTCAAAGGTTTCAACAGGAGCGGCGTTCTCCGCCGTACCTGTGACACCTGACAAGTTCGCAAGCCCTTACCAGTCGATGTATGTCTCGCTGGAAGGATGGCAGGTGATTGAGGAAGACCTCGGCAAGACCTACGGCCAGGGCGTCCTCATCGAGACAAAGCAGAAGGACACCATTGCTGTCAAGGTGCTGTCAGGCGCTTCATTCGCCGGCCAGACAGTGGCACAGGGCAGCGGCAAGATCAGCGGTGTGGTGGTCCAGGAAGGTAATGAATGGATGATAATGCCTCAGTCCGCAGACGACGTGGAGTTCACTGATGAGCGCTTCACCGTCGGCGACCCTAACTACGCAGTCCTTGCCTGGGCCGAGGGTTCCAAGCTGAACGCATTCGTCTCAGAAGTCTCTTCCAATGCATTCGAAGGTCCTGTCACCGAACTTCCTTCGCCTGCAAACTGCTTTGTGGTCAGCGCTCCGGGCAATTACAAGTTCCAGGCAAAGGCCGCTGACGGACAGTATCCTGCAGGCATCCCTGAAGGCGCTGAAGTCTACTTCACTGTAGCAGCCCTCGGAGGAAACACAGTAGTGGCATATCTCGACCCGGCCGACGGCAGGACAGTCCTCTGGACCTGGCACATCTGGGCATCTGAGAAATCCCTCGAGGAGATGAGCGTCACCCGCGAGACTGTCGCGTTCGACGATGCGAAGGGACGCAAGATCATAATGCTCGACCGCCTGCTCGGTGCGACAACCACCGTTCCCGGCAAGGTCGGCGCTGACGGACTCGTCTACCAGTGGGGCCGCAAGGACCCTATGCCTGGTCCATCAATCCTCGGAGCCTGGAGCTCATCGGGTGACAACGACATCCCTTCAGGAAGCGATGACTGGACAATCCCTTCATTCGACGGCACCGCACTGACGACAGTCAACCCTGACTTCTTCCCTGCATTCGGCTTCAGGAACGGTTCTGACCTCGGAGAGGCCACCCAGAGCCACCAGGCAGGTGCAGCATACGCCACTACCTATATCGGCAACAGCGGTTCAAGCGACATCACAGGATATCCTTCATTCAGTGACGCTGTATGGGCTGATGTGGCAAACCCTTGCCCTGCAGGATACCACGTGCCGGGGCCTGATGAGGCCAAGGCTGTCTTCGGAGTCAGCGCAAGCGTCACATCCGATGACTATGCAACCCTCGATATGACCGAAAACCTCGGCGCATATATCAAGGACTGCAGCGTATGGTTCCCAAGCAACGGAAACCGCGCCCGCAAGAACGCGCGCTACCTCAATCTCGGAAGCCGCCACCACGCCTGGATCAATGAGATAAGCGGCAGCAACGGCCGTGTGATGACAATCCAGAACACGGGCAAGGGCACAGTTGTCAATCCTGCCAACACCTTCAACCGCGGCAACGCCACCGGCGTCCGCTGCGTCAAGAACGGCTCATACGAAGAGGCGGGTGCAGTCAACAATGCTGCCATTGTCTGGACTGACGGCTCATCGCTCAACGCGAACATCTCGGAAGTCTCCACCAACCCGATCTCCGGAGCGGTGGAACTCCCAGGTCCTGCGAACTGCTATGTCGTCAAGGGAGCCGGAACATATTGTTTCGAGGCGAAGGATGCAGCCGGCAACTGGCCGGCAGGCATCCCTGAGGGCACGAAGATGTTCCTCAAGGTGTCAAGCGCCGCTCCGGGCAACTCGATTGTCTGCTTCTATGACAAGGATAACGGCAAGATCCTCTGGACCTGGCACATCTGGGTCGCAGGCGCCGAGGCCGCAGAGATGGAAGCGACTGCCAACGGCGTCACGTTCCTTGACCGCCTTCTCGGAGCCACTTCTGTCACTCCGGGTTCGGTGGGTGCCATCGGCCTCTACTACCAGTGGGGCCGCAAGGACCCTATGCCGGGCGTGAACACCACCGGCGTGGGCGATGACACTGAGGATATGAAACTCGACTATGTCAACGGAGTGAAGGGATTCCCTGGTGATGCGACCAACAAGGGCACTGTCAACTCTGAGGTGACACCGCCTTGGGCAGCTGCCGAGTTCGGAGGCAAGAGCCACCAGGAGGCTGCGGCACAGCCTACAACCTTCTTCACCGGCTATACCTTCGCTGACAATGTCTATGCTGAATCCGTATTCTGGGATGAGGCTGCAAACCCTTGCCCTGCGGGATACACCGTCCCTGCCAGGGAGACTGCGGCCACATTCTTCGGATCTGCCGAAACTATCTTCGCGGCTATGTTCAATGCTGACGGCACAACCCCTGGAATGGACGTTACCACCAATTTCGGCTGCGTCCTCAACGGCACAGGGATATGGTTCCCTAACAACGGAAACCGCGCCCGCGCTGAGGGCCGTGCAGTCAGCCTCGGACGCCGCCACTTCTCCTGGGACAACGAGATATCCGGCAACAACGGCTATATCATCCGTCTGTCCCGCAATGATTCTGAAAACAGCACATCCGCGACCTTTGCCAAGGGCAACGCCACCGGCGTGCGCTGCGTGAAGAAATAATGAACAAACAGGAAAGAATAATGAAAACAGGACGCTCAATCATTCTTGCACTGCTTCTGGCAGCAGCAAACTTCACTATGGCATCCTCCTGCGACAAGTCGGGGGTTCTGGATGCTCTTGACGTAACTGTGATGGACACCGGCAACTTCCCGGGCAAATGGTCCTCGGGCAGCGACATAACTGCCGTCGTCTCGAAGAAAGGCTCCGATGAAAGCGTTTCCAGGAAGGTTTCCGTGACTGACGCTGCGTCCGGAACTATGGGATTCTCACTCTCCGCTGTCGAGAGGACGGAGCACACTGTTGTCATCTATTCGCCTTCAAGCCTGACGATACCTGCAGGACAGACATCCTCTACTGCCGAGGTGAGGGTAGGGTCAACCACCCTCACCCCCGGCAGGAAGGGACCTGCAGCCCTCTCCTGCGACATAAAGACCGTCACCGCCAAGGTGACTGTCAATGTGAAGTCGGACAGCGATGACTATTCCGGGTGGAATCTGGAAAACGTCTCACTGACGGCTCCTTCCGCAATCTGCGGAGTCCTCTCTGCGGAGAACGGCAGCGCCAGGATCGCATCGGGGGAGAAGGCTTCCATTCTTTATGAATATGCCAGCCCTTCCGCGCTCAGGACCAAGGCTCAGACCGCATCCTTCATCATCTATCCTTCAATTTCAAAGGGAAGTTCGGTCTCTCTGTCCTACACCCTGGAGAAGGAGGGCAAGAGGGTTGAGATCACCCATCAGCTTGCATTCCCTGAAAGCACATCGGGAGGCAGCACTGTGACGGTTGAGGAGACAATCCCGAAGGTGATAGACGGCGACTGGTCCGCACAGGGCTCCGGCGTCAAGTATCAGAATGTATTCCCTGGCAAGGATTGGGAGACGACCACTCCTGAAAGCCGCGGCTACAGTTCGAAGAAACTGGAGCAGTTCCGTCAGGAGCTTATGAACACCGCTGCATTCACGACCACCAGTATGATGGTGGCTGTGGGCGGCAAGGTCATCTTCTCTTACGGCGACATCAAGGAGAATGTCAAGATCGCATCCTGCCGAAAGAGTCTTCTCTCGACACTCTACGGCAAATATGTCGAGAACGGCACTGTCGACCTCGACAAGACACTTGCCGAGCTCGGTATCGACGAGGATGAGAACAGCTGGGGCGGACGCGATGTGAACTGGGACGGCGGCGCGCTGCTGCCGAGCGAGAAGGAGGCCACCATCAAAGACCTGCTGACCGCGCGCTCAGGCTGTTTCCACAAACCGGCGAACAGCGGTGACGACCACTCCTATATGACCGCCGCAGACCGCGGCAAGTACAAGCACGGCACCTATTACCTCTACAACAACTGGGACTTCAACTGTGCAGGGGGAGTGTTCGAGATGCTTACCGGAAAGGATATCTACGCGGCCTTCAAGGAGGACATCGCCGACCCTTGCGGATGGCAGGACTATGACCTCTCCATCCAGAGCAAGACAGAGGAGTACAAGGGCGCTTCCAGATTCCTGGCCTATCATTTCATCATCTCCACAAGGGATATGCTCCGAATGGCGCTGCTGATGATGAACAAGGGAAACTGGGACGGGACGCAGGTGGTGAGCGAGGCCTGGGCCGAGAAGATCACTTCGGTTTATACTCACCGCTCGGAGATGCATCCGAGCTACCGCCTTTCCCGCGAGTTCGAGTACGGCTGGCTCTGGTGGACATTCTGCCCTGAATACGGCGGCTATGACCCTGCCATCTTTGAAGGCGGATTCACCGCTACGGGCAGCGGCGGACAGTATATCACCGTCCTCCCTGCACTGAATATGGTGATCGCCCACAAGGACAAGACCAAGTCGATGGAGAAATCCACCTACTACTCGATCATCAAGAAGGTGGCGGCCTGCAAGGAATAGTTTTTAAAAATCATCAAAGAAAAAGGATTTTTTTTGGAAAGTTCAAGAGATTGACTTACATTTGCACTTCCAAAAACATCCGGCGCTATCGAATAAGGGTTAGTTCGCGGCCCTCTCAAGGCTGAAATTCGGGTTCGAATCCCGGTAGCGCTACAAAATGAGGTCGAAAAGTCGACCTCATTTTTTTTATGAGCCGAGTTCTGCAGCAGCGCTTGTCCGTGGCGCTCCGCTGACTCGCGTCCCGTCCGCTGCAAACGCGTCCGGCTCCGCGAGTGCAGGCTCGCTCCACCAGACCCTCGCACGCGCCGCTGCCGCAGCCGGAATCAGTACGGCATAAGAAAAATGACAAGTTTGGAAATAAAATAGTAAATTTGCTGTTTGATATTTGTGATAAAATATGAATATTAAGAGACTGTTTATTATAGTACTGCTGATTGTTTCGGCTGTGTCCTGCGGGGAAATCGATCCGGCGGACAAGGGCGCGAAGATCAGGGTGCACGTAAATGACATCGTCACCAAGGGCACGGTCATCACCAGTTCAGGGCTTGAGGCTTCAGGCTCCTTCTCGATGGACGCCTATGTGGCTGACGATTATTTTGATTATTCGACTGACCCCGCCACCAAGTATGACAAGGAGACATACGGTCATTTCATTAACAGCGGTGCCGGCGGAAATGTCCGCCTGAGTGCCGGAGAATGGGTCATTTCAGGTAATCCCAAATGGATCGCCGACATTGACTCGCGCTTCTGGGCCTGGCATCCCGTCAATGCCCCCGGCCGTGTGATAGAGGCCAAGTCCACCGTGGCCCAGTACGGGTCGGAGTCTTTGAACTTCACCTATGAGACTCCGGCTGTCAACGGCTCCACTGATGCAGACAATGCCGAAGACCTCATATTCGCCTATACGAAGAGACTTTTCAAAGGCGTGGACTCCACCATCAACCTGACTTTCCATCACGCTCTGGCACAGGTCAGATTCTGTGTCAGCACGGATGACGGCACATTCGACACCAGTCTCAAAATCAAGAAAATTACCCTTTCCCATCTGAAGAACTCCGGCAGCGCTCTCTTCACGGATTCCGGGAAAGCTGAGGTGAACGACAAATATGGCACGGCTGACGGTTTCGAGCAGTTCTCCTGGAGCGGCCAGGCGGGCGACTTTACTTTCGGCCAGGTTTACAACGCAGACTTCTCCTCACTTCCGGCAACCGGGTGGACGGCGGGCAGTTATTCTGCCGATGGCACGGAATATGACCTCCACACCTGCCAGAATGTTTTCTTTATGATCCCGCAGACGGTCACTGACGCCAACAAATTGACTGTCACCTTCGACTATAATGGCGAAGAAATCGTCAAGGAGGCTGCTGTCTCCGATACGGACGGTACCGAGTGGATGGCAGACCATTATTACACTTATAAGATCAAAGCCACTACGCTCGGCCGTGACATTGTCTTCAGTGCCGTGCTTGTGGGGTGGTCAGACCGGAATGACATAATCCTTATTTAGAAGAGATGAGAAAATTCCAGATATTATTTGCCGTTGCGGCACTCCTGCTTTTCGCCGGATGCGATGAGAAGGAGCAGCTGTCAACGGAAGCCAGTCCGATCCGGTTCGGAGCCGGACTGGACCGGATGCCGTTGAGCACCAAAGCTCTGCTTGAGCCTTCGGATCTCTGTACGTCGGGGACGAAGCTCAAGGTATACGGATATGCCGTGGATGCTTCCACGTCCGTGGCGAAGGATATACCGGGCTCCGGCCCGACAAAGTTGAATGACGGCCAGACCGTCACCTGCAATGCGGCGGGAACTGGCTGGAGCTATGACAGCGGCGAGACCTACAGCTGGGCATCAGGGACAGACTACCGTTTCTTCGGATGGCTGGAAAAGGATGCCAAGGCCTCCACGCCGATCACATACTCGGGCTTCTTCGGAGAGAATGCCTCTTACAACGCATCGACCGGCGTTCTGACCGTGCCTGCCAGGCAGATGGGCGTTTCTGACTTGAACTTCGACTTCTCCTATTCAGATGTCGTCGCCCGCCCGGCCGCCCAGGCCTCCTTCGCCGACGTCGAGCTGCAGCTCCGCCATCTTTTCTCAAGTTTCAGCCTGGCGGCCTGCAACTATACAAAGGAGCAGGTCTTCATCGACCGTGTCACTCTGCACGGATTGAAGGACAAGAAAGGGGCGGCTGTCACTTTCGGCGGGACAGAAGTCTCCGTTGCCTACGGTTCCGGCAGCGTTATGTCTGCCACAAATCTTGTGAGCAGCCCGATACAGCTTTCTGAGGCCGGATTCTCAGGAGACACGAAAGCGAACATCGTCAACGGTGCTTCTGATGCTCCAAAGTATTTTCTCGTATGGCCCCAGACTGAGTCAGACCTCACTCCCGCAACCCCATATGAAGAAGAGAACTGGTCACCGGGGGACAATGAACCTTATATTGAAGTAGTGTACCGACAGAGCTCCCCTTCCGCAGCGGCTATTACGGCAAAGGTGCCGTTCCCGTATGACAACGAGAGCGATGACGAGTCGCTGAACGGCTGGGCCCCAGGCGTGAGACGCAATATGGTGCTGTCGTTCACAGAGAAGAAGGTCAGACTGACTGCCGTTCCCGGTGACTGGGACAAACAGTCTCCTGTAGTGGATTATAACGGCGCCGTTTCTGTGACAGCCAAACTCAGGGTGGCGTCCGGCTTTGAGGGCAACTGCGTGCTTTCAATCACGGGTGACACTGCGTATTTCAGGCCGGGACTGCCGATTGTCCTTGACTTCACCATAGACCAGCCTGTCAATTCGACCTGGATTGTGAGCAAGGACAGTGACTTTGACGCCTTTGAGATTGACAACTGCACAGATTGGGCAGCATCCAGCGCAAAAATCGGTGACAAGGCGGACAGCGCCGAAGGAGTGATCAATTCTGAGATATCCAGAATAGCACTTTTCCCGCGCATCACAGAACTTCAGAAAAACGAGTACGTCCTGAAACTCTCTTTCTCTGTGCGCAAGAACAGCAGTGAAATGGTGAACATCAACAGTGAGATCTTCGACGGGGACAGCCCGGCCACATTCATTCTCCTAAAGGATTAAGATCATGAGGAAAGCATCCATATTTCCAGTAGCGGCGCTTGCCGTGATGATGATGATGATGATGACTGCCTGCGAAGTCAACAGCGGCCTCGAGATGGACTGCTCCGGCATCAACCTGACTGTGAGCCTTTCTGAATCTGAAGTGCAGGTAAAGTCCAGCAATGCAGACAACGGTTATAACGAGAATCTGCTCAATTCATACTATTACTTCTTTTATCCGAAGGATGTCACGGACCAGGCTCCCGCTCTGAAGGGCTATGTGGCTGGCATCTCCAGGACGGACCAGCACAGCACCGTTGTTCCTGCCAGCTCCAACACAATCAACAACATTCTCTTCGCCACAGACAACAAATGCCGGCTTTTTGTTGTTGCAAACCCGCCTGCAAGCCTTGAAGAGGCGCTTAAGGGAAGCCCGACACTTGCACAGCTGCGTGCGATGACGGTCCTGTCATCACTGAAGAGTGTCCCTCAGAGCAATTTCGTGATGGTTTATGACGGTCTGGTTGAAGTCAAGTCCCGTTCTCAGGAACTTGCTGTGGATGCGGTCGCAACATTGAGCCGCCTTGCCTGCAAGTTTACTGTAGGAGCTTATGTCACCCCTGAAATAACCGTCGGCACCAAGGTTATACTCCGGTCACTGATGAAGGGGGTCTGACTGTGAAATTCTGCCACGGCGTCAACAGAACCACTTTGAGCGGTTATGACGGCGGCATCGTCACATCTGCAGATTATTTCAACTCTAATGAGGTTGAACTCAGCCACCAGACGGCGGCCACGCCTTTGGAAGAGGATGGGGAAGTGATTGATTTCCATCACTATAAATCCGTCGCGCCAGTCTACACCTATCCGATGGAGTGGGAGTTCGCCAGCGATAAGGAACCATATCTGCTGTATGCTCTGAAATGGCGGATATCCGAAGATGGAAAGGGCGACGATTTCAGGACGCTTTATTACAAGCTGACACTCGGACGCCGCGAACTCTCTCCCAACCAATGGTATGACATAACGGCCAAGCTGACAGTGCTCGGAAATCTCTATCCTGAGGATCCTGTCGTGATGTTCCCGTATATGAACTATCAGGTCCTCGGCTGGACTGATGCCTTCATTCCCGGCAGCGACCCGAACACATCCGCTGTCATCAAGGATACACGCTATCTTTCCGTTCCTCAGGCAGAGTGGATTCTCAACAACAAGAACAGCGTGACGATACCTTATTCTTCGAGCCATGCCTGCAGTTATGGCGGTCTGACAGCGAAAAAGAAGAATTTCAGCAGCGGGACACCGACCGACCAGACCGTATCAGGCGTCAATGTCGATCTCAGTGTCAACGGTCAGATCACTGTGACACACCCTTTGAACAACACCCTCGGCCAGGGTATGGACATATCTCCGATAGAGATTTCATTCACCCTGTGGCACGACGACGAACACGCTTTCAGCCAGGATATTCACATAACGCAGAATCCTGCCATATTTGTGAACACGGAAGCAAACAGTGCGGGACCGGGAACCGGAACACAAAATGGAAACGGAAAACTTGGCACAGTCTATATCAATGGCGCACAGTCAACGACAAGCGGTGACTGGCGCAGGATAGCTGGAGCAACGTCTTCCGGCAACAACTCCAGCTACTTCTTCACAGTTATCACCGTGACTCAGTTCGACCCTTCCACAGGGTATGTTGTCGGAGACCCCCGAAAAACGGATATCGATAATTTGAATGTCACCGGCTGGGGTACATATCCTTGCGTCTCGGCTCCGGCCAAATACAGTGGTGACGGACAGACAGGGAACAGACAGCTTAAATATTATTATCCTACAGTGGATGACGGTTCGCGCGACAATTTTGTCTCGCCACAGTTCCGCGTCAATTCCGCATATTGCAGAAGCCGTCAGAACAACACTTACGAAGATGTGAAGAAGCGTTGCGCCTCATATCAGGAGGACGGCTACCCCGCAGGGCGGTGGAGACTTCCGACCCTTGCTGAGTGCAAACTCATACAGGTCCTTTCAGGCAACGGAATGATTCCGAACATCTTCATACAAAACGGATCTTCCTATTATTATGCTGCGGGATGGTGGTTCACAGTCAACAGCAGCGGCGTGGGCAATTATAACCACAACACCACCCAGGATGCGGCCGGACGCTGCGTCTACGACGAATGGTACTGGTCGCAGGTCGATGCTGAGTTCGGATGGGACAACAGCGACAAGACCACGTTCACCTGGGGCGATGTCCCGAGGAATTATGTCCATAATACAGTCACTCCGTAACAGCCAGCGATATTATGAAACTATACAGAAAGATATTGAACATTCTTGCGCTCGGAGTCATTGCTGCATCCTGTGTGGAGCAGATACAGCCTGTGCCCGTACAGGCTGCAGACGGTGATTCTCTCGGATATGAGCACGACGGTATGGTGACTTTCGGATTCACTCCTGACTTCGGATACGGTCCGGCAACCAAGGCTATGGTCGAAGGCGCCGATATCAAGAACATATATGTGGCGGTCTTTGACGCGGAGGGCTTCAAGCTTTCCGAATATACAAAGGCGACACCTGCCACCACGGGCGACAATCTGGACAACAACACTGACTATCAATATACGGTGGAACTGAAGGTCTCGGACAAGCCCCGTTTCGTGCATATCATTGCAAATGCCCCCAAGAGTCTCCGTTTCGGCTCTGAGAATGAGGTCATAGGCGAGCTCTTCACCAAGTACGACAGTCCCGACACGCAGGAAGAAGGGTTCCAGAATGCATATTGGCAGCGACTTGCGTTCGACAAGATCTGGCCGAAGCCGAAGAGCGACGACCCTGACAGTCTTGCTGTGTATAATGCCGTCAAGGACAAACTGAACGGAGTGAAGCTCATACGCAACTACTCCAAGGTGTCAGTAGGTGTCCACGAATCCTGCACGAACTTCACAATGACCGGCTTCTGGTTCCTCAACGAGCCGGACAGAGGCTCCGTTGCTCCGTATAACCGCAATACGGGCAGTTTCGTCACTGACTACATCAACTACCCGACTGTGGAATCCCTGGAGGGACCGAGTTCCACCATATTCACCTTCAATGAAGGCGAAGTTGACGAATACTCTCTGGCCGGAGGTGATTATCAGGGCTTTATGCTGGCATCTACCAATTTCATCACGCCGAATCCGAATGAATCCAACAAGCACCTCCCGGTTGGCGGAGTTTGCTCGGGATATGTCTATGAACGTGAGAAAGCCATTTCTTCACCTCTCTATATCATAGTCGAAGGCTATTACAATGGGTCTGCCTCCAAGTCCTATTACAAGATAGCAATGCAGGCCGGCGACGGCAAGTTCTATGCTATGCTCCGCAACTTCAATTATCTCGTCGAGATTGTTCAAGTCTCCACGGCAGGATATGGTTCTGCAGCGGCTGCGCTTGCCGGAGCTCCGAGCGGAGACATCTCGGTCAATGTGGACTATCAGGAACTTCCGAACATCTCTGACGGTGATGCCCGCATAACAGTGAGCGGAACCTCTGTTATGATAATCGGGACGAGCGGCAGCAAGACCTCTGCAGAGATTCAGTACAAATATGAACCTGACATCAATGACCACTCAGACAAAGGCCTTGGCAATGAATGGATTGTCGGGGATGTCCACGACAGGCCGTTTGTGGCAATCTCTCAGGATGCATCCGGCTCGACAGGAAATGTAATCGAGTCAATCGCCGTGGAGTTCTGCTATGTCGATCCTGCTGACAACAAGAGCTACAGGGTGGTGGTGGACAAAGACGGCGTCAGGTCAAAGACTTTGATCTCAAGCGGTGATTTTGACAGCTTCGGCCATATCACAGTCAACACTACGGAGGTGGGCTCTCTCCCGAAGACTCAGTCAATCACTATCACTGGCAAGCGGTGGGGGGCGGACAACCGCTATCATACCATCACCAGAACCGTGAATCTGGTGCTCAGGGAGTCATTGGAACTCTCGCTGAGCGCATCGCCTAACACCGATATTGCAGGTAACGCCCATATTGAGTACGGGACCGGCCGCCCGGTAGTGATGAACCTTGCCATTGACGGCGGTCTTCCGTCATCAATGTTCCCTTTGGAATTCAAGATCGAACCGACTGTCAAGAGCCTGACTCCGGACAGCGCCCACAGTGCCGACCAGGAACTTCCTGTGCGCTACGGCAAGGATGCCAGCGGTTATCCGACATATTGGTTCGAGAAGGTGATAAACTGGGCGGAGTACACTTCTGCAGCGATGGTTGACGGCAAGAAGTCCTTCCCGGTATATTTTTCAACGATAATTGCAGACAGCGGTACGACTGTCCGTGTCTCCCAGCCATCATTCATGACGGCGGCTGTGATGGTTTATAATTATACCCCGGCGACATTCAGCAGCCTGGCATTCAGCGGCACTTCCCATAAGGTGGGACAGGCCGAGAACTTCTCATTCTCTATGAGTGAGGTGCCTTCAGACGGGAAGGTTACTGTGGCCATGAAGGGATTGGAACCTGCTTCGCTGTCAGGATTTACATATAAGGGCAGAGATGCGGCAGGATACTGGCTGTATGAGTATGGAGTCTCTTCAACCTCCGCGAACTTCGATGTGGTTCCGTTCGCTGAAGGCAATGTCGAAATCCGGCTTTCGGCCTATCTGTTTGCAGATGCTTCAGCTTCTGTCTTTGCGGTTGAGGGCGACCTCAAGGTCTATGCTAACACTACTGGCGGTACAAACCCTGGTGACCGCTTTGCATCATTCAGCGCCAGCAAGGATGTGAACAGCGGCAACCTTATCCCGGGACAGAAGGTCAGGATAACGGTTTATCTGCCTCAGTCATCTGCGACGACGGTATCAGTTGGGGGCGTCAATCTTACGCGTTCCACAGGCGGAAGCGGCAGCAGCACCATCACTCTCGGCGGGATTGCCTTGTACAGATATTCTTCAGCCAATGACGCATATACTGTCCCTGACAATGGAGACAACAGCTCCGGATTCTACGACCTTCTTCCTGTTACGGTCAACGGCGCGCTGGTCGGCTCGGTCAAGGTGCCTGTATATGGCATACAGAAGGGACCGGAAGTCACCACGACCAGCACCGGCTCCTTTGATGAAGACAAGTATTATCTGATACAGAACAGAGCATCCTCCCGCTATCTGTACAACACCGGTTCGAACAACTCCCAGAACATACTCTCTGCCGCCCCTGTCAAGGCCTCATATCTCTGGCAGTTCGGCAGCACGGCTTCCCCGAGCACCATAAAGACAGCGAGCAGCAGCACTCAGTATTATCTGAATATGAACAGGAGCGTAAGTCGGCCATACACTTATACCCCAAGGCTCTCAACCAGCAGCAGCAATTGGAATATTAATTTTTCAAATAATGCTATGTTTTTCAACGATGTCAGCTATAGCCGTTATGTCTATGACAATGGCGGCACGATAGCGCAGATATCTTCTCTCGATGACAACTGCTACTGGCACATCTGCCCTGTGACATTCGTCGCTCCGTAAAGTAACGGACTGATTACACTGACTTCAAGCAAAATGCTCCCCGCGGGGAGCATTTTTGTTGTTATCAGTAACTTTAAATATGATTTGATAAGGAAATTTAAGTTAATTTTGTAAAATTTTCACATACTATGCAGATATGAAGAATAACAGATATCTCATTTTGGCAGCCATAATGACAGCTGCTGTCTCCTGCACCGGGAACCTCGACGACGTCCCCGGGGCGCCGATAGAGTTCAGTGTAGGGATTGAGACCAGGGCTTTTCTGAACTCGGAGGACATAAATGTCACCGGAACTGAGATGTGCCTCTGGGGTTACGAAGATGCCACTGCTTTCATCGACGGTGCTGCCGCTTCGTATGAAGCCTCCAAGGGGTGGACTCTGGCCGAGAACTTCCATTGGACCGACGGCAAGAGCTATGCCTTCTTCTCATACCTGACCAAGGACAAGGACGGGCACACCGCACCGGCAGGCATTATGATAGACCGCACGCTCACGTTACCCCAAACCGCATTCGATTTCCTCAGCACGGACAACAACTTCGATTTCTGCTACTCCGACGTTGTGTACAGACCGGCCAGCCCTGCCGATCACTCAGTAGTGAACCTTCACCTGAAACACCTCTACACCGCAGTAGCATTCTCGGCGAACAACTATACAGGCAGTAAGATTGAGCTCAAGGAGGTGAGTATCTTCGGACTGAAGAATCAAAAGCGCGCGACCATCAATTTCGCCGACACCGGTTCTGAGGTCACATACGATATGCCTCTCTGCACTTGGACCGTTCCTGACGGTGCCGCTGCTGGCGCAAGGAAACTGAACTCGTCGGTCATTATTCTTAATCCGAATGTCGAATGTGCCAACATAGTCGGCGTTGCATCCGTTACACCTGTCTATTTTATGTTCTGGCCCCAGACCAGCGTTGAACTTACAGCTGAGGGATGGGGAGACAGCGACCATCAGCCATCAGGTGGAGCGTACCTCAAAGTCGTTTATGCGAAGGACGGTGCCGAATACACCAAGTACGCCCAGCTTCCGCAGGAGACCGAAGGCGCAGCGGCAAAAGGCTGGCCGGCAGGCAAGAAGCGGATGATACGGCTTGCATTCCGCGACAACTGGGTCACCGTCAATATGGCCGCATTGCCTTGGGACTATTCCGAGCCGACGATCAAATATGACGATGAGGTGACAGTGGCTCAGCCGCTTCAGTTCGACAGTTCCACCTGTACCATCGACGAGACGGAGCACAAGATATTTTTCAACAGTCTGTCAACTCCGGTGACCGGCAGATTCCGCTTGAGCGCACCTTCCGAGGCCACCTGGATCATCTCCAAGCAGGGCGACTTTGACGCGTTCGAGATTGACGACGCCGCTGCAGGCAGATACGGCGACCATCTGGACCGCAACTTCGGAGCCGTGGACATTGATGGCGGCAACAGTTTCACACTCTATCCGATGCCCGTGAACGTAAGTGGAGATTACAGCATACAGCTCTCGTTCTCAATCAGATATCCTGACGGTGAATCGTACTGCATAGACGACAAGGTACAGCCAGCCGACAAATGGACCATTATCTTTACCAAATAAACTTTGACAATGAGAAAACACAACATATACTTCCTCTTTTCAGCGGTGCTGCTTCTGGTCGCGGTATCGTGTATGCCAGAGAACCTTCAGGAAGCTGAAGAGTGCTTCATCTCTGTGAACATCTCATCCAAGTCAATGGAGACCAAGGCGGCCAGGGAGGGTGAAGACCTGTTCAAAGAGAACATAGTCAGCTCGGTTTACTGTTTCTTCTATAAGAACGGAGAAGAGACATCAGCTCCAATCGTAAATGGGCACCTGGAGAATCTTAACCTCAAGAGCGGTACCGGGACAGAGAAGATATCGATAACGCCGGCAATGGTGTCCACCCTTTTTTCAGGTTCCGGTGAGTGCCGGGTCTTCATCGTGGCCAATCCACCGCAGGGCCTTGAGGAATTCCTCGGAGGCAGTCCGACCCTCACGGCGATCCGCGCCGCGCTGTTCCAGTCATCGCTCGACGGCATCCAGGACAGTTTCACGATGATATTCGATGATGTCGCGACCAAGGAGGCCTCGGCAGGCAACATAATGACAGTCGAGGCCAAACTCAAGAGGCTTGCGAACAAGTTCACCGTCTCATTGGAAATCAGTAAGGAGGTGCACCTTCCGGCCGAATGGACCTCTGTGCCGGCCGAGGCTAAGGTGGAGTTCCACAACGCCTTCAAGGAGACTGCGCTGGGCGGGGATTTCGCTGCTGTGAGGTCTGGGGACAGCAATTTCAAGGAGAAATTCTTCAACAGCGCCGCCATCGGCTTCAGCGCTCCTGAGGAAAGCGGTTCGGGCAAATGGTCCTGCGGGATTGTGCGTCCCATTTATTCCTATGCGGCTGACTGGGATTTCGTACAGAACATTGAGCCGTATCTGCTGATTGAACTTCCTTGGAAAGAAACGTCCACCGGCGACATAAAGGCGACATATTACAAGGTTTTCTTCAGCACCAAGGAGTTCTCCATCAACAGCTGGCATCATCTGACGGTCGATATCGACCGTCTCGGAGGTTTCCAGAAGGATGATCCTGTCTCCGTATTGGAACCTCTGGAGTACCAGGTCCTCGACTGGAACAGCGCTTATGAGGACGGACAAGGCATCACCACCGACATCGATGCCGCGAGGTACCTGATGATGGACCAGACCGAGTTCTTTCTCTACAATCAGGATGACTGGAACTTCCCTTACACATCCAGCCACGAGTGTGAGATAGTGTTGGAGGGACCGGAAAGAGAGACTTATGAAAAGAAGAACTACCGCAGCCGCTCAGAGGCAACCATTACCGGCAACAGCCGCGATATGGGCAATGACAGTGAGGGTAACCCGATATATGACTGCACCCTGAATGGTTCCATCATCACCTTCCATCACAAGCTGAACAACGACTTCTCTTCGACGGAGACGATTGACGACATCATATACGGCAATTACGACGTGGTGCCTTACACCTTCAAGCTCACGATACGTCACAAGGACAATCACGACTACAAGCAGGAAGTGATTGTGCACCAGTATCCGGCCATCTACGTCGAGGCCCAGCCAAACTCCGCAGGGGTGAAACTGGAACCCGGCTCAGGCCAGGAGTCGACCACCTATTTAAATATAAATCCGCTTTTGATGGAAAATGCTGACAGGTCGACTATTGTAGACAAAGACGGAAAACAGGTGATTGCACCGTATGAAAGTGGTTCCACTGTATATAGCTATATGTATTACGGATATGGCGGTGATCCACAGGACAATGTTAGTGGAAGCATGACAATCGGCAACAGCAACGGCAATATGTATGTGATAACGACCACTGTCACCCCGGTCATCGCTGGGCAGGAATGTATGCTTGCGGATCCCCGACAATTCACGAGTATTGATGAGGATTGGAAAAAGGATTATAAAGAACAAGGAGAAAGTATCGTAGAGACCAGCTACACCACTGTATACCGTCCCAGCAACTTCGGAGACCCGGGCTATCCTCTCACAGTGGAGGACAAAGACATATTCGAAGAAGCTCCGGCCCTGTATGGGAACTCTCCGAGGACTCTTTCCTATTATTATCCCACAAAGGCCGAGAAGGAAGCCGAAAACATCATCGCCCCGAAACTCCGTGTAGCTTCCTCCTGGGGTCAGACATATATGTTGACCTACGACAAGGCGGTAAGGAGATGCGCCGCATATCAGGAGGACGGATATCCCGCCGGAAGGTGGCGCGTACCCACTGCGGCGGAGATCAAATATATCGTCAAACTCTCTTCCGACCACGTCATCCCTCAGTTGTTCGGCCAGTTCTCCGCTGCCCCTGAATATGCCGCAGAATATTGGTGCAGCACTGGTAAAGTTGGCGTTTACAAAGTAGAGGAGGCAGACGGAACCCTTCTCAATGCATCAAACCCACCTGAATATACGTACGAAACCGAACACGAGTTTGAGATCTTCAAGTCCATCGCAGTCCGCTGCGTGTATGACGAATGGTACTGGGAGAACCGTGACTATGACAACGGCACCGTCAAGACGACCAAGGGCCGTCTGCCTGCATCCTTGTGGAACACCCCGTACTGGGGCGA
>JAZRVT010000040.1:0-21239 GCA_045599325.1 Bacteroidales bacterium | reverse complement strand
GGACTACACCTTATTAACCCGGGGGATTAGCTCAGTTGGTAGAGCACCTGCTTTGCAAGCAGGGGGTCAAGAGTTCGAATCTCTTATTCTCCACAAAATGCAGCCCGCTTTTCAGCGGGCTTTTTTTGTGGAGAAAAGGCTTACTGGGGGCGTATCCCCCAAACCCCCTGCCGCTCTGGGCCTTCACTCCGTTCCGGCCTTCGCGGGTCCGCTGATGCGGACTTGTTAACGCAGTTTGACCAGTCTCCAATACTTGTAAGGACCCCGCCGGGGCGGAAGAGAAAAAGCCGCGCCAGCGGCTTAATCTCTTTATTCCGCTTGTACGATGAATAAGGTGGTTTACCTCAGCGTATCGGCCGAAGGGATTGTTCTGCTTTCTTTCTTCTTGAAGGGTTTGCGTTACCGAAAGAGTACCTTACGGATAGCAGGATATATCTGCCAAGGCAATTCGAATTGACACTCTCGGAATAATTGCCTTCAATGGCATGCTTGAGAAGGTTCTTCTGGTTAAGAAGGTTGTTCACCTTTAAACCTAGAACGAAGCGATTGAGCTTTTTGTTCAACGTAAAGTCTATGATATATCTTGGCTTTCCGAAGCCTTCCGGATACCCGGAATAGAAGTAATTATATGAATCGGCGATGATTTCCAACCCGGCATTTGACTTCCATACGGTCTCCATTAGAGTGACGTAGTCCCAAAGACTGTCATTCTCCCTAGGCTCTGAATGTCTTGATCTGGTATTGCCGACATATTCCTCACAATTGAAACGGAAATGTTCGCCCTCATAAGACAAGCTGACCGATGCAGTTGACTTAATGATGCTCATCCTGCTTTGGCTGAACATACTTTTCTCTGAATAAAATAAATCACCACACAGGCCGCTTCCCCAGAACTGCTCCATAAAACCGCTGTATTCAAAGTTTTCAATGATGTTTGCCTTGAATGATGATTTACGCTGATAGTACTCTTTCCCGTAATATGTGCAGCGTGCGAATGCTTCAAGCGTGAGATTGTTGGTCAGAGGCTTTGACCAGTTAATGTCAAGGCGTGCAGATCTGGTTGGAGATTCAGCGTTGACCGGAATCTGGTACGAGGTGCCCTCATCGTCGAACCAGGTTACGTTTACAATTGCATTTGATACTGCTGACAGTTCACCCCAGATGCTGACATACTCCCAATCTTTTGAACTATTGAGTGTGAAATAGAGGAGCGCAGACCTGTGGAGTGAAGGCCTGAGATAGACATTCCCAATCGTAACAACAGGAAAATTTTCAATATCAATTGACGGCCTCAATTGATACTGGAGAGGTTGCTCAATATGGCTTGAACAGGTGAACTGGATTTTGGATCTGCCGACGTTGTACCTGATGTTTGCGTATGGAGAACAATAGAGAGACCATTTTTCTTTGCCGGCGGCATCAGCTCTGATATCATAGAGGTTTTCATTAAGAGTATGAAATATGCTTGCACCGGCTTGAATGCTGTTCTGTTTCTTGTTGTATTGCAATCCCACTGTCTCATGAAGCAGGCGAGAACGCGAGTCAATTGATGAAGAAAAGCGTCCGTCCTTATAGATCGAACTGCCCAGGCCAGGGTTTCCATAGGCGGAGCGGCTCTCTTCTTCGGCTGAGTTCATATATTCAACAGATGTGATAGCTTTCATCTTTGAATTGATTGGCTCTACATATTTTGCATTGAGGAAAGTGGATATCTTCTTGTCTGAGATATTATATGAATAGTTCAAGACAGGCGAACTGTTCTCGAACCTGCTATCCGCTGATTCTGCATAATAACCGAATACCCCGTCAATCAGAAATGAACGTCCCTCTCTGCGGGAACTGTTGTAACCGACCGTAAAATTGGTCTGGCTGGCCAATCTTTTCAGGCCGGCAGTCCTCTTTGAAGTATTGTTGACGGAATGGGAGCGGCTGTCATCATTCCGCGCTGAAGACTCTTCATGCTGCTCCTTGTCATAGGTACTTAAATTCTCCTTGAGCGAAAAATAGAAAGTCTCCCTGGATGTGTTGTCCGTTTGAACAACAATTGCAGTCTCCTTATTGTCAGAGTTGGTGTTGCGGGAATCTATTGTTTTCAGATGGTTTCCATTTATTTCGAAAGATTCTCGTTTTTTTATGCTCTCAAACTCAGATAAGGAGTGTTTGTATGAAGAAACGACGGTCGTTTCAGTCCCTTTGATTCGGGAAGTGTTAAAATTGACGGCTGCTTGCTGAAGGGAAGACAGCCCTTCGCCCTGCTTTCTTGGATTCTCCTCCTTGAAGTTGTTTGAATTGCCGATGACAGTAACTTGATCTTTGTCATTGTATGCCGATATCAAGGCCTTGCCTGAATACAGCAATTCTTTGTTGTTTGCTATAATTTCATCTTCTGACTTGACCGGATTCACTCCAAAACCTGCGTTAATATTGCCGAAGACTCCATTCTGATACTCCTTTTTAAGTTCGACATCAAGTATATGCTCCCGCTTTCCGGTAATTCCGGTGAACATGTTGACCGGGCTCGGTTTGTCAACCACGGTGATTCTTCTGACTATATCAGCCGGAATGTTGTTCAAGGCCATGGATAAGTCGTCAAAGAAAAAGGTTCTGCCGCCGAAGGTTATTTTAGAGACATTCTTGCCGTTCACTGATACTTTGTCCCCGTTAATCCTGACTCCTGGCATAGACTTAAGCAGGTCGGAGAGAAAACGATTGTGTCCGACATTGAAATAAGAGACATTGTATATGATTGAATCCCGCTTGAATTCAACCGGCCTGACGGATGCCCTGATAATGGCTGGTAGCAGGCCTTCGCTGATTTTGTCAAGAAAAATGGTGTCAGGCTTCACCTCGTTGCCTGACATGCAAATTTCTTTCTGATATTTCGAATAGCCGAGGAATTCTGCTACTAAGAGGTATTTGCCTGTCGGTACACTCGTCAAGACGGCGTTGCCGTCATTGCCTGTAACAGAATAGTTGAAAACGGTGCTGTCAATACAGGAAACCGTGTAGACAGATGCACCGGTGATTGGCTCCAGACTTTTGCTGTCAAAGACACTGACTACAACGTCAGATTTCTGTGCGTGGCTCAGATAAGAAATTGTAATCAGTAATAATAACAGTAATAATCTCCGCATATATTATTTCAAGGCTGGAAGGTGGTATATGTAAATGTTGTCATCTTTGCCGATTGCTGCAGCTGCTGGTACAGACTAGGGTAACTAATAATATTGTATATAATCTTGCCCTCATGGTATCAAATCTGAAATAAGTCCCAAAACTTTCAAATATATATAAACTATTTTTGGAAAACAAATTTTATTTTGAAAATATTGATTTGCTGTCGACACGTGAGACGGCCGGCCCAATTCTATCAATGCAATCACTACTTTGGCCTTACCTTCAAAAGAATCCACAGTCAATTATTCTGCCTCACAAACCGATATTTTTCGTAACTTTACCCGGTTGATTATGTATCAACCGTATAGTTATGGAGAATAAGAGATTATTGCTTGGAGATGAGGCGGTTGCATTAGGTGCCCTGCACGCCGGACTCTCCGGTGTGTACGCATATCCGGGCACACCTTCAACTGAAATCACAGAGTTTTTGCAGACAGACCCTCTTGCGCGCGAAAGGAAAGTGCGCAGCCGCTGGTGCACTAACGAGAAGACCGCTATGGAAGCGGCTCTGGGAATGTCCTATTCCGGCAAGCGCGCTCTCGTATGCATGAAGCACGTTGGAATGAATGTCTGCGCCGACGCATTCGTCAACAGCGCCATCACAGGCGTGAACGGCGGCCTTGTAGTGCTTGCCGCAGATGACCCTTCGATGCACTCCTCCCAGAATGAGCAGGACAGCCGTTTCTACGGAAAGTTCGCTATGATTCCGATCTTCGAACCTTCCAACCAGCAGGAGGCTTATGATATGATGGCCGAGGCCTTCGACCTTTCGGAGAAACTCCGCCTTCCTGTGATGATGCGCGTAGTCACCAGACTGGCACACTCACGTGCAGGAGTCGTGACAGGGGAGATGAGGGACCAGAATGTCCTCAATCCTGATAAAGACAACCATTGGGTGCTTCTGCCGGCCATCGCACGCCGCCAGTACACTCTTCTGATCGACAAACAGAAAGATATCGCTGCCGCATCCGCAGCCTCCCGTTTCAACGCTTATGAGGCAGGCGACGGTACCGGCATCATAGCCTGCGGTATCGGCTATAACTACGTAAAGGAAGCAGGCGCTTCCAATGTCCTCAAGGTCAGCCAGTATCCTCTGCCTGCCGACAAGGTCCGGGCTCTTGCAGCCTCCTGCAGCGAGATCCTCGTGGTCGAGGACGGCCAGCCGGTGGTGGAGCAGGACATCAGGGCTCTCCTCGGAGCGGACTTCAAGGTTTCGGGCCGCCTGACAGGCGCCCTGCCGCGCACCGGTGAACTCAATCCTGACAATGTCGCCGCCGCTATGGGCCGCCGCGCGGAAGTCACATTCCCGGCAGCAAAGAATATTTCAGCGCGTCCGCCTCAGCTCTGCAACGGCTGCGGCCACCGCGACGTCTATACAGCTCTCAACAAGGTGCTCGAGTCTTATCCTGACTCGCGCGTCTTCGGAGACATCGGATGCTACACCCTCGGCGCTCTCCCACCTTTCAAGGCACTGAGCAGCTGTGTGGATATGGGCGCCTCCATCACAATGGCGAAAGGTGCCGCAGATGCCGGCATCTTCCCTGCAGTGGCAGTAATCGGCGACTCCACATTCACCCATTCCGGAATGACGGGCCTCCTGGATGCTGTAAATGACAATGCCAACATCACCATCATCATCTCCGACAACCTGACCACTGCAATGACAGGCGGCCAGGACAGCGCCGGAACCAACAAGTTCGAGGCCATCTGCCTCGGTCTCGGCGTCGATCCGGACCACGTCAAGGTGGTGGTTCCTATCCCTAAGAATATGGAACAGATCACTGAGACCATCCGTCAGGAAATCGAATACCGCGGAGTATCTGTCATCATCCCGCGCCGCGAGTGCATGCAGACTCTCAACAGAAAACTCCGTAAACAGAAAGCACAGCAGAAATGAAACTCGACATCATACTTTCAGGCGTGGGAGGACAGGGTATCCTCTCAATCGCAACAATCATAGGCGAGGCCGCCACTTCGGCAGGCATCTATCTGAAACAGGCTGAGGTTCACGGAATGAGCCAGCGCGGCGGTGATGTGCAGAGCAACCTGCGTCTCTCGACTGAACCGATATTCTCCGACCTCATCCCCATGGGCAAGGCGGATATGATCATCTCGATGGAACCGATGGAGGCCCTTCGCTATGCCCCGTATCTCTCACCCGAGGGATGGATCGTCACCTCTGACAAACCATTCATCAATATTCCTAACTATCCTGACGAGAAGGCTCTGTCTGACGAGCTTTCTGCAATGCCGCACGTCCTGAAGCTCAATATCGAGCAGGTGGCTGAGGAAGCAGGTGCGCCGAAGAGCGCTAATGTGGTGCTGCTCGGTATGGCGGCATCCCTGCTCAAGATTCTCTCCGCTGAGGATCTCCGCGCTGCCGTCGGGCGCGTCTTCGCATCGAAAGGTGAAGCTGTCAAAGAAGCGAATTTCAAGGCCTTCGACAAAGGTGTCGAAGCAAGCAGATAGACTTGACTATGGACAAATCACAATACTTCAACCCGGAATTCGAGACGATGACCCGTCCCGAAATCGAAAAACTCCAGCTGGAGCGCCTTCAGGCTACAGTCCGCCATTGTATGAACTCACCGTTCTACAGGAAGCGCTTCGAGGAGAACAATCTTACGCCGGAATCAATCAGGTCACTTGACGACCTCAGGAAAATACCTTTCACAACCAAGGCTGACCTCAGGGACACCTATCCTTTCGGAATCGCATCGGTGCCTCTTGAGAAATGCGTCCGCCTCCACTCTTCCAGCGGAACCACCGGGAACCCTACAGTCATCCTCCATACTCAGAGAGACCTTGACCAGTGGGCGAATGCTGTGGCAAGGTGCCTCTGGATGGTGGGCTGCCGCCCTGACGACGTATTCCAGAACTCATCGGGATATGGTATGTTCACAGGCGGCCTCGGCTTCCAGTACGGCGCCGAGCGCCTCGGAATGCTGACTGTGCCTGCTGCGGCCGGCAACACACTCCGCCAGCTCAAGTTCATAAAGGACTTCGGAACCACCGCCCTCCACGCAATTCCGAGCTATGCAGCCCGCCTCTATGAGGTGATGGTGGAGCAGGGGATTGACCCGCGCCGCGACACCAAGCTCCGCACACTGGTCATCGGAGCGGAGCCTCACAGCGAGGAGACCCGCCGCCGCATCGAGGAGATGCTCGGAGTCAAGGCTTACAACAGCTTCGGAATGAGCGAGATGTGCGGTCCTGGCGTAGCATTCGAGTGCAAGGAGCAGAATGGCCTCCACATCTGGGAGGACTACTACATCGTCGAGATTGTGGATCCGGACACTCTGGAGCCTGTCCCTGACGGTGAACTCGGTGAGATGGTCCTCACTACCATCGACCGCGAGGCTATGCCTCTCCTCCGCTACCGCACACGCGACCTCACCAGGATTCTCCCTGGCGACTGCCCTTGCGGACGCCGTCACAAGAGACTTGACCGTATGCAGGGCCGCTCCGACGATATGATAATCCTCAAGGGCGTCAACATCTTCCCGATCCAGATCGAGAAGATCCTGATGCAGTTCAGCGAACTCAGCAGCGACTACCTCATCACCCTCGAGACTCTCGAGGACAACGACGGAATGACAGTCGATGTCGAACTCAAGCAGATTGCAACAGACGATTACTCGCTGCTCTCCAATCTGACCAGGGAGATAACCCGCCGTCTCCACGACGAAATCCTCGTCACCCCTCGCGTCCGCCTCATCCCTAAGGGAACCCTCCCTCAGAGCGAAGGAAAGGCAGTGAGGGTCAAAGATCTCAGAAAGAAATTCTAAAATCACAGCAATATGACAGTCCACCAGCTTTCTATTTTTGTCGAGAACAGGCAGGGAACCCTCATCAAGGTTCTCCAGCTGCTCAAAGAGGCCAATGTCCAGCTGATTGCGTCGACCATCGCCGACACCGTGGAATACGGCATCTACAGAGTTATCTGCAGCGAACCTGAGCGTGCATACGATATCCTCAGGGCGCAGGGCATCTCCGTCGCCCTTTCAGATGTTTTCGCAGTTGAACTTGACGATGAGGTAGGACGCGCTTCAGATACCCTGACGCTCTTCTCAGAGGAGGGTATAAGCATCGCCTATATGTACTCCTTCCTTCTGAACGGCAAGGGAATACTTGTTTTCCGGACCGACAACGAAGAGAAGACCCGCAGAGTCATCGAAGAGCATCAGCTGAAATATATTCCTGAGAAAGACTTATCCAAGTACTAATGGCAGTCTGGAATCCAACAAAGGAGTGCATGAGCCGGGACGAAATGTCCGAGCTCCAGGGCCGCCGTCTCCACAAGATTGTTGACTATGTCTATCACAACACCCCGTTCTACCGTCACAAGATGCAGGAACTTGGCGTTGAACCTGACGACATCAACACCATCGAGGACATTGTCAAACTCCCTTTCACTACGAAGAAGGACCTGCGTGACAATTACCCGTTCGGACTCCAGGCCGCTCCGAAGACTGAACTCGTGAGAGTCCACGCATCAAGCGGCACTACCGGCAATCCGACCATTGTGGGATATACACGCAAGGACATCGGTGTCTGGAGCGAGGTGGCTGCACGCAGCTTCACTTCATTCGGGGTCGGCCGTGACGACACTTTCTCAGTGGCTTACGGGTATGGGATGTTCACCGGAGGCCTGGGGGCCCACTATGGCATTGAAAACCTCGGCGCCACAGTGCTTCCGGCATCGACCGGAAACACGGAGAAACACGCCCGCCTGATCCACGACCTCGGCATAACAGGCATCGCCTGCACCCCATCCTATGCCCTTCACCTTGCCGAGACGATAGAGAAGATAGGTTATTCCCACGATGAACTCCGTCTCCGCGTCGGAGCGTTCGGAGCAGAGCCCTGGACCGACAATATGCGGGCGGAGATTGAACGCCGCCTCGGCCTGAAGGCATACAACATATATGGACTGAGCGAGATAATGGGTCCCGGCGTAAGTTACGAATGTGAGATGCAGCACGGCTCTCATATCAACGAGGACCACTTCTATCCGGAGATTGTCAATCCTGACACCCTCCAGCCTCTCGGCAGGGATACTGTGGGCGAACTCGTCTTCACAACCCTTACGAAAGAAGGGATGCCGCTGCTCCGCTACCGTACGCGTGACCTATGCACCCTGATGGGCGGCGAATGCGGATGCGGCCGCACCTTTGTCAGGATGAGCCGCATTGTGGGCCG
This sequence comes from Bacteroidales bacterium, assembly GCA_045599325.1. Classification (GTDB taxonomy): domain Bacteria; phylum Bacteroidota; class Bacteroidia; order Bacteroidales; family UBA932; genus Cacconaster. The sequence continues at coordinate 12,860 of JAZRVT010000040.1, read as the reverse complement.
CAGCGACGATATGCTCATCATCCGCGGAATCAATGTCTTCCCGAGCCAGATTGAGAGTGTCATCCTCAGCATCCCTGAATTCGAGCCGCAGTACGTCATAATTGCGGACCGCCAGGGCAACCTCGACACACTGCAGATACAGGTTGAAGTCCGTCCGGAGTTCTTCACCGATGATGTCCGCACCATCGAGTCCTTCCAGATGAGGCTTGCAGACAAGATCCGCAGCGTCATATCCATCTCCGCATCAGTGCGCGTTATGTTCCCCGGTTCAATTGAAAGGAGCCAGGGCAAGGGCAACCACGTTATCGACAAACGCAAATTAATATAACAACCCTATATGAAAAACATCAATTGCTTTATTCCGTTCCAGGACGAACAGCAGGTGGCTCAGACAGTCGCCAACCTGAAGGCTCAGGAACTTGTGAACAAAATCTATCTCCTCAGTGTAGCAGAAGATGCTCCGAAGAGTGTCCTCGGCTGTGATGTCATCAGCGTGCCGGGCCTCAACAGCACTGCGGCAGTGAAGGCCATCGCAGCGGCTTCTGACGCTGCCTATTCCCTCATCTCCACCAAGTACACCTCACTGAGCTTCGTGCTCTTCGCTCTCGAGCGCATCGAGTGCCTGATTGAGGATTCCGGTGCCGATATGGCTTATGCAGACCATTTCAACCAGAGCGGCGACGTGCGCACCAACGCTCCTGTCATCGACTGCCAGTTCGGCGCTCTCCGCGACGACTTCGACTTCGGTTCAGTCCTCTTCTACCGTGCATCCGCACTCAAGGATGCCGCTTCAAGAATGGACATCGACTACAAGTTCGCTGCAATGTATGACCTCCGCCTCAAGGTCTCCCAGAAGGGCTCTCTCGAGCACATCAACGAATACCTCTACTACGATGTGGAGACCGACACCCGCAAGAGCGGCGAGAAGCTCTTCGACTATGTCGACCCGAAGAACCGCGCTGTCCAGATCGAGATGGAACAGGCCTGCACCGAGCACCTCAAGGCTATCGGCGGATATCTCAAGCCGGAGTTCAAGGATGTCGATATGACTGAAGGTGACTTCGAATATGAGGCATCAGTAGTCATCCCTTGCAAGAACCGCGTCCGTACTATCGCTGACGCTCTCACCAGCGCCCTCAGCCAGAAAGTCAACGCTCCTTACAAATACAATGTAATTGTCGTCGACGACAACTCTGAGGACGGCACTGTCGATATCATCAAAGAGTTCGTCGCAAAGGGTTATGACAACCTCATCTACATCGCCCAGGACAAGTCCTGGCACGCTATCGGCGGCAACTGGAATATGGCGCTCCACCATCCTAAGTGCGGCCGTTTCGCCATCCAGCTTGATTCGGACGACAAGTATTTCGACGAGACCACTGTCCAGAAGTTCATCGACGCATTCCACGAGCAGAACTGCGCGATGGTTGTCGGCACCTACCGTATGACCGACTTCGACGGCAACACCCTGCCTCCGGGAATCATCGACCACCGCGAGTGGACCCCTGAGAACGGCCGCAACAACGCTCTCAGAATCAATGGACTCGGTGCACCGCGCGGATTCTATACTCCGATGCTCCGCACCATCAACTTCCCAACAACCAAATATGGTGAGGACTATGCAGTGGGTCTACGCGTCAGCCGCGAGTACCAGATCGGCCGCATCTATGACGTGGTCTACAACTGCCGCCGCTGGGATGACAACTCCGATGCATCTCTTGACATCGAGAAGGTGAATGCGAACAACACCTATAAGGACCGCATCCGCACCTGGGAACTCAAGGCACGCATTGCGATGAACAAGAAGAAATAATGTCAAGACTCCGTGACGATATAGAGCAGATGTTCTTCCGTGAAATTGAACTTCACGGAAGGGCTTCTGCCAACTATTCGGCTCTGGAGAGAGTGGAACGCAGGGATATGCCGGTCGACGGTTTCCCTGCGCTTCTTTTTTTCAATCCGGGGCGCGTCGCCTCGGTGATGGCGATGGTGGACGACGAGACTCTGGCTCATCGCAAATGTTTCCTCTGCCCGGACGGGATCGGACCTGAGCAGCTGACATTTGACTGGACTTCCCCTGCCGGGAAGGACTACTGGATCCGTGTCAACCCTTTCCCTATCTTTGACCGCCACTTCACTGTCTCAGCTGCTGAGCACTGCCGCCAGCAGATCGAGGGGCGTTATCCGGATATGCTGTCGCTGGCCGCGCAGATTCCGGAATATCTAATCTTCTACAATGGCCCGATGTGCGGAGCATCCGCCCCGGACCATATGCACTTCCAGGCGGTGCCGCGCGGCAATATGCCTATGGAAAGAATGGTCAGCAGCGGTGAAGGCCTCAGACTGGTCGCCAAGCGCGACGGCGTGGTCATCAGCCGTACAGAGAAATATACAGGAGGGGCATTTGTCCTCAGTTCCAAGGATCCTGCTGCCATGAACCGCACCCTGATGCGTCTTGTCTCTCTCGGAGGGACGCGTACAGAGCGGGAATGGGAGCCGAGGCTGAACATCCTCTCCTGGTCCGACGAAGACCGGCTTACCAGCGTGGTCTTCTTCCGCGCAGAGTCGCGTCCGGAATGTTTCTGGACAAAAGATCCTGCAAAACAGATACTTATCAGCCCGGGTGCAGTCGAAATGGCAGGTGTCGCCATAGTCTCTTCCCGCGACAGCTTCGAGAAGATAACCGCTTCGCGCCTTGGCGAAATCATAGAAGAAGTTTCACTGGACAAAAAATCAACTGACGATATGGAAGACAAATTGATCCGCAAACAGGAAATCCTCTCAGTGGGAGTGGTCTCCCTCCCTGAGATGGTGTTTTATTTCAGAAAACCGTATTCATTCGGCGGAAAGAGCTACGAAGGAGAGCAGAGGGCCTCTGTCAAGGATGGTAAAGTATTCTTCGACGGCCAGCTTTGTGACGAGGTCATATTCAGAGGCTGCAGCGACGATGCTTCTTTCGAGCTCAGCAATGTGACCATAGGCGTCGATTTCCACTGGAACCGTCAGGAGACACAGCTCTTCCCCGCAGACCTCAGGCTGATTGTTGAGAATGACAAAGTCACTGCTATCAATCTGGTCGGCATAGAGGACTACCTTGTCAGCGTCATCTCCTCCGAGATGTCGGCAACCTGCTCCAAGGCTCTCCTCAAGGCACACTGCATAATCTCCCGCTCCTGGATTCTCGCTCAGATTCAGAAGAACAAGGACATAGTCGCCTCTGCGCAGGACTATTCGGCCTGCACCGACACCGAGGAGGAGCGCATCAAATGGTATGACCGCGAGGACCACGTCAATTTCGACGTCTGCGCGGACGACCACTGCCAGCGCTACTACGGCCTTTCCCGCGCCTCCACGGAGGCTGTCCGCGAGGCTGTCCGCGAAACCTGGGGCCAGGTGCTTGTATATGACGGCAAGATCTGCGACGCCCGCTTCTCGAAGTGCTGCGGCGGCGCATTCGAAGAGTTCGAATACTGCTGGGAACCTAAGCATTTCGACTATCTTGTCAAGCGCCGCGACTCCGCCGACGAGAACAACTTCCCTGACCTGACAGTCGAGGAGAACGCCCGCAAATGGATACTTTCCTCTCCGGATGCATTCTGCAACACCTCCGACCCCAAGGTTCTCTCGCAGGTGCTCAACAAGTTCGACCAGGAGACGCAGCATTTCTACCGCTGGACTGTCGAGTATACCGTCGGGGAGCTTTCTGAGCTTGTGAAGCGCCGCTCAGGTGAGGACTATGGCGAGATCATCGACCTCATTCCGGTCGCACGCGGCACTTCAGGCCGCCTCTGGAAGCTCAAGATAGTCGGCTCAAAGAAGACCAAAGTCATCGGCAAGGAACTCGAGATCCGCAAGACCCTCTCGACATCCCACCTCTACAGCTCCGCCTTCGTAGTCGAGAAGAAGGAGGGCAGGTTCATCCTCCACGGTGCGGGCTGGGGCCACGGTGCAGGCCTCTGCCAGATAGGCGCGGCAGTGATGGGTGAGAAGGGGTACAGCCACGACCAGATACTCGCCCACTATTTCCCTGGATCACAGATTGAAAAACAATACTAACACTATGGATACAGTTGAAACCGTAAAAGCAAAAAAGACCCCTTGGTGGTGGGTTCCGACCCTCTACTTCGCTGAGGGTGTGCCTTACTTCCTCGTGAACAACATCTCTGTGATGATGTTCACCAAGCTGGGTGTGCCAAACGGCCAGATGGCCTTCTTCACAACCCTTCTCTACTTCCCGTGGTTCCTCAAGGGGATCTGGAGTCCGATTGTCGACGTTGTCAAGACCAAACGCTGGTGGATTGTCACTATGCAGGCTCTGATGACTGCGATGATGATCCTCCTGACCCTCACTCTTCCGAAGCCTGACGCTGCCGCCATTGCGGGAGGGCAGGTGCAGATGTCTATGTTCTGGTTCACACTGGTGCTCTTCATCATAGCTGCATTCGCTTCAGCCACCCACGACATAGCTGCTGACGGCTACTATATGCTTGCTCACGACCCGAGCAGCCAGGCTGCTTTCATCGGAATCCGAAGCACATTCTACCGCATTGCATCCGTATTCGGACAAGGTGTCCTCGTATTCATAGCAGGCCGCATCGAGAAGAGCACGGGCAACATCCCTCTCTCCTGGCAGATCACCATCGGAGTCTGTGCAGTGGTATTCCTGCTGATAACCCTCTACCACACATTCATACTCCCTAAGCCGGCAGCCGACAAGCCGCGCATCGAGGGCGGGGATACAAAGCAGACCTTCCGTGAACTCGGCAACTCATTCAAGACTTTCTTCACAAAGCCGGGTGTCCTGCTCGCAATCTGCTTCATGCTCCTCTACCGTCTTCCTGAAGGATTCCTCATCAAGATGTGCCAGCCGTTCCTTGTCGCTGCCGCTGAAAAGGGCGGCCTTGCCCTCGGCACTGACGCTGTCGGCGTAGTCTACGGCACAATCGGCGTCATCGCACTCCTCGCCGGCGGTATTGTCGGAGGCATCTTCGCATCAAAGGTAGGCCTCAAGAAGGCTCTCTGGCCTATGGCGGCCTGTATGACCCTCCCTTGCCTGACATTCGTCTACCTTGCCATCGCCCTTCCGACCAATTTTGTCGTGATCAGTGTAGCTGTTGCAATCGAGCAGTTCGGCTACGGATTCGGCTTCACCGCATATATGCTCTATATGATGTACTTCTCAGAAGGCGAGTTCAAGACTTCGCACTATGCAATATGCACTGCCTTTATGGCTCTCTCAATGATGCTCCCTGGCTTTGTGGCCGGTTACATCCAGGAGGCCATAGGATATGTCAACTTCTTCTGGATGGTGATGGTCTGCTGTATCGCAACCATAGCCGTTACAATCTTCGCCCGCAGGAAAGTTGATGAAAATTACGGACGCAAATAATCAGAAATTTTGAAAGAATGAAAAAGATACTCCTTTTCGCAATTGCAGCCGTCGCATTGTGCTCCTGCTGCAACTCTGCTGCAAAGACTGAGAAGCCGGTCGTGAAGCCGGGAATCGAGGTGCTCCGCGACCACGGGTTCGCAGGCCTTGAAGGCAAGAAAGTCGGCCTCCTCACAAACCCGAGCGGAATCGACCGCGACCTTGTCTCTACCATAGACATTCTCTACAAGGCTGAGAATGTCGAACTCGTACGGCTTTTCGCTCCTGAACACGGTGTCCGTGGCGACATCTATGCCGGCGGGCACGCAGACGACACAGTCGACGAGGCTACAGGAATCCCTGTGCTTTCAGTATATGGCAAATACCGCAAGCCTACCCCTGAGATGCTCGAGGGGCTGGATGTCGTCGTATACGATATCCAGGATGTCGGAACCCGCTCATACACCTTCATCAGCGCACTCGGTCTTATGATGAGGGCCTGCGCCGAGAACGACATCGAGGTGATGGTGCTTGACCGTCCTAATCCTCTCGGCGGCGAGAAAGTTGAGGGAAATTATGTCGAGCCCGGATTCTTCTCATATATCGGTGAATTCGCTATCCCTTATGTTTACGGCCTTACTGTAGGCGAACTGGCTCAGCTTATCAACGAGGAAGGTCTCAATTGCGGTGAGAAGGGCGATGAGGAACCTCTGAAATGCAAGCTCGCCGTCATCCCTATGGAGGGCTGGGAGCGCTCGATGACATACGACCAGACAGGACTTCCTTGGATTCTCCCGTCCCCTCAGGTCCCTCAGGCTTTGAACGCGATCGGCTACCCTTGCGCAGGCATTGTCGGAGACTTCTCCAACTTCTACCTCAACATCGGTATCGGATACACTCTGCCGTTCCAGACTTTTGCGGCTGAATGGATTGACGCCGAGGCCTTCAAGGCTGAACTCGAGAGCTATCAGATCCCTGGCGTCGGTTTCCGCACAATCCACTACAAGCCTTTCTTCGGCGCAAACCAGGGCACTCTTCTCCACGGTGTCCAGTATTTTTTCACCGACTACTCCGCTGCCGAACTCACCCTCATCAACTTCTACGTGATGCAGGCTGTCCATAACCTCTATCCTGAGCACAACCCGTTCGACGGCTCTGTAAACCGCACCAACGATATCGTCTGCGGCACCAGCAAGATCCGCGAGATGTTCAGCAAGGACTTCAAGGTGGCCGATATGACAGAGTACTGGCACAAGGATGTGGATGCCTTCAAGGAGCTTTCTGCAAAATACTACCTATATTAATAAAGTCTGGCAACCATTTTGCTATACTCTCCGCTGACGTTACAATTAATACCTTTACAACAATGAAGAGATTCACAGAAGTAGTACTGATGCTTTGCATCGCAACGACGATGAGTGCTAGCCTCTTCGAGGTACAAGGCCAGAATCGCAGAACTGCGACAACAAACCAGAAAGAGCAGAGCAGTGCGGCTGCAGTAAAAAGCAATGTTCCTGAAATGAAGGTTGCTCCTGCAAAGAACAATCAGCCTGCCCAGACCACAACACGTCAGACCACGACACGTCAGAGCACATCTGCACGCCAGACCAACACCAACTCCAGCAAGAATACTGCTGCGCGCCAGTCCAGCACGAACCGTCAGACCTCTGCATCCTCTCAGGTACAGGACCGCAGAACCACTGCAACGACTTCCAACGTTCCTAAGACCGGCGCTACTTCAACCACTGCACGCAGAACCAGCGCGACTGTGAACAACAGCAGGAACAGCAATAACAGCAGGAACACTCGGCCTGCAGCAGCTCCTCAGCCGAAGAACAACAGCAAGGTGAATGCTCCTGCTCCTCAGTCAAGACCGGCAGCGGTGCAGTATCACAGCAACCCTCCTGCAAAGAGGCCGCCTGAGTACGAGAGGCCTTTCCTCGCGCCGAAGGCAAAGCCAGCTCCTTCCTACGTCTTCGGAGAACATAACTTCGGCAGCCGCGTGAAGGTCCTTCCAAGAGGATATGCTACATTGGAGATCGGCAGACACACCTACTACTACTACGGAGGAATCTACTATCGCAAGTACTGGCTCGGAGGCTACTACATCGTACGCCCTCCAAGGGGGACCGAGATAGCTTCCACGCTGATGAACATAGCTCTCACCGCAGCGGTGATCAATACAATCAACAATGCGGCTGAAAGGGCTGCGAAAGCAGCGGCGCTCTCCGCAGCATACGCAACCAGAGCAGCCAGCGCAACGGCAGTCAGCACGCTTCCGGCCTACACTGCCCGCACGACTGACGACTACCTCACCCTCGTGACCGACCAGGATGGTCAGCAGTACTACTATGAAGACGGCGTCTTCTACGTCCTCTCAAACGGACAGTACTACGTGATCGAACCTCCTATCGGTGCGCTGGTGACCCAGATTCCTGCAGACTATGACGAGATAGAGCTTGACGGTGAAACCTACTATATGGTAGAAGAGACACTCTACAGGACAACGATAATCGACGGAGCCCTCTACTTCGAAGTAGTAAGCAATCTGTAAGCAATCTGTAAGCAACAAGTGATTGATAATTTGGCAGAGTATTTGATTATACTCTGCCATAATTATTTTTAATACACCCTTATTATGAAACGGTTTACACATTTGGCACTTTTGCTTTGCATCGTTTTGATGTGTGCTGACCCGACAGGGGTACAAGGCCAGGCAAGAAGGTCAGGCGGCCACGGCAGCCAGGGCCACGGAGGAGCAAGCCATTCCGGCCATCAGAGTTCTCACAGTGTATCACCACGCACAAAGAGCGGCCCTTCAGGGGCTACCTACCACGCTGCAACACGCAGCAATAATGCACCGGGCCACGGTAATGTGGCATCCCGACAGAGCATAAGCCGAGGTCACGCTTCCCGCCCTTCAGGGGGTACGGCAATGCGCAGCAGCACACCTGCCCATCGTCCTGCAGCCGTTCATAACGGAGGTACCGTACGCCATAACGGACCAGCCATGCACAACGCTCCGGCTCACCGTTCCGCAGCGGTACATCGTCCTGCACCGGCTCACCGTCCTGCACCGGTCGTCCATCGCCCTGCTCCACGTCCTGCACCTGCATACCATCCGCATCACCACGGATACAGTTTCGGGGCAAGGTTCAGAGGACTTCCGCCTCACGCACGTCTTTACCATTATGCCGGTCTTGACTACTATTACTATGACGGCATCTATTACCGCCACCATCCTTACGGAGGCTATTACATCTGCCGTCCTCCTCTGGGAGCCATTTTCGCAAGAGATGTGCTTGATGCAGTAATTACCGCGGTGGTGTTCAAGACTGCCCTGAATGCTGTCAGCAACTGCTATTACAGCGATGGGGTCTATTATCAGCGCGTGAACGACCAGTACAATGTCATCGAGGCGCCTGTTGGAGCGCTCATCACACAGCTTCCTTCCGACTATCAGGAAGTCATCATCGGCGGAGAGACTTACTACAAAGTCGATGAAACTCTTTACAGAGTGACAGTCTATGACGGACAGTCATACTTTGAGGTAGTCACCAGCATATAACCAGATAGAAAATGTTTGAAAAAGAGGGTGACTAAAAAGTCGAGACCGGCCTATGGGTCGGTCTCTTTGTTTATGTGAGCGGCGCTTTGCCGTGGCGCTCCGCTGGTTTGCGTGCCGTCCGCTGAAAACGCGTCCGGTCCCGCAAACGCAGACTCGCTTCACCAGACCCTCGCACGCACCGCTGCCACAGTCTACGTCCGCTATTCGGCGTAGAGGCTGATGATGTTCTTTATCACTTCGACAGCCTTCTCCATACTCTCCACCGGTACGAACTCGAGCTTGCCGTGGAAGTTGTGGCCGCCTGCGAATATGTTCGGGCAAGGGAGGCCCATAAATGAGAGACGGGCTCCGTCGGTGCCGCCGCGGATCGGCTGGATCTTAGGCTTGACGCCGGCCATCTCCATAGCCTTGACCGCCTTTTCAACAACGTGGAAGTGCGGTTCGACCTGCTCGCGCATATTGTAGTACTGATCCTTGAGGGTGAGCTTCACTCTCTTCCCGTATTTCTTGTTGATGAATTCGACCGCCTTCTTCATCATATCCTTCTTCTCGTTGAAGAGGGCAGTGTCGTGGTCGCGGATTATATAGCTCAGGTCGCACTCCTCGACAGTGCCGCTGATGCCAGTCAGGTGAAAGAATCCTTCGTAGCCGCAGGTGAGGTCGGGACGCTGGCCGGCAGGGAGCAGGGAGTTGAGCTCCATTGCAATCAGCATAGAGTTGACCATCTTGCCCTTGGCATAGCCCGGGTGGATGTTGAGTCCCTGGATATGGAGCTTTGCGCTTGCCGCATTGAAATTCTCATATTCGAGTTCTCCGACTGCGCCGCCGTCCATTGTGTAGGCGAAATCTGCCCCGAACTTCTCCACGTCGAAGAAGTCCACTCCTGCTCCGATCTCTTCGTCCGGGGTGAATCCGATGCAGATCTTGCCGTGCTTGACCTCAGGGTGGCTGATGAGGTACTCTGCCGCACACATAATCTCTGCCACTCCGGCCTTGTCATCAGCGCCGAGAAGTGTGGTGCCGTCTGTGGTGATGATGGTCTGGCCGCGGTAGTCGAGAAGTTCCGGGAACTCTGACACTTTCAGGCAGAGGCTCTTCCCGAGAGGGATATCGCTGCCGTCATAGTTGCTGATGATCTGAGGCTTGATATTCCTGCCCGGAGCGTCGGGGGAGGTGTCCACGTGGGCGATGAATCCTATTGCAGGAATCTTCCTGCGGGTGTTCGCCGGGATGGATGCTGTCACATAGCCCTTTTCATCCATTTCAGCGTTGCTGACCCCCATGGCTTTCAGTTCTTCGACGAGAAGGCGGCTGAGGTCAAGTTCTTTCAGAGAGGACGGATGTGTGGTGCTCTCTTCGCTGGATGTGGTCTCGACGGCCACATATCTCAGAAATTTATCCTGTACTTTTTCCATTGTTTACTCCTTTCCTAATTTCATTGATGCGCGTACCATATAAATGATGATTGCAATGAACGGTATGATAGCAATCGCTTCACCATACTGCATGTTCCAGCCGGTGAGGAACCAGTCTACGTTTGCGAACTTGAGGATTGCGCTGACAACGCCCATAAGCGCGCCGCCTGCGATGAATCCTGATGCGATGAGTGTTCCCTTCTCCTTGCGGGCATTGTTGACGGCGCTGTCCTTGCTGCGTGTGCTGACGAACCAGGCGATGGCGCCGCCCACGAGCAGAGGGAGATTGAGGTCGATAGGGATGAACATACCAAGGCAGAATGCAAGAGCAGGCACCTTGAATACGGTCAGGAGGATTGCGATCACTGCGCCGATACCATAGAGAATCCAAGGAGCGTTGCCTCCGTTCATCATAGGCTGGATGACTGCCGCCATCGCATTGGCTTGAGGGGCGACAAGCGCATTGTCACCCGTGAAGCCGTATGTCTTGTTGAGGATTATCATCACTCCGCCGACTGTCGCGGCTGCCACAAGCACGCCGAGGAACTTCCAGGTTTCCTGTTTGGCAGGAGTGGTTCCGATCCAGTATCCGTTCTTGAGGTCGGTGATGAAACCGCCGGCTGTTGAGAGCGCCGTGCAGACTACGCCGCCGATAACCATTGCTGCAACCATTCCGCTGTTGCCCTTGAGTCCGCAGGCCACAAGCACGAGTGCAGTTATGATGAGCGTCATAATGGTCATTCCGCTGACAGGGTTGGTCCCCACGATCGCGATTGCGTTGGCAGCGACGGTGGTGAACAGGAATGCGATGACAGCGACTATCAGAAGGCCTATGAGAGCCTGCCAGATGTTCTCGACCACACCGCCCAGGGCGAAGTATGCAAAGATGGCGAGGAGGGCGATGACAATGCCGAAGACAATGGTCTTCATCGAAAGGTCCTTGTCTGTGCGGGATACCTTCTCCTCTTTTGCCGCTCCGGGCTTCTTCTTGAATTCGCTGGCTGCGAGTCCTACTGCAGACTTGATTACGCCGAAGCTCTTGATGATGCCGATGACACCGGCAGTGGCGATGCCGCCGATGCCGATGTGGCGTGCATAGGTCTTGAAGATCTCGTCAGCGCTCATATTGCCTATCACATCAGTGATGCCGGTGTGCATCAGGTCGATGACACTGCCTCCCCATATTACATTCATCATAGGTATTATGATGAGCCAGACGAGAAGGCTGCCGCAGCAGATGATGAAGGCGTACTTGAGACCTACTATATATCCGAGGCCCAGGACGGCGGCGCCTGTGTTGATCTTCAGCACAAGTTTCGCCTTGTCGGCAACCACCTGCCCCCAGTGCATCACTGTAGTGGTCAGGGTTTCGCTCCAGGCTCCGAAGGTTGCGACCACAAAGTCGTAGATTCCTCCGATAAGGCCGCTTATGACGAGGGTCTTTGCGCTCTTGCCTCCGCTCTCGCCGCTGACAAGCACCTGTGTGGTGGCTGTGGCTTCAGGGAACGGATACTTGCCGTGCATCTCCTTCACGAAATATTTCCTGAAAGGAATCAGGAATAGGATGCCGAGCACGCCGCCGAAGAGGGAACTCAGGAACATCTGGGTGAAGTTGACGTCCAGCCCGAGGATATAGATGGCCGGGAGGGTGAAGATGGCGCCGGCCACAATCACGCCAGAGCAGGCTCCGATGGACTGTATGATGACGTTCTGGCCGAGCGCACCTTTCTTGTTGAAGGCGCTGGAGAGTCCGACTGCCAGGATGGCTATCGGAATCGCGGCTTCGAAGACCTGACCCACCTTGAGTCCGAGGTAAGCAGAGGCGGCGGAAAAGATAATGGTCATAAGGAGGCCGATGGTCACTGACCAGACGGTCACTTCCGGATAAGTTTTGTCCGGGGACATCAGCGGTTCATAGGATTCTCCCGGTTTGAGTTCGCGGTAGGCGTTCTCCGGGAGGCTTTTCGGTGTGCTTTTTTCCATAGGCTTAGTTTTGTGGAACAAAATTAATCAAAAATATTTTGAAAAAATTTGGAGTTTAAAAAAAGTTGCTTACCTTTGCAGCCCGTTTCGGAAGAAGCACTTCCAAAAACGGACAAGTTCATTGACTTATTGAGAGAGATAACGAGGTAAAAAAACTGTAAGCAATAGATAGTTTGTTAATTGAAAGGTTTTTTCTGACAATTAAGGGACTACAATTTCAAAAAGCATAGTGACTTGAGAAAGTCAATATGATTCAAGACGAAGAAACAAAGAGCGAACGGAGGATGCCTTGGCTTCTATAGGCGACGAAGGACGTGGTAAGCTGCGAAAAGCCGCGGGGATTGGCAAACACGAGTTGATCCGCGGATGTCCGAATGGGGAAACCCGGCGTGCTGAAGGCGCGTCACTCCGAGAGGAGAGCAAACCCAGAGAACTGAAACATCTTAGTACCTGGAGGAAGAGAAAGAAAGATCGATTCCCAAAGTAGTGGCGAGCGAAATGGGAAGAGCCCAAACCGGTGTTGTTA
>JAZRVT010000039.1:0-47209 GCA_045599325.1 Bacteroidales bacterium | reverse complement strand
GCTGGAGGGCCTTGCAGGCAGGGTGCCCTGTGACGGTACCGCCCGATTGCCTGCACCGTCACAGCGGACCCCGGGCAGAACACTCTCCAAGGCCGGTCACCTGTGACGGTGTTTGTCGTCAGGGCAGTGTCTGTTTCCGGGAGTGTTTGTTGCCAGCCGTCAGGGGGAGTGTCTGTTTCCTGGGGTGTTTGTTGCCACGGCGATGTTCGTCTCAGGGAGGTGCGGGCCGTCAGGAGAGGACAGGTCCGGGGGGCTCTTCAGTGCATAGCTGTCAGCCAAGTTCGCTGGCGACCTCCGCATAGACAAGACCGCAGATGCGTGCAATCTGTTTTGAAGAACTGTTGTATTTCGCCTTCAGAGCACGAGCAAGCCTGATTCTCTGCGTAGTGTTCAGGTATTTTGTACTGCCGGCACCAAACATCTGTTCGCAAAGTTCGTTCTTGTGCTGACGCATCTCCTGAATAGGAATGCTGAGTTGGGACAGGATACCGCCACGTGACTCAATCTCGTCGGCCCGGCTCCTGAATATAAAATAGTTAAAACTCTTGTGTGTCCTGAACAGCCGCTCCACCAGGTCTATTGCAACATATTCACCAGGAAAGATGATATCCCCGCATCTGAGCACATCGGACATATCGCCGACATACCTTGTCTTGAGATATCGCTTGTTGGCAATGTCACTCCTGCTCTCCGTCCGGGTAGACTGAATCCAGGCGGGAGATGCCCAGGAACCTGCATTTCTGAAATAAAGCGGGGCACTTGACCAGGGATAATCGCTGGTGATATATGGCAATCCGGCATCAGGAGCGTTCTTGCATACATAACAGATTGCTTTTTTAAGATAATCGGATGTGTCAATATCCTGATGGTTTACCGGGACGGACAGCAGTGCCTTTGATTTTCCGTGCCTGCGCTGAATCTCCATTGAAGTAAGCCGCACATATTCATGGATAAAACAGTTGCACTCAGAATAATCCCCGTACAGGATAAAATGAATGTGGGTGTCCATCAGCGCAAACGCAAGAATGATCACTTGGTACTTACAATATAGGACATAGATTCGGTTCATTCCAGCCACAAAGTCCGATTCATCATAGAACATCACTTCCACCGCCGTTCCCAGTGTGCTGAAATGCCAGCAGTTCCTCACAGGAATCTCTTCTCCCCTGACAAACTGGACGTTCAATCCAAGATCCGACTCGAGCTGTCTGATTGAAGGAATCCTGACAGTTGTCCTGCTGCCGCCGGAATGGTCATTTTTGATTGTGCCTGCTGAACTGCCGGCAGTGTTTGCAATTCTTTTCTCCACCATCATCATTCACAGCCATTATGGCTTTCCGGCTGCTAATGTAGATGATTGTTCAGAGACTCGACTCTCACAGAGGCAAAAGTCCGAGCGGTTCGTAAAAATTATTGGAAAAACGCAGACGCTCGTGTCAGTTGTGGTCAATCACCATCAGCGTTCGGTTCCGGCCTGCGGAATGAGCCCAACTGAGGTCCAATTGGGGTTCGCTGCCACCCAAAAGTGCCTTGGCGACAAACACCGTCACAGCCTGTCCCTGCTGGAGGGCCTTGCAGGCAGGGTGCCCTGTGACGGTACCGCCCGATTGCCTGCACCGTCACAGCGGACCCCGGGCAGAACACTCTCCAAGGCCGGTCCCCTGTGACGGTGTTTGTCGTCAGGGGCAGTGTCTGTTTCCTGGGGTGTTTGTTGCCAGCCGCCAGGGCAGTGTCTGTTTCCGGGGAAGGGAAATCCTTGCGGCGGGAAATCCTAGAACCTTCTCTTGCACAGGCTCATCACTACCTCAGGGGGGGCGTCCTTGAGGAGGAGGGTCTTGTCGGTGTCAAGAAGGTAGAGGGAAGGGATGGCACGGAGGTAGTAGATGGTGTCGCTGTTGAGCACTCCGTCCGGGTCGCGGCCGGTGACCCATTCTGCCGGGTAGTCGGCAAGGTGTCCGTACCAGGCCTCCAGATCCTCATCGGGATAGATGTTGATGATGAGCAGCCTTCCCTTGGCGATCATCTCCTGAAGGAAAGGGTCGTTGGAGAATGATTCTGTGATCTCTGCGCACATCGGGCAGCCGGGGTTGCTGAAGAAGAGAAGGGTCAGTTCGGGTCTGCGGCTGTCTATTGTCTTGTAGAGAGTGGAGCTCCTTCCTGCCTTTGTCACGAATGTGAAGTCGGCAGGCTTCTCCCCGATTCTGTTGAGGAGGCATCTTTTCAGCAGCCATTCAGCGCGGTTCCTGCCGTTTTCATCTGTCAGAGGCGACTTGAGGATATGTTCCAGCACCGGGATATAGAGTTCCTCGCTCCTGAATATGCTGTTCGGGTCGTAGATCACTTCCTCTTCGAATCTCAGGAGCTGCCGCCATCTGGCAGTGTCAGCGGCCGCTTCAGACAGCAGGCTGTCCTGCATCCTTAAAGCCTCTTCGACCGGCACCGTGTTCAGGGTGACGGCAAAGTCTTCAAAAAGCGCTCTCTGTGAGGTGGGGGAGTTCTGACCGTATTCTGACAGTGAAGGGCCCTTCGGACTCCTGTCACAGGATGTTGACAGCAGAATCGCGATGGCTGTGAAAATGATGTGACATTTTGTCATAACAGGTGTGTTGGCACTCATTTTGTCAAAAGGGGCGGTTGTCGGCCGGAAATCGGCCTCAAAATTAACAAAAACTTCAAAAATATAGAACTATGACAATCAAACCATTGGCAGACAGAGTCCTCGTCGAGGCAAAAGAGGCTGAGACCAAGACAGCAAGCGGACTGTTCATTCCGGACACCGCAAAGGAAAAACCACAGCAGGGCAAAGTAGTAGCAGTAGGCGGCGGCAAGAAGGACGAGCCTATGGAGCTCAAGGTGGGCGACACCGTGCTCTACGGCAAATATGCAGGCACAGAGATCACAGTGGACGGAAAGGACTATCTGATCATGCGTCAGAGCGACATAGTAGCAGTACTCGGTTAATCAATAAAGGAGAATAGAATATGGCAAAAGAGATAAAATTCAACATTGACGCCCGCAACCTTATGAAGGAGGGCGCAGATTCACTCGCTAACGCAGTGAAGGTAACCCTCGGTCCTAAGGGCCGCAATGTGGTCATCGACAAGAAGTTCGGCGCACCTCAGGTAACCAAGGACGGTGTGACTGTGGCAAAGGAGATCGAACTCGAGGACCGCTTCCAGAACATGGGCGCCCAGATGGTCAAGGAGGTCGCTTCAAAGACCAACGACCAGGCCGGTGACGGCACAACCACCGCGACTGTCCTTGCACAGTCAATCATCAACGTAGGTCTCAAGAATGTCGCAGCGGGTGCAAACCCTATGGACCTCAAGCGCGGTATCGACAAGGCTGTCGAGGCAGTGGTCGAGGACCTGAGGAAGCAGAGCAATGAGGTCGGCGACGACTATTCGAAGATCGAGCAGGTCGGCACAATCTCAGCCAACAACGACAACTATATCGGCAAGCTCATCGCTGACGCGATGGCCAAGGTCAAGAAGGACGGCGTCATCACAGTCGAAGAGGCGAAGGGCACCGCAACCGAGGTGAAGGTAGTCGAGGGAATGCAGTTCGACAGAGGCTACATCTCCGCATACTTCATGACAAACCCTGACAAGATGGAGACAGTGCTCGACCAGCCTGAAATCCTCATCACCGACAAGAAGATCTCCACAATGAAGGACCTTATGCCGGTTCTCGAGCCTGTGGCAAGAGAGGGACGCTCACTCCTGATCATCGCTGAGGACATCGACGGCGAGGCTCTCACGACACTCGTGGTCAACAAGCTCCGCGGCACCCTCAAGGTGGCTGCAGTCAAGGCTCCCGGTTTCGGCGACCGCCGCAAGGAGATGCTCCAGGACATCGCCACCCTCACAGGCGGTGTAGTGGTCTCAGAAGAGAGAGGCTTCACCCTCGAGAACGCAACTCCTGATATGCTCGGCCGCGCAGAGAAGGTCGTCATTGACAAGGAGAACACCACAATCGTCAACGGTGCTGGCGACAAGGATGCCATCACTGACCGTGCAAACCAGATCCGCAAGCAGATCTCCACAACCACAAGCGACTATGACAAGGAGAAGCTCCAGGAGCGCCTCGGCAAGCTCGCAGGCGGTGTGGCAGTCCTCTATGTCGGAGCTGCTTCAGAGGTTGAGATGAAAGAGAAGAAGGACCGCGTCGAGGATGCGCTCAATGCAACCCGCGCTGCTGTCGAAGAGGGTATCATCCCGGGCGGCGGTGTGGCACTCGTCCGCGCAACTGCCGCTCTTGAAGGAATGAAGGGTGACAATGAAGATGAGACAACCGGTATCAACATCGTTGCACGCGCAATCGAGGCCCCTATCCGTACAATTGCAGAGAATGCAGGAAAGGAAGGCAGCGTGATCGTCAACAAGGTCAAGGAGGGCAAGGGTGACTTCGGTTACAATGCACGTACCGACAAGTTCGAGAACCTTCTCAGCACAGGTGTCATCGACCCTACCAAGGTTGTCCGCGTGGCACTCCAGAATGCAGCATCTGTCGCAGGAATGTTCCTGACCACAGAATGCGCTCTGGCTGACATCAAGGAAGAGGTTCCTGCAATGCCTCCTATGAACCCCGGGATGGGTGGAATGATGTAGTGGTCCGCAACTCACAGCATAATGAGGGGGTCTGCCGTTCAGGCGGACCTCTTTTTTATTATATTTGCGTAAAATGTCATTTTATGCGCAAGATTTCACTGTTCTTCATACTGGCCGCCACGCTTCTGCTCCTGCCTCTTGAGGCCGGCGCCGGCAGGGTGACACCGGACAGGGCCCGCAGGGTCGCAGGCAATTTCTTCAGTCTCAATCCTCTCACACGTGCCGGGTCCGACCTGAAAATGGTCTCCTCTGACGATGAAATGTATATGTTCAGCCGCCCTGGCGGCGGATTTGTCATCGTTTCCGGCGAAGATGCCGCCATCCCTGTGCTCGGCTACTCTTTCAATGGTGACATTTCCGGTAAAATGCCTGAAAATATGGTTGCCTGGCTTGACGGCTACAGGAAGCAGATACAGGCCCTCCGCAGCCGCGGGACATCTCAGGATGAGGCGACTGCAAGACTCTGGAACAACCTGGAGTTTCCGACAAGGGCCGTCGGGGCTGACGGATATGAGGAGATTATGAACCTGACTACCGCTGACTGGAACCAGGGCAGCCCGTTCAACAAGGAATGCCCTCAGATCGATGGGAAACCGGCCCTGACAGGTTGTGTGGCCACAGCCGCCGCCATAGTGGCGCGCTACCACCGCTGGCCGCGTCACGGCTACGGCACAATCACCGCCTACAGCTTCGAGTACAAGGAGCAGCACTATCAGGTGCCGGCCCGCACGCTTGGGAGGGAGTATGACTGGGACAATATGCCGTATTCTGTCGACAACAAGACTTCGGAGTCGCAGACCGCCGCGATAGCCGCCATAATGGCCGACATCGGAATCGCCTGCCACGCCAGCTACGGCATCGATGGGACAGGCGCTTTCACAGAGACCCTCGTCAATGTGATGAAGAAGAATTTCGACTACAGCCAGGATGCCGTGCTCGAGTACCGCGACCGTTTCAAGGATTCGGTGTGGATTCAGAAGATAAGGGCTGACCTGAATGAGACTGGTCCGGTGCTCTATTCCGCTGACAACGGGGAGACCGGCCATCAGTTCCTCCTCACCGGCTATGACAGGAACAACAACTTCTTCATCAACTGGGGATGGGGAGGATCGTACAACGGCTATTTCCCTCTGGATGTCTTCCGTCCGGGCTCCTCTGATGAAGACTGGTACAGATATAACCACGACGCCATCTTCGGAATGAAGCCGAACGAAGGTGAAGAGCCTGCTTCCGACAGGGTGGACGAGGCCACATCGATCACTTATGCCCCTGACAGCCGCCTGATGACCATCCAGTCCCTTCAGGATGTGACATATGTGCTTGCAGACCCTTCCGGAGCGAAAGTCAATGACGTCTCAGTCATTTCGAAGGAGGGCAAGTACATACTGATCCACGCGGACAGGCTCAAGAAGTCCGGCGTCTATACGCTTACGCTGACCCGTTCCGAAGATAACGCCAAGACAATCAGATTCAACTGGAGAGTGGAGGAATAAGAGATGAAAAAGTACATTTTTATTGCAATATCAGTCTTTGTTCTGGCAGCGGCGGCTTCCTGTGCTCCTGACCCTTCTATCGAACTTGACAGGAGTTCCGTAAGCGCCACTTCAGACGGCTGCTCGGAATCAGTCAACGTCACCACAACCTACGACTGGACTGCCTCAAGTTCCGAAAGCTGGGTGAAGGTAAGCCCGTCATCCGGTGTCAAGGGCACTTCGCAGGTGACGGTAAGGGTCGATGCCAGCAGTGTCTATGACCCGCGCACGGCGACCGTCACTTTCTCGAGCGAAGGCATCACCAAGACCATATCGGTGCAGCAGGCGCAGAAGAACTCGGTTGTCGTCACGACCGGTGACTTCAACCTGCGCTACACGGCAGACACCATCAAGGTGAAGGTGCGCGCTAATGTGGATTATTCCTATTCGATCCCTGCCGGTGTCAGCTGGATCAAGGAACTGACGACAAAGGCCTTCACTGACCGCGAGCATACTTTCCTGATTGAGGAGAACCCTGATGCGGAGACGCGGTCCGCTGTGATAACATTCAAGGACAACGCCTCGGGTGCCAGCGATGGCATCAAGATCACCCAGGCGGCGAACGTGATCTTCTCGATTGATGAAACAGAGATCAGGATCCCTTATACAGAGAATATCTTCGCTGTAAGGGTTTCCTCCAACAGCCAGTATACCTATGAGCTGCCCGATGCCAACTGGCTTTCTTCTGCTGAAGCCCCTGAGACAAGAGCCGTAGTCGATGAGGATGTCTACTTCGCTGCAGCGCGCAGTTTCGTCCACAAGACCAGGTCTGCAGTCATTTCGTTCTTCAACGCAAGGAAGGAGAGGTTCAGAGTGTGGGTCTACCAGGATGCGGCGCCGTATTTCCTTGAGTTCAAGGTGACCGGTTCAGAGGTCGCAGTGCCGGCCCTGAGAGGAAGTTCTGAAGATGCAGTGGTCGACTGGGGCGACGGGTCAGACCCGGAACCATACTCTGAGGAGCTTGTCCATCTCTACGCCGACGGGGCGAAGAAGCACACCATAAAGGTGACCAGCCAGGAGGCCACTTCCGTGAAGTTCAATAATCTTGTGGGAGTGGATGAGGTTGACTTCACCCAGTTCTAGAAGGCTCAGAGGGTCACTTTCCTGACCGTAGAGCAGTGCAGTCCCTTTGATTCAATGTAGTCCTCGAGTTCAAACGACGGGGCTACATTGATTTTTTTGGAGAACATCACCAGCTTGTCCTCGCGGCCGTCGTGGCTGAAGAGGATGTCGAAGAAGAGGCGCGCCTTGCCCTTGTGGTGCTTCAGTTCCTTGAGCAGCCCCTTGCGGAACTCCTCTGTGACGGCCTGGACCGGAAGGGTGATATGGAATTCGCTGATGTACTCGTCGCGGGTGTTGGAGAGGAGCGCCATATTCTGGATTCTGAGCTCGAAGGCCTGAGGAGCCTTGTCGTCCTTGCCGCGGAAACGCGGTTTGGTGGCGCATTTCATCAGCACGGCTGCATACGGCTGCATATATTTCATATGCGCCTCGTAGTCCTTGCCGAAGAGGGAGAAGGTGCGGCTGCCTGTAAAGTCCTCAACTGTGAAGCGGCAGTACGGCTTGTTGCCGCTCTTGGTGTAGAAGGTCTCGATGCCTGTGACAAGGCCTGCCGAGATGAATTCCTTGTTCTGGACCGACTTGTCGCTGTTGACGGTGTCCGCGACTGTGTTCAGATGGGCTATGTCCGAGTTTGTGAACTCCCTGATCTCATATTTGAACCGGTCGAGAGGGTGTGCGGAAAGGTACATTCCCACCAGTTCCTTCTCGTGGCGGAGGATGTCCATCTCATCGTACTCCTCAGGCACAGGCGGGATCTGCGGCTTGACGAGCTTCAGCTCCTGGACCTCGCCGAAAAGGCTCGGCCCCTGCGACATCGTGTCGTTCTGGAACTTGTATGAGTAGCGCAGCAGTGCGTCTATGAAAAGGTCATCCTTCCCGATCTCGCTGAACATCTGGATGCGGCTGATGTCTCCGAAACTCTCGAAGGCGCCGGCATAGGAAAGGCACTCGAGAGTCTTGCGGTTGATGACGCCTGCCGGCATTCTCTCCACAAAGTCAAAGATACCTTTGAACGGCCCGTGCGCCTCTCTCTCGGCGATGATGGCATTGATGACATTTTCGCCGACACCCTTGATGCCCGCCATTCCGAAGCGTATGCAGCCCTCTTTGTTGACAGTGAAGCTGGTGCTGCTTTCGTTGATGTCGGGGCTGAGGACCTTGACACGGCTTCGGCGGCAGTCGTCCATTATCTTGGTGATCTCCTCGATGTTGTCGAGGTTGCAGCTCATATTGGCGGCGAAGAACTCGGCCGGATAGTGGCACTTCAGCCAGGCAGTCTGGTAGCTGACCCAGGCGTAGCAGGTTGCGTGGGACTTGTTGAAGGCGTATTCGGCGAACTTCTCCCACTGCTTGTATATCTTGTTGAGGGCCGCCTCAGGGTGGCCGTTGGCTATTCCGCCCTTGATGAACTTGTCCTTCAGCTCGGCGATGATGGCCTTCTGCTTCTTGCCCATCGCCTTGCGGAGCTTGTCCGCCTCGCCGCGGGTGAAGCCCGCCAGCTTGCGGGAGAGGAGCATCACCTGCTCCTGGTAGACAGTCACTCCGTATGTGTCCTGCAGGATCTCCTCCATCTCAGGGAGGTCATACTCGATCTTTTCGGTGCCCTGCTTGCGGGCAATGAATGACGGGATGAAATCCATAGGGCCCGGACGGTAGAGGGCGTTCATCGCGATGAGATCCTCGAAGCGCTCCGGGTGCAGTTTCTGGAGCGCATCCTTCATTCCCGGCGACTCGAACTGGAAGATGACGGTGGTGTCACCGCGGCTGTAGAGCTCGTAGGTCTCCTTGTCGTTGATGTCGATCTTCTCGATGTCGATGTCAATGCCGTGGCGCTTCTTTATGTTGCGGAGAGTCTCGGAGATGATGGAGAGGGTGTTGAGTCCCAGGAAGTCCATCTTGAGCATTCCGACCTCCTCGATGAAATGGCCGTCGAACTGGGAGGTCCAGACCTCCTCGCCGGTATCCTTGTCCTTCGAGAGGCAGATAGGGATATATTCTCCGAGGTTGCCCGGGCCGATGATGGTGGCGCAGGCGTGCATGCCCACCTGACGGATGCTTCCCTCAAGCTTCTCGGCGTAGTAGAGGACCTCCTTGTTGATTTCGCTGCCGTTTGCGAGTTCCTCCTTGAATTCCGGCACCAGGCGGTAGCAGTTGGCGAGGGTGATCTTCACGCTTTCCTCCTCCATACCCTTCTGGAAGGTCTGGCCGTCTTTCTCGATTACCTTGAATCCCGGCAGCAGGTCGTCTAACTTCGGGTTGTAAGGATATTCCTTCTCCTTCTTTTCGAAAAGGCGGTCAGGGACCATCTTGGAGAGCCTGTTAGACTCATCGATGCTCAGCTGGCTGATGCGGGCCACATCCTTGATGGACCCCTTGGCCAGCATAGTGCCGAAGGTGATAACTCTGGAGACGTGGTCCGCCCCGTAGCGCTCCTCCACATATTTGTGGGCCCACGGGAGATTCTCGAAGTCGACGTCGATATCAGGCATCGAGATGCGGTCAGGGTTGAGGAAGCGCTCGAAGAGGAGGTCGTATTTCAGAGGGTCCAGATTGGTGATGTGGAGGCAGTACGCCACCACAGAACCTGCGGCGCTGCCACGGCCGGGCCCTACGAGGTCACCGTTGGCGCGGCAGGCGTTGATGTAGTCCTGGACAATCAGGAAATAGTCCGGGAAGCCCATTCGGGCGATGGTCTTGAGCTCGAAGTCGATGCGTTCTGCCTGCTCGGCGGTGAGGGTCTCTCCGTAACGTTCCCGTGCTCCCCGGTAGGTGAGATGGCAGAGATATGCCACTGACTGGCAGAATTCATCCCCACGGTATTTCCTGACCGGGTTGCCGTCGGCGTCCTTCTGCTTCGTCACTTCGTGGCTTCCCTCATCGATGACAGACTTGTACCTGGCAAGCTGGTTGTCGATGTCAGCCAAGAACTCCGCGTCAATCTGGAACTTCGGAAGCACGTGTCCGCGGTCGATCTGGTAGGGCTCTATCTTGTCGCAGATCTCCAGAGTGTGGGCCAGGGCTTCCGGATGGTCAGGGAAGAGGTCCGCCATCTCCTCCTCGCTCTTGAGCCACTCCTGCTGGGTGTAGTGGAGGCGCTTCTCGTCTGTGACATTGGCGTTGGTGGTGAGGCAGATGAGGCGGTCGTGGACAGGGCCGTCCTCCTTCAGGATGAAGTGGACGTCGTTGGTGGCGACTGTCTTGACTCCCATTTCCTCAGCGAGTTCGAAGATCGCCTTGTTGACAATGGCCTGCCCTTCGCCGACATCCTCGGAGAAGCCGGTCTCAGACCTGTGGAGCATCACCTCCAGATAGTAGTCCTCGCCGAAGACCCGCCTGTGCCAGGCAATCGCTTCACGGGCGGCCTCCAGGTCGCCTGAAAGGATGTTCTTCGGCACTTCGCCCGCAAGGCAGGCAGAGCAGCAGATGAGGTTGTCGTGATACTGCTCGATGATCTCGTGGGTCACCCTCGGCTTGTCGTAGTACTTGCCCTCGATGTGGCCCAGGGAGCATATCTTCATCAGATTCTTGTAGCCCTCGTAGTTCTTGGCCAGCAGGATCAGGTGGTAGTAGCGGCGGTGCTCGTTGTCCTTGAGGCGGTGGTCATAGTGCCGTGTGACATAGACCTCGCAGCCGATGATTGGCTTGACGATGAAGTTGCCGTCCGCATCAATGTTCGCCTTGTCGTTGGCGTGCTTGAAGAACTCCTTCACGCCGTACATATTGCCGTGGTCGGTGATGGCCAGGGCAGGCATATTCAGCTCGCGGGCCCTTGCAAAGAGCTTCTTTATCGAGGAGAGACCGTCGAGGATTGAATACTGTGTATGGACGTGAAGATGGACGAACGGCATAGGGGGTCGTATGTTAGATGAGAGCTTCTCCAGTCATCAGCTCCGGCTGAGGGATGCCCATCAGCTTGAGCATCGTAGGGGCGATGTCGGCGAGCCTGCCGTCGCGGACCTCCTTCACGTCGTCGTCCACCACGATGAACTGGACTCTGTTGAGGGAGTGGGCGGTGTTAGGGGTGCCGTCAGGGTTGACTGCGTTGTCGGCGTTGCCGTGGTCGGCGGTGATGAGCACTGTGTAGCCGTTGGCCTGCGCTGCGCGTACAACCTCTCCGACTGCCGAGTCAATGTATCTGACTGCCTTGCAGATGGCATCGTACACCCCGGTGTGGCCCACCATATCGCCGTTTGCGAAGTTGAGGATCACCATATCGTGCTTCTGAGTGCCGAGGTCAGCGATGAGCGCCTCCTTGACTGCAGGAGCGCTCATCTCCGGCTGGAGGTCGTAGGTCGCAACCTTAGGGGAGGCGATGAGGATCCTGTCCTCTCCCTCGAACTCCTGCTCGCGGCCGCCGTTGAAGAAGAAGGTCACGTGGGCGTATTTCTCGGTCTCGGCGATGCGGAGCTGCTTGCGGCCCGCTGCGGAGACCACCTCGCCGAGTGTCATCCTCACATTCTCCTTGTCGAAGAGGATGTGGAGGCCTGTGAACTTGTCGTCGTAAGGGGTGAGGCAGCAGTAGTGGAGAGGGATGGTGTGCATTCCTGCTTCAGGCATATCCTGCTGTGTGAGGACAGTGGTGATCTCGCGCGCACGGTCGTTGCGGAAGTTGAAGAAGATGACTGCGTCGCCCTCTTCTATCTTTGCGAGAGGCTCGCCGGCGGCGTCAGTGATGCAGACCGGCTCGATGAACTCGTCGGTGACGCCGGCGTCGTATGATGCCTGGATGGCTTCGACGGCCGAGGTGGCCTTTGTGCCGATGCCGCTGACAATCAGGTCATAGCCCTTCTTGACCCTTTCCCAGCGCTTGTCGCGGTCCATTGTGTAGAAGCGCCCGCAGACTGATGCTATCCTGCCCGTAGTGGCGGCCATCCTGGCCTCGAGCTCCTCTATGAAGCCCCTGCCGCTGCGCGGGTCGGTGTCGCGCCCGTCCATAAGGCAGTGGACGAATACCTTGTCGAGCCCCTGCGCGGCGGCCACTGCGAGGAATTCGTAGAGGTGGTTGAGAGAACTGTGGACTCCGCCGTGTGAGCAGAGACCCATGAAATGGAGTTTCTTCCCGCTCTTCTTCACATAGTCGTATGCCTTTGCGATCTCAGCGTTTTCAAGGAGTGCGTGGTTGCGGCAGGCAATGTTGATCTTCACGAGGTCCTGGTAGACGATGCGTCCGCCGCCGATGTTGAGGTGGCCGACCTCGCTGTTGCCCATCTGGCCGTCAGGGAGACCTACGTCTTCGCCGCAGGCATCAAGGTGTGAGAACGGATATTTTGCCCTGAGAGCGTCTATTTCAGGCGTCCCGGTAGTAAAGATCGCATTTGAATGGTCGTGCTTTCCTTCGCCCCAGCCGTCAAGAATCATCAATAGTACTTTCTTTTCCATTTTTTATTAAATTTGCAATACGTGCAAAGATAATTAATTAATATGGGAACTGCGAAGTCTGGAAAGAATAAAGATATGAACAGGCGCCGTAAGAGCGTGGAGAGCGTCAGGGGCGTGAGAGTCAAGGACAAAAGCAACAGAGTCAGCAAGAGCGCCGAGGAGGTCGAGGGCATAGTGCAGCTTGCCCGCGACGGCTTCGGGTTCGTGCGTGTGGAGGGGCAGGAGGATGACATCTTCGTGCCTCAGCGCAAGCTCCACTGGGCTCTCAGCGGCGACCGCGTGAGGGTGGCCGTGAAGAAGAAGGGGCCGCACTCGAAGAACCAGAGCGCGGAGGGGGAGGTCGTCTCTATCATCTCCCGCAGCGCGCGTCCTCACATCGGCATCCTCGTGGTCCGCGGCAGCAAGGCCTGGGCCATTGTGGAGAGCAAGACGATGCCGTACGACATACGCATTGACGAGGGCTCGTACAAGGAGCTCCCTGACGGCGACATCCGCGCCCTCCAGGGGATGAAGGTGGCTGTCCTGGTCACAGACTGGCCTAAGAAGAGCGCAGACCCTGTCGGCAAGATAGTGGACATCCTCGGCAAGCCGGGGGAGAACGACACCGAGATGCACGCCATCCTTGCACAGTATCAGCTGCCTTACCGTTTCGAGCCTGAGGTGGAGAACGCGGCTGACAGCATTTCTGAGAAAATTACTGCAAAGGAGATTGAATCGCGCCGGGATTTCCGCGGCGTGCCGACATTCACGATAGACCCTGCCGATGCTAAGGACTTCGACGACGCCCTCTCGTTCAGGCGTCTCGAGAACGGGAATGTCGAGGTGGGAGTCCACATTGCAGACGTGACACACTATGTCCTGCCTGGTTCGGTGGTGGACAAGGAGGCATATGCCCGCGCAACAAGCGTCTATCTGGTGGACCGCACCGTGCCGATGCTGCCGGAGAAGCTCTGCAACAAGCTCTGCTCCCTGAGGCCGCACGAGGACAAGCTGACATACAGCGCCGTCTTCGAGCTGGATGCGAAGGCCGAGGTGCGCGACCAGTGGTTCGGCCGCACAATAATCAATTCCGACCGGCGCTTCAACTATGAGGAGGCCCAGGAGATAATCGAGACGCAGAAAGGTCCTCTCTGCACAGAGATCCTCGCCCTCCACGGACTGGCGGCAATCCTCAGGAAGAGGCGTTTCGAGCAGGGGGCCATCTCCTTCGAGCGTCCTGAGATGAAGGTTATAGTCGACAAGGACGGCAAGCCTCTCGACGTTGTCCAGAAGGAGAGCAAGGAGAGCAACTGGCTGATCGAGGAGTTCATGCTGCTGGCCAACCGCTGCGTCGCCGAGTTCGTGGCGAAGAAGTGCAAGGCCAAGGACCCGACATTCGTCTACCGTATCCACGAGAATCCGAACCCTGAGAAGATAGAGTCCCTGCGCGCCTTCGCCAAGAATTTCGGCCACAAGCTGGGCGACACCTCCGACCCGAAGAAGGCTGCCCGCAGCCTGAACGACCTGATGAAGGAGGCGAAGGACAAGCCTGAGGAGAACGCTCTCCAGCTGCTGGCCCTCCGCTCGATGGCCCGCGCCCGCTACTCCACCGACAACCTCGGCCATTACGGCCTGGCATTCAAGTACTACACCCACTTCACCTCGCCTATCCGCCGCTATCCGGATATGATGGTGCCCCGCCTCCTGGCGCTCTATTCCGACGGTGAGAAGTCGCAGGACAAGCTGCTCTACGAGGAGTGGTGCCAGCACAGTTCGGAGCGCGAGCAGATTGCCACAGAGGCTGAACGCGAGTCCATCAAGTACAAGACAGTCGAGTATATGCAGGACAAGATAGGGCGGGAGTTCGAAGGCTCTGTCAGCGGCCTGACCGAGTGGGGTATCTATGTGGAGATAGAGCCTACGAAGATCGAGGGTATGGTCGCTCTGCGCGAGATACCGGGTGACTGGTACGAATTCGACGAGGAGAAGTACGAGACCCGGGGCAAGTCGTCAGGCAGGATGTTCCGCCTGGGCGACAAGGTGCGCGTCAAGGTGCTCCGTGCCAATATGGAGCAGAAGATCCTGGACTACGAACTGATTCTGGAATAGCTTTCCCGGCATACGGGCGTCAGGAGAAGATTTCGTGGAGCACGTCGAGGCTCCGCGCATCTATCTCCGCGCCGAGGTGATAGGAGAGATAGCGGAGCATCCTGCGGCAGAATTTCTGACGCTTCTCCGCTGAAAGCGGCAGCGTCATCGCCTCCTCGAACGGAGAGCGCAGCACCTTGTAGAGCAGAGCCTCCTCCTCCGGTGAGAATAGCCCCCGGGGTTCCAGTGTCTCCCCAGGTCTGAATCCCATCTTCGTGCAGTAGGACACCAGGAACCAGAGGTGGAAGTTCGCCACAGGACCTTCCGTACCGTTGAGTGTCACGATGGCGTCGCATAGCCAGTCGAAGAGGTCCGGCTCGGCCACTTCAGCGGTCAGGCTGCGGTAGATGACCTCGCTGATGAACATTGCCACCGAGGCCTTGACCATATCGCTCCTTATGGCCGAGAGGTCGAATGCCGGCTCCCATTCCTTCAGAAAGCACAGGGTGCTTTTCGGGGCCTGGCCGCTCACGGCGTCAAGGATGCTCAGGCAATGGAAAGCCTGCATCCCGCCTGCACGGCTGCTGCCGCCCCGGCCTCCTCCGCTCTTCGGTGAGGCGCCACGCACCAGATAGCTCCTGCGGCCCTCTGCCGAGTCAACAGTGTGGACCACCACTGCACTGTCCGAATGCTTGGTCAGGTGGAGGACTATTATCCTTGATTTTGAGACAGATGGCATTGGAGAAGCCTCATCGCTCTGCCACGGTGGGAGATGACGTTTTTCTCTTCGATGGTGATTTCGGCCATTGTGGCGCTCATCCCTTCTGGTATAAAAATTGAGTCATAGCCGAAGCCCTGGACACCTTCGCTCTCCGCAAGGGCGATATGTCCTTCGCAAGTGCCTTCGAAAGTGGTCAGGTTGCCGTTTTCAATGAGCGAGACAACGCATTTGAAACGGGCCGTCCTTTTCTCGAACGGCAGGCCTGAGAGTTCTTTGAGCAGTTTCCTCCTGTTGGCGGCAGGGTCCTTGTCATCGCCTGCGAAGCGCGCGGAATAGACTCCCGGTGCTCCGTCCAGGGCGTCGACCTCAAGGCCGGTGTCGTCGGAAAAGCAGGTGGTGTGGAAAGCGTCCCAGATGAACCGGGCCTTCTCTATGGAGTTTTCACGGATTGTTTCGTGGGTTTCAGGGATGTCGCCCGCAAGGCCGAGTTCGGATGGGCGGACCACTTCAAAGTCTTCTCCCAGAATCTTTCCGGCCTCTTCCGCCTTGTGCGGATTGTTTGTGGCAAATATGATTTTCATAGGATTTCAAAGATAGGCATAAATTGTTAATTTTGCAGAACGGGATAATTATAGAGATGAAAAGATTTACAGCAATGACAGCGGCTGCCCTCGCCTTTCTGGCGATGGCGGTTCCGGCAAAGGCACAGAGCAATGATTTCAAGCTTGGCAAAAGCCTCGAGATAGAGTATGCGGTCCTCAGGGAGGTCGCCGCAGGCTATGTTGACACTGTCGACTTCGAGAAGATGATTGTAAAGGGGGTGCGCGCTATGCTTGCGACTCTCGACCCTTATACAGTCTATATCTCTGAAGATGAGGCCGAGGACTTCGAGCTCCTGACCACAGGAAACTACGGCGGAGTCGGCTCCATCATCAGGAAGAAGCCCGGCGAGGGTGTTCAGATCGTCGAGCCGTATGCCGGTTCCCCGGCCGCCAAGAGCGGTCTTGCGCCAGGCGACACAATCATCGCCATCGACGGCAACCCTGTCTATGAGCTCACTTCCGACGAGAGTTCCGAGCGTATGAAGGGCCAGCCTGGGACGGAGGTGCTCTTCAAAGTGATCAAGGGCAGGACAAAGGACACTGTGGACGTGACCGTGACCCGCGAGAGAATCCACGTCTCCGACATCGAATACGCCGGTCTCTATCAGGATTCCATAGGATACATCTCACTCACCGGCTATGCCGACAAGATGGCCGCAGAGTTCCGTGACAAGGTCATCGAACTCAAGGAGGCCGGGGCGAAAAGGCTCGTCATCGACCTGCGCGACAATGGCGGCGGAGTTATGGATGAGGCAGTGAACCTGGTCTCGCTCTTCGTCCCGAAAGGGACGCTTGTGGTCTCTTCCAAGGGACGCATCCCGCAGATGAACAGGGAGTACATCACGACGGACGCCCCTGTCGATACGGAGATCCCTATCCTCGTGATGGTCAACGGCAATTCCGCTTCCGCTTCAGAAATCACCGCAGGCGCCCTGCAGGACCTCGGACGGGCCACAATCGCCGGCACACGCTCCTTTGGCAAGGGACTTATCCAGAGCGTCCGTCCGGTTCCATATGACGCCCAGGTCAAGGTGACGACAGGCAAATACTATACTCCGAGCGGACGCTGCGTCCAGGCCATCGACTACAGCAACCGCCACGATGACGGCTCGCTCGACCGTGACGCCAACGGCGGCATCGCTCCTGAAATCGTCGTCGAGGGCCACTCCTACAGCCGTCCTGCCTATGCTCTTGTCTATGCCGGGATTCCTGAGGACTATGCCATCGACTATTACGTGAAGCATCCTTCCATCGCCCCGGTCAAGGAGTTCTTCCTTACGGACGCAGAGTACGAGGATTTTGTGAAGTACGCCTCACAGCGCGAGTTCGACTCCCGCAGCGCTGCACAGACCTCCCTCGACCTGCTGGTCAAGGCGGCGAAGGACGAGGACCTCTACGATCTCTACAAAGATGAGATAGAGGCGCTCTCAGCCAAGGTCAATATGGGCAAGGAGCAGATTCTCAGGGCCAAGAAGTCCGAGATCAAGCCGATTGTGGAAGGAGAGATATTGACGCGCTACTATTTCGCAGCTTCAGCGGTGGAGCATTCGCTCTTCTACGACGACCAGCTCCGCACTGCTGTGGAGAAATGGATTGCAGGGGAGGGCGCCAAGGCCGCCCCTGAAGAGAAAGACTAACGGTATTTGTTCTCCTCCTCAAGCATTCCGAGGTAGGAGCTGTAGCGTTCCTCTGATACAAGGCCGTCCTCGACGGCCTTTTTTACTGCGCAGCCCGGCTCGTGGGTATGGGTGCAGGGCTTGAAGCGGCAGTTGTCCATAACCCTGAGCATTTCCGGAAAATAGGTGCTGAGCTCCTCAGGGTCTATGTCCACCAGTCCGAAGCCGCGGATGCCCGGAGTGTCGATAACGAAGCCGCCGCTTTCAAGCGGGTGCATCTCGTAGAAGGTGGTGGTGTGGCGGCCCTGCAGATGGCTTGCCGAAATCTCCCCGATCTTAGGGTTGAGCGACGGGTCGAGAGCCTTGAGCAGCGATGACTTGCCGACTCCGGATGCTCCGGAGAAGAGGCAGACGCGCCCCCTGCACAGCTCGCGCACTCTTTCTATTCCGGTGCGGCTGCGGGCGGAGATCTCGAGCACCTCGTAGCCTGCGCCGCGGTAGATCTCCTCGAATCCGTGGAGGAAATCCTGCAGTTCAGGCTCCGTGTAGAGGTCGCACTTGTTCACGAGGATCACAGGCCTGATGCCGTAGGCCTCGCAGGTGACAAGGAACCTGTCCACGAATGCCAGTTTGGTCTCCGGAAGTATCATCGTCACTATCAGGAAGACAGTGTCGAGGTTCGCGGCTAAGATATGGCTCTCGCGGGAGAGGTTGACGGAGCGGCGGATCACATAGTTCCGGCGCGGATGGATGGCGGTGATGGCAGCCGTCTCCTCGTCGCCGGAGGCGGAGAAGTCCACGATGTCGCCGACAGCCACCGGGTTGGTGGCCTTCGACCCCTTGAGCCTGATCTTTCCTCGTATTACAGCGGGGAACGGAGCCCATTCAGGGAGTTCGGAGAGCAAATAGTGGCTCCCGGTGTGCTTGACTACAGTTGCTGTGCCCGTTTTTTCCATTGCCGCAAAGATAGCAATTTGCGAAAAAAGAGGTATCTTTATATTTTGTTTTATGAATGCTTATGTATACGAGGGAACAACTTACTGCAATAGTGGAGAGGACTCTGGTCTCTCTCAATTACAAGCGCGAGCCTGAGGGCATCTATCTGCCTGTGGAATACATCCTCGGACAGGGCGGCAAGCGTATCCGTCCGGTCCTCTGTCTGACAGCCTACACTCTCTTCCGGGATGATCTGGGCAGCGAGGTGGTCTATCCTGCCGCCGCACTCGAGATGTTCCACGAGTTCACCCTCGTGCACGACGACATAATGGACAACGCAGACACCCGGCGCAACAGTCCGACAGTCCACAAGAAGTGGGGCGCCAACTGCGCCATCCTTTCCGGTGACGTGATGCAGATCCTCGCCTACAGGTATATGTCGCGCTGCGCGGACAGCGTGCGCGGGGCGGTCCTCGGCCTCTTCACCGAGACAGCCATCCAGGTGTGCGAAGGCCAGCAGCTCGATATGGAGTTCGAGGAGCACCCTTTCATCACCCGCGACGACTACATCAGGATGATAGGCCTCAAGACGGCTGTCCTGATAGCCTGTTCGCTGAAGACAGGCGCCATAATGGCAGGCGCTCCGGAGGCTGTGTGCGATGCGCTCTACGACTATGGATATCAGCTGGGCCTGGCTTTCCAGATCACTGACGACTATCTCGACACATTCGGCAACGAAAGGATATTCGGAAAGAAGATAGGCGGCGACATAATGAACAACAAGAAGAGCTGGCTGCTGGTGGAGTGTTTCCGCGCGGCTTCCGAAAGAGGTGCCGGAGCAAGACTTTCATCGATACTTTCCATCGGTCCTGACAAAGCCGCTGAAAAGATCTCTTCAATGCAGGCACTCTACGAGGAACTTGGAGTGAAGGCTTCCGCTGAGGCGGAGATACTCAAGTACCGGGGCAGAGCCCTCGACGCTCTTAAAGGAATCAATTTCACCCAAGAACAGCTCGCCTGCCTCGAGGAGGTGGCCGACCATCTCATCCACCGTGAAAAATAAGCTTGAAATAATGGCTCCGGCGGGCAACTTCGAGTGCCTTGCCGCCGCCATCCAGGGCGGTGCCGACTCAGTCTATTTCGGAGTCGGGAAGCTGAACATGCGTTCCCATTCCGCCAACAACTTCGCCCCCGAAGACCTTGCTGAAGTATGCCGCATATGCCGTGAGGCAGGGGTGAAGAGCTATCTCACCCTCAACATCGTGCTCTACGACGAGGACCTCGGCCCTATGAGGGAGGCCCTTGCGGCTGCGAAGGAGGCCGGTATCACCGCAGTCATCGCCTCCGATATGGCGGCGATAGCCTGCGCCCGCAGTCTGGGCATAGAGGTCCATATCTCCACGCAGCTCAGCATCTCCAACAGCGAGAGCCTGCGCTTCTACTCTCAGTTCGCCGATGTGATCGTGCTGGCGCGCGAGCTGACACTTCCGCAGGTCAAGGCAATCCACCGGACAATCGTGGATGACAACATCTGCGGCCCTTCAGGCAGGCGGCTCGAGATCGAGATGTTCTGCCACGGAGCACTCTGCATGGCCATTTCAGGCAAATGCTATCTCTCGCTGCACCAGTACGGCGCCTCTGCCAACAGGGGTGAGTGCTATCAGGCCTGCCGGCGCGGATATGAAGTCACAGAGCTGGATACGGGAAAGAAACTGGTGGTTGACAACAAATACATAATGTCGCCGAAGGACCTCTGTACCATAGAGTTTATGGAGAGCATCATAGATGCCGGAGTCACAGTGTTCAAGATCGAGGGGCGCGCCCGCTCGAGCGAATATGTGAAGACTGTCACCGCCGCATACCGGGAGGCCGCAGATGCGGTGCTGGCCGGGAACTACACCCCTGAACTCGCAGCCGGGCTCAAGCAGAGGCTCTCCACAGTCTTCAACCGCGGCTTCTGGGACGGCTATTACCAGGGCGCCTATCTGGGGGAATGGAGCGACGCCTACGGCAACCGCGCCACCCGCACAAAGAGCTATGTCGGCAAGATCACCAACTATTTCTCCAATCTCGGAGTGGCGGAGGTGCTTGTCGAGACCGGCTCCTTCTCAGTGGGCGACGAGATGCTTATCACCGGCCCTACGACCGGTGTGATAGAGTACAGGGTGCCGGAGATAAGAGTTGACCTGAAGAATGTCGGAACCGCAGTCAAGGGGGATCTCTGCTCTATACCTGTGGCCCAGAAGCTGCGCCGCAGCGACAAGCTATATCTGTTCCAGTGATGCAAACTCTTCCAGGCCCTTCTTCAGGAAATCCCTGAAAGCCTGGACGTCGAGGTTGTAGGCGCGCGGCTCGGCCAGCAGGCGGCCGTGCCCCTTGAGTATGTAGTACGGCTGGGCGTTGATGCCGAACTCCTTGAGAGCGTAGTATGAGTTGATCTTGCCGAGTGTCTTGAGTGTCTTGCCGGCGTCCGTCACCACCCAGTCCGACTCGTCCACCTTAGTGTTCTTGTCATCGCCGAAGAGCGCGACCACCACATAGTCCTCCCGCAGCATATTGAGGATCTCAGGGTCGGAGAGGACGCGGGCCTCCATTTCGCGGCAGTTCATGCAGCCCAGACCGGTGAAGTCGATGAAGAGAGGCTTTCCGGCTTTCTCTGCATAGGCTTCGGCTTCTGCGAGGTCGAAGAAGCCCTGCAGATGGTGCGGCAGCTCGAGTCCGCTGTCACCGTACTTGACCTTCTCAGGGAAGCCGTTGTCCCGGTAATATGCCACAGGGACTGCAGTGCCGGCACTCTCCTGTCCGAGGACGAAGTCCTGAGTCTGCATCGGTGGCAGATAGCCTGAGATGGCCTTCAGCGGAGCGCCCCACATTCCAGGGATCATATAGACCACGAATGAGAGCGACGCGATGGCGAGCGCGAGACGGGTGACGGAGATATGCTCCACGGGATCGTCGTTCTTGAAGCGCAGCTTGCCCAGCAGGTAGAAGCCCAGGAGGGCGAAGCATACGATCCAGATGGCGAGATAGACCTCGCGGTCGAGGAGTCCCCACTGGTAGGTCTGGTCGGCGGTGCTCAGGAACTTGAATCCCAGGGCCACTTCGATGAATCCGAGGACCACTTTCACGGTGTTGAGCCAGCCGCCGCTCTTAGGCAGTTTCTTCAGCCAGGCAGGGAAGAGGGCGAACAGGGTGAAAGGCAGGGCGAAGGCGACGGAGAAGGCCAGCATAGTGACCATAGGCGCCCAGAATTCGCCGGACGTGGACTTGATGAGGACTGTCCCCACGATAGGACCCGTGCAGGAGAATGAGACCAGCACGAGTGTCAGCGCCATGAAGAAGACTCCTCCGAGACCCTTTTTCGTATAGGACTGCTGGTCGCTCTTGTTCACGAGCCTGCTCGGCAGCACGATCTCGAACGCTCCGAAGAAGGAGGCCGCGAAGATCATGAACACTATGAAGAATATAAGGTTAGGAATCCAGTGGGTGGCGAGCCAGTTGAAGATGTCGGCTGTCACCGAGTCTCCTCCGATGAGCCAGGTTATGAAGATGATCAGGGCGATTGGGACAGTGTAGAGCAGCACTATGAAAAGACCGTACATAAATGCGCGGAAGCGTCCCGCAGCCTTGTTCTCCGACCCTTTGATGAAATATGAGACAGTCATCGGTATCATCGGGAAGACACAAGGTGTCGCCAGTGCGGCGATTCCCCAGGCGAGTGCCTGGAGGATGAGCACCCATATGGAAGAGCCGGAGGATTCTTCCGGCTTCTCTTCTTCAATGTTTCCTGCTTCGGCAGGTTCGTTGCCGGCCGCTACGGCCGGTTCCGAGGGCTTGCCGTCAAGGCTTATGCTGAAATCCACGTCGTCAGGCGGGATGCAGGAGGAGGAGTTGCAGCACATCCACTCCACATTCGCCTTCAGGACTGCTCCGTCACTGGCCTTCACCTTCTGGGCGAACTTCGCGCTGCCTTCGAAGAAGCCGACCTCCATCCCGAACATCTGGTCGAAGACCTTCTTGGGTTCGGTGAGATACTCCACTCCGCCCACAAGCTCGATGTCCGGGTTCTCTTCAAATGTGAAGACGGTCTCGTTAGGACCGCCCTTGTACGGACCCTGATCATAAAGATGCCATCCCGGGCCGATCGATGCCTCGAAGACCACCTGCTTCACTCCGTCTCCGAGATCCTCGGTCGAGGTCGACCAGGTCACAGGATTCTGGGAATAGAGATTCAATGCTCCGAACAGAAGTATTGAAACAAACAACGCCTTTTTGAAAAGAGTCCGTATCATAGCTTTTAAGATTTTTTAGAATATTCTGTACGGCCTGTCGCCGAGGGTGGCCACCATAATGGCCTTGATGGTATGGAGACGGTTCTCAGCCTCGTCGAAGACGATGCTCTGAGGTCCTTCGAAGACATCTTCTGTCACCTCTACTCCGTTGAGGCCGAATTTTTCGTAAACCTTGCGGCCCACTTCGATCTCGAGGTTGTGGAATGCCGGCAGGCAGTGCATGAACTTGCAGTCCGGATTGCCGGTCCTCTCCATCAGGGATGCGTTGACCTGGTAAGGCATCAGCATAGGGATGCGCTCCTCCCAGACCGCCTCGGGCTCGCCCATCGAGACCCAGACGTCGGTATAGACGAAATCAGCTCCCCTGACTCCTTCGTCCACGTCGTCGGTCACGGTGATGCGTGCTCCGGTCTCCTTTGCAATTTCGCGGCACTTGTCCACGAGCCAGCCGCTCGGCTGGAGAGGCTTCGGCGCCACTATCCTGACATCCATACCCATCTTGGCGCCTCCGACAAGGAGGGAGTTGCCCATATTGAAGCGGGCGTCGCCGAGGTAGGCGTAGGCGACCTGGTTGAGCGGCTTGCTGATGTGCTCGCGCATTGTGAGGAAGTCTGCGAGAATCTGGGTAGGGTGGGCCTCGTCTGTCAGGCCGTTCCATACCGGAACTCCCGAGTAGGCTGCGAGGTCCTCCACTGTCTGCTGCTCGAATCCTCTGTACTCAATGGCATCGTACATTCTGCCGAGAACGCGGGCGGTGTCCTTGATGGACTCCTTCACTCTCATCTGTGAGCCTGTCGGACCGAAATAGGTGACGTGGGCGCCCTGGTCGTAGGATGCCACATCGAATGCTCCGTGGGTTCGTGTCGAGGTCTTCTCAAATATCAGGACAATATTCTTTCCTTCGAGTGTCCTGGTCTCCATATGGGCGGCCTTGTCAGCCTTGAGCCTTGCTGCCAGGTCGATGAAATACTGAATCTCCTCGGGAGTGAAATCCAGGAGTTTCAGAAAACTGCGGTTTTTGAGGTTGACTTCCATAACAATCAGTCCGTTATTCGAGTATTCCGTCAATGAGTGCGCATACTGCGTCCATATCCTGCGGACGCGGAGCGTCGGTGTCCACTATTCTGCCATACTTGTCGAAAAGCATGAAGCGCGGGATGCCGCGGAACACATAGTCCTTGTAGATCTGCTTGCCGGCATTGGCGGCAATATACTGTGGCCAGTCAGGCTTGTCGAGGGCCAGCCTGCTCTTCCAGCCGTCAACATCATCGTCCATACTGACACTGATGCAGGTGATGCGGCTGTCCCCTTTGTAGTGGGCGGCCACTTTTTCCATAAATGGAATCTGGAAGCAGCACGGGATGCACCAGGTTGCCCAGAAGTCGATATATACGGCCTTCCCCTTGAGATCGGAGAGCCTGACCGGTTTGCCGTTGACATCGGACATCTCGAAATCGATCCAGTCGGCGCCCTTTGTAAGTGAAAGGACTTTGTCAATGGTCTCCCTGTAGGACTGGACAGTTGCGTCATCAAGATATCTTCCGGAGGTCTCGATCAGGAAATCACCCTCTTCTCTGGATGAGAACTGGCCGTCAGTGACTGCAATGTCAAGGAACTTCCTCATCATCGAGTCTCTTGCCGCCTTGTCTTTGACGACTTCCTCGATCGCCCTGATATTGCGCTCGCTCTGCGGGATGTCATCTCCATAGACCGCCATCTTGTAATTGATGATCTGGTTGATTACAAAAGGCTGTATGTCCTTGGCTGAAAGGTCGATGCCTTCGACGAACGCGTTGTAGTCCGGGTCGGAGCCGGCCTTGTGGCCGAACCTGACCAGATTGTTATAGTATCCTCCCAGTTTCGATGAAAGGAAATAGTTGTCAAGCTTCTTCTCGTAATACTTGCGCACTGACTTTGTGGCTGCGGTGGAGATTCTCTGCACGGCAACAGCCTTTGCGCTGTCGAGGAAAGCGGAATAATCCTTGAACGGACCGTATTCTTCATTGGCGGGCAGCTTGGCTATTTCAGTCAGCTCCTTGCTGTAGAATGTCCGGCAATCGTGGTCGGCCTGCTCGCCGCCCTCTCTGTTCCAGACTCCGGGACGGGTTGTGAGGTCCACTACATATTTGTACTCAGTGCCAGGGACGGCAAGGAGACGGTCAGTGCTCTGGCCTTCGGCCGCCAGCATAAATTCTTCAGGTTCGTCCAGCTGGATTTCCAGACGGAATGAACCGTCCTCCCCGACAGGGATGCTGACCTCTTCGAAGCCCTTGTCAATCCTGAGGATTTCAAGATTTTCCTTAAGGTTCGTCACGGTTCCGCTGATGACTACGGGACCCGGTTTGCAGGAGACAGCTGCCATCGCTGCGGCTGCAATGATAAACAGTATTCTTTTCATTTTTATTTCAGTATTTTATCAATCATTCCGCATACCTCATCGAAACTCTGGGGGCGCGGAGCATCTATATCTACTATCTGCCCGTCCTTGTCGAAAAGCATGAAGCGCGGTATCGCTGCGAAGCCGTAGGCTGTCTGCACTGCCTTTCCGGCATCTGCCGTGCGGTACTGCGGCCAGGCAGGCTTGTCCTCATCCAACTTCTCCAGCCAGTCCTCGACTTTCTTGTCAAGAGAAACACTGATGCAGGCAATGCGGCTGTCGCCCTTGTACTTTGCAGCCACTTTCTCCATATAAGGGATCTGCATGCAGCAAGGGATGCACCAGGTGGCCCAGAAATCGACATATACGGCCTTGCCTTTGAAATCGGAGAGCCTGACGACATTTCCCTTTGCGTCGATCATCTCAAAGTCGATTGCCTCGTGGCCTGCGACAAGCTGAAGCGCTTTCTCAGCCTTCTCGCGGTAGCCTTTCAGAGTGGCTTCGTCCACACCGACCTCCTCTGCCTTCGCAAGCAGGAAGGCGGCTGTCTCCTCAGATCCCACCTTGCTGTCCCTGAAAAGGGATTCGAGATATTTCGCCGCCACGGAGTCCCTGACGTGAAGGTTCGGGGAAAGGTCATCGATGGCCTTCAGATAGCGGATGGAATAGTCGAGGGTGTTGTCATAAATGTCAGCCTTGACGTTGACCATCGATGAGAGCATTGCCTTGCACATACCGTCCTCGCTGAGGTCGACATTGTCGAAGAAGGCCATGAAGTCAGGGTCAGATTCGAAAGGAATATTGTTCTTCCTGAGTTTCCAGGCCCAGCTGAGGTTCTTGTATGCGGAATTGATGGCGATCTTGTCTGAGAAGAGGTCGCGCACCTTGCGGCTGCTGACCTTTGCAAGGCTGTCGAGAGCATTCTTTTCGCAATCAGCCCAGTATGCCGAGTATTTCTTGAAATCGTCAAGTCCCTCCGGCTCGAGGAAAGAGGAGTAGATTCCGCGGTAGTACTCGAGGAAGTCCATCGCGTCCTGATTCTTGCCTGAATATGTCCAGACAGAAGGCTCGGCGGTCATATCGACGTCGAAGCGGTACTTTTCGCCAGGAATGAAGACAGCCCTGCTGCTGCCTTTCCCCTGTACGCAGATGAAGCCGTCGCAAGGTTCGGCGAGGAACTTCTCGAAGTGGAATGTGCCGTCGTCGGCAACCTGCAGTGTGTCCATCGAGAAATCCTTTGTCGCTGACACCAGGAGCAGCCCTCCGTCATATCCTTTGATTGCGCCGTCAATGACCATCGGCTTTTCGCTGCAGGCTGTAAGGGCTGCAAGCAGCGCTGCACAGATAAGAAGTCTCTTTTTCATTATTCAAGGTTGTTTTCGTCGGTTGTGAATATAATGTCAATCCTATCCGCCTTCTTGAAGAATTTCTTCGCGAACTTCTGGATGTCAGAAGGTTTCATATTGTTGAGGATGTCCTCGTAGTTCTTCGGGTCTGAGTTGTCCACGCCCTCCAGGACATAGGTCTTGAGAGTGGTGGCCACAAAATCGTTCTTGCTCTTGATCTGTGCACGCTCCTTGAGGAGATTCTTCACCACATTTGTGATTTCCTCCTGTGTGACGCCATCCTTCACGACACTGTCGATTTCAGCCATCGCTATCTCCTTGAGATACTGCGCCTTCGAAGGTTCTGTGTCGAAAGAGACAATCACTGTGCCGTTCTGGGCAGGAATCTTGTCCATAGAGCCCTTGACGCTCACTCCATAGGTGCCTCCCTCTTTTTCGCGGATATTTGCGATATATCTGGTCCTCAGAATGTTGCAGAGGACAGA
Source organism: Bacteroidales bacterium (assembly GCA_045599325.1). Classification (GTDB taxonomy): domain Bacteria; phylum Bacteroidota; class Bacteroidia; order Bacteroidales; family UBA932; genus Cacconaster. Next base: position 20,184 of record JAZRVT010000039.1, on the reverse strand, counting down.
ATAGCAGAGTTTGTTCTTCGGATTCACCTTGATGTCTTTGTTGTAGATGATATAGACGCTGGCCTTCGGAGTCTGGAACGGAATGTGGACGTTCTTTGTAGTCAGGCCGTCAGGGGTCTCGATGTGGTCGTTCACCCATTTTTCCTTCAGACCCTTTGTCGGTATCGATGCGAGGTACTTCTCGGCGTTGCTTCTTGCGCTCTGCTCGTCGATGTCACCTACGATGAAGAAGGTGAAGTCGGCAGGATCGCTGAATCTTTCGCGGTAGTATTTCTCCACGTCTGTGAGCTGGAGGTTGCGGATGTCGTCAGACTTCACGCTCTCGGCCCTCTTGTCGTAGTTGGAGACAATCGCAAGGAGAGAGTCCGCCATCTGGGAGGCCGGGCCCTTGGTGAGCATATCCTGGAGCATCGCGAACCTGTCGCGGAGGTTGTTGAAGGTTGTTTCGTCAAACTTCGGATTGACAAAACGCAGATAAGCCATCTGCATCATAGTTTCGAAATCCTTGACATTGGATTCACCCTTGATGCCCTCTGTGTAGCTGTCAATGGAGATGCTGGTCTTGGCCTTCTTCCCCTGAAGATACTTGTCCATCTGGTCATATGTGAAGTTGCCCAGACCGAGCGAGCCGCCGAACATTCCGGTGAGTTCCACAGTCTTGACCGCTTCGTCAGGATAGAGGGACTTGCCTCCGTAGCTGTTTGCAGCCAGACTGATGAGGTCCTTGTCGTAGGAGGCATTGGCATATACCACTTTTGCACCGTTGCTGAGGGTCCACTCCTTGGCGCCGAAGATTGGGAGATTCTTCTCCTTGACAATCTTTCCGGGGACAACGTCATTGTCGATGAGACCCGCAATCACAGATTCCTCTTCGTAAGGCTGGATGCTCTTGTCGGCGTCAACCTTTGCAAAGACAGCGAGGATCTCCTCTTTTGACGGAGCCTTCCACTCTTCGTCGCCTGTCAGGATAAGCTTGACATTCTTGAACTGCGGATAACCGGCAGCGGCCGCGTTGACGTCATCAAGGGTGATTTCGTTGATGAGGGCCTTGCGGAGTGCATAGTTGTCATCTGCGCCCATCAGGATGTCGTCATATACGAAAAGGTTGACGATCTTGGAGATAAGCTGGGAGTTTGTGACCTTGTCCTTCTGTTTGTACTCGTTCTCGAGATTGGTGAGCATTTTCTGCTTCGAACGGTCGAGCTCCGGCTGCAGGAAGCCGAAGCGCTGTGCGCGGGCGACCTCAGTATAAACGAATTCAATGCCCTTGCAATCCATACCGGTCTTAGGGCTGACACTGATGGAGTAGGAACCGTAGCCGTCGATCAGACCGCCCTTGGATGCGCCTCCGATGAGCATCACGGGATCCCCCTTCATAGACTTCTCGCTGACGCGCATTCCGAGCATATCATTGTAGAGACCGTCGATCAGGTTCTTTTTGAGGTCGCCGGCGCTCTTCATCTTCGGTTCAGGCTGAATCATCATAACCTGAATCATATTGTTAGTCTGCTCCTTGTCAGTGGCAAGGACATAGTCCGGCTCACTGTTCTCCGGAAGCACGATCACCTCTTTCTGCTTAGGGTTCTCAACAGCAGGGATAGATGAGAATACATCCTTGATCTTCTGCTCCATCTTTGCTACGTCAATGTCTCCTACGATGGCGACTGCCTGATGGTCAGTGCGGTACCAGTCGTAATAGAACTGGCGGAGATTGTCGTGAGAGAAGTTGTTGATCACATCATAGTCTCCGATGACATCGTGGGTGGAGTATTTGGTGTCGCCGAATATCACCGGGAACCACTTGTTGCGGACGCGGGTCTGTGCATTGTTGCGCTGGCGCCACTCTTCCGAGATCACGCCGCGCTCATTGTCAATCTCATCTCCCTCCAGGCTTATGTAATGTGCCCAGTCGTGGAGGACGAGGAGGCAGGTGTCGACAAGCGCTTCGTCGGTGACAGGGGCATTGTCAAGATGATAGACTGTCCTGTCGAATGAAGTGTAGGCGTTTATGTTGCGTCCGAACGCCATTGCGTGGCGCTCGAGGGTCTTCACGATGCTTGTCGGCTCCGAATTCCCGCCCGGGAAGTTCTTGGTGCCGTTGAACGCCATATGCTCGAGGAAATGGGCAAGTCCGTTCTGGTCTTCGTTCTCCTGAATTGCTCCGACACTGTAGATGATATAGAAGTCGGCCCGCTGCTTCGGCTCCTCATTGTGAAGGAGGTAGTAGGTGAGCCCGTTCGGAAGTTTCCCGACTTTCAGGTCAGGGTTCAGAGGAAGAGGCATCTCCTGTGTGAACTGCGCGGATGCGTTGAAGCAGAAAGCGAAAAAAGTGACTAATAATATGAAAGTTTTCCTCATCATTTATTAAGTATTATCATTAAACAAGGCAAAATTACTAAAAACTTATCAATTATTCAGGCAGTGCGGGGCCCGTGACAGGTTTCTCCACCATTTTCTCATAGTGGAAAGTGCCGTCCGGGCTGACGGTGATGCTGTCCGAAACAATCACTGGTTTCGGGTTGTTCAGACCCGAAACCAGCAACAGCACAGCAGCGATGCCTGCTGCTATCCTCTTCATATTAATTGTCCTGCCAGTCCGGATGGAACTTCATCACTCTCAAAGGAATCTTCCAGGTCAGCTGGTCCACGCTGGTGAGAGTATAGGTCTCGCCGCCAGCCACAGGGTGTGTGAAGTTTGCCTTTTTTGCAGTGAACAGAGGGTCGTCCCAGAGACGCTTCATGTCGATGACGGATATGCCGCGGCCCGGATACTCGAGTATGCGCTCGTTGACGATGAATCTGATGAGGTCATCCTTGGAAGCGACTTTTGCAGGGATGGCTGCGTGCTCGTCTGAGTCGAAGCGGGAAATGCGGTATTCTGTCAGGATGTTGCGGGCGCTCTGCTCTGAACCGCAGCGCGCTTCGCATTCGGCAAGAAGCAGATAGAGTTCAGGGAGGTCGCAGATGTAGTTGAAGTAAACCCTTGTGACAAGCCTCATCATAGAGGCGTCTGTTGTGGATGCGGCCAGGAACTTGACTCTGAGGTCACCGTCTGTGTACATATTTACATACTCAGGCTTGATATAGTGGAGGCAGGCCTGTGTAGCGGAAACATAAGTGGTCTGGGCCATATACCTGACAAGGATTTCCTCTGTGCTGTATCCGCCCTGAGGGAAGGTGTTGAAATATTCCTTTGCGCCGCTCCAGCTCTTGTCGTTGTCACGGAAAGAATAGAGCTGTACAGGTGAACCCGCGTAACCTTTGATTGAATTCATTGAATTGCGGAAGCAGGCAAGAGCCTTCTCATAATCACCCTTGTACCAGTAAACCTTGCCGAGCATCATATTTCCGGCAGCCTTGGTTACGCGGGTATGGTCATATTCATCCTGAAGCATAGGGATGGACTCTGTCATTTCAGAGATGACGAAATCATAGAGTTCCTTGACAGTGGCGCGTGTATAGGACGGGCCGTCCTCTGTTCCCGGTTTTGTGACAATCGGAACACTGAGGTCTGAAGCCGCAGTGCTTTCATTGTAATGCTTGCAGAACATCAGTGAGGCATAGAAATGCATGAAGGCGCGCTGCATCCTTGCTTCTGCCTGGACGCGCAGTTTCTGAGCTTCAGTGGCATCCTCTACGCTCATAACGTTGTTTATGACGTAGTTTGCCGTATAGATTCTGGCATATGAGGTCTCCCACTCGTCGCAGGTGTTTTCGCTCTGGAACGGGTCGCGGTTGAACTGGAATGCAAACACTCCCTTGTCCTTCTCTGAGGTCTGGAGCCTTTCCATAGTCTTGGTGTCGGCGCAGAGCTCTTCACCCATATTCATATAAGTGGAGCCGCTCATTGAGAAATAGTTGACGGCGTCCAGCAAACCTTCGAAATGTTCGAATTTGGTGGCGATGTCATTGCCGCGCGGCTTGATGTCAAGGAAATCCCTGACGCAGGATGTCATTGCCAAAACAACGGTCAAGGCTGCAATTGTGAATATTGATATCTTTTTCATGATTGTTCCCCTCCTCAATTAAAATTTGACTGTTAATCCGAAAGTCCAGGACGGACCCATCTTTTCAGGACGGTATGAACCGTTGCTGTAAGGAGCGTACTCAGGATCGATTCCTTCCTTGTTGGCAGCGATATAGAAGAGGTTGTTGGTCTGTGCATAAAGCGACATTCCGCTTATCTTCAAAGCTTTGCAAGCCTTCTGCTGGAGGTCGTATGATAATTTGAGCTCGCGCAGCTTGATGAAGGCTCCGTTGAGGACGTGGATATCTGAATACATATAGAGATTCTTCTCGTAGCTGTATGTACGGCCCTTTCCTGTATAGAGGTAGGAAGGTATGTCGGTGAACTCTTCATCACCGGGCTGACGCCAGCGTTTGTCGAAATCGTTGTGGAAGTTTCCGCCCAAGCGGTCATACCAGTATGTGAGCTGGTCATCCCAGATCTTGTTGCCGAAATTGTATACGAACATGAAGCTGAGATTGAAACCTTTGTACCTCAGGCTGTTGGAGATGGATCCGAAGTATGGGGCGATGCTTGTGCCTCTGTAGTGGATCTCGTCAGCGCTGAGTTTTGAATAGTTGCCGCTGTAGATTGTTCCGTCATTCAGATAAATCTGAGGGAGACCGTCTTCGTGGGTGAGGCCGGCCCAGTCGTATGCGAACATTGCTCCGAGTGGATAACCCTCGATGTTACCGCTGGTGGTCATGCTGGAAGGGCTGGTGTACGCTGAATGGTAGAACTTCACGAGCAGGTTCTTGTTGTAGGTGAAGTTGACCGAAGCGTCCCATCTGAAATCCCTGTTGCTGATGATGGCCCCGCCGAGCATCAGTTCAATACCCTTGTTGGAAAGTTCGCCGACATTGGACTTGACTGTAGTGGCTCCCACTGTAGGGTCAAGTTCCTTGCTGTCGATCAAATCTGTGGTATACTTGTCATAGAGGTCGATTGATCCGTAGAGACGGTGGTTGAAGAATGCATAGTCGATTCCGAGGTTCTTGGTAGTGGTTTTCTCCCAATGCATCTTGTTTGCTGCCAATGATGAGATGGTGTATGCCACGTGGTCGACATAGGCAGTGGTGGAGCTGGAGATGATATCGATAGGACTGCCATATCCCGGCTTAGGTGAGTTGCCGGCCAGACCGTAGCTCAGTCTCAGGCTCAATTTGCTGAGCCAGCTTACATCCTGAAGGAAGCTCTCGTTCTTGGCGTTCCACACGCCGCCGACAGACCAGATCGGTTTGAACTGGTTGCTTGGGTCGGAACCGAAAAGGTTGGACTGGTCGATTCTTATGCTTGCATTGATGGTGTAGCGGCGGTCATAGGAATAACCGGCGTTGGCATAGAGAGAGAAATATCTGTATCTGGAGTCTGCAAGGGAGAATGTGTCGCTGTTGGCCTTGTAGAGCATAAGGCCCGTTGAGCCCATGCACGGACTCAGCAGCGCAGATGACATAGTCTTCTGAAGCTTGGTCCAGTCGTATGTGGTGGCCTTCATTGTCTGGTAGTCGAAACCGTATTTGTTGGCAGTGTTGGATTCAGTGTGGTTATCCCTGAACTCGACACCGGCGAGAGCTGTGATTGCGTGTTTCTTTGCCACAGTCTTGTCGAAAGTGAGCTGGTTCCGGACAGTCCAGTCTGTCGTGTATCCGTCAGTGGCCCTGTACGCACCGCCTGATGTCGGACCATACTGAGTGCCGGTGTTCTTGTCGTAGGAAATACCCTGTTCGTATCTGACGGTATAGGTGTCGCCCGGCATATAGCGTTCAAACTTTGTGTTGGAGCGGTTGAACGCGAACTTTCCTTCATACTTGAGTCCGTCGATGATCTTGATGGTGATGCCGGCATTGGCGCGGACGGTCATTGTCTGGTTCTTGTTCATCGAGCTGTTGAATTCATCCACAGGATAGTAGTTGAGACTTGTGGCAAGGGCGGCCTCTGCCTGGGATTTCAGACTTGCGCTCATATCAAAGACGGAGTGGTCAAGAGGGTTGCCGCTCTCGTCATAGAATGCAGCGTACGGGAGGTCGGTGATGGAAGGAGACTCCCTGTATGTCAGAGCTCGTCCGGAACCGGTGCCGAGGGCAGTATGGTAATTGGAAGTCTGAAGTGATGCGTTGAGTCCCAGATCCACTCTGAGCCATTTGTTGATATTGTGCACTTCGCGGAGGTTGACCCTGAAGTTGTTTGTCAGATTCTTGTTGTTGCCCTGATTGCCTTCGTATGCGAGGGAGGTGAAGAGCTGGTTCTTGCTGGTGCCGCCCTCAATGGTGATGGAGTGCTTGGTCAGCCAGGCGTTGCTCATCAGATACTTCTCGATGTCAGCGCGCTGGTCGCGGCCTGCCAGAACTGCCAGCTGTGCGTCGCGCTCGGACTGAGTGATACGGCCGGCGGCAAAATCGTACATAGGTATTTCGTGAGGGAAGAGGACACCGTTCTTGATATAGTTGCTTGCACCGGTGCCTGTCAACGCTGAAGCCTCCTTGTATCCTGTCGGATCGAAGACCTCGAGGGCATTCTTGATGAAAGTCTCGCTGTCCATCATATCAAGGTATTCATAGTCAGGCATTCCCTTGTAGGTGTAGGTGCCTGAGTATGACACATTGTACTTGCCGTTGGTGTTGAATCCGCTCTTGGTCTCGATGACGATGACGCCGTTACCTGCCTGGGATCCCCAGATGGAAGCCGCTGTAGCATCCTTGAGAACTGTGACGGACTGGATGTCTTCGCTGTTGAGGAGACTTTCGATAGACTCTATGGAAGTGGCCACACCGTCAACGACAAACAGAGGCTGTCTGTTGGAGTTGACCGAGGTGACACCTCTCACCAGATATTTGTTGTCATCGCCGACACTGTTGCTGACATTTACCTGGAGGCCAGGGGCAATGCCTTCGAGGGATTCGAGGACGGACCCCCTTGCGTTTGCCTTGTCAACGAGAGCGGCACCCTTGAGAGTGGCGAATGAACCGGCGCTTCTCTCCTTGGAGAGCGTCTGGTAACCGGTCACCACTATCTCCTGAAGTTTCTCGACATCGTCGAGCAGGGTTACGTCGATGACATTCCTGCGGCCGGCCTCGACCTGAAGGGTGGAATAGCCGATGCAGGTGAATGTAATGATATCGGAATGCCTTGCCGGGATGGAATATCTGCCATCCGCGTCAGTGGCGGTGCCGATTCTGGTGCCCTGGATCATAACGGTCGCTCCGATTACAGGCTCACCGTTGCTGTCGGTGACACGGCCGGTGATCTGGGAAGGCCTTCCTGACTGAGCCATCAGTGACCCACAGAAAGAGAGCAGCATAATGCAGAGCATCATAGCCTTTGCCCCCCCTTCTCAAATTGTGATAACTACATATCATAGGTTGTTTTGGTTTTGGTTAGTAATAAAAAATGTCTATAAACTTAAAATTTGTAAGCAAAAGTATAAACAATGACGGACAGGATTTAACAAATCACTGATTATCAATCTCTTCATTGAGGTTAATAAGAGAAACCGCCAGGTAGGCGGCAAAAATAGTCAAAATATCCCGGAATGGCAAGGCAGAGGTGAAACTTGAAGAAAAAAGACATATATTTGCCTTATGCAAAAAATTGTGCTTATAGCGGCTCTGCTGGTCATCTCCGCCCAGCTGCCAGCTCAGGATGACTACCGTGTCTACAGGGAGAAGGCGGACATAGCCTCGACCTTCTTCAGAGGGCGTCAGGCGGTCATCTACCCCTTTGTCTTCAACGGCACCTATTACTGGGAGAGCTCTCTGTTCAGAAAGGGTGACATCCGCTACAACGGAAAACTTTATTATGACGTGCTGCTCAATATTAACGCAGAGCGGCAGGACCTTGAGTCAAAGTCTCCGAACGGCGTGTTCAACGTGCTGCTCAACAGCGGCTGCGTGGAGTGGTTCGTCATTGACGGCGTCAAGTATGTCAATCCTTCGTTCTACGGCTGGGAGGGCGCTCCCGGCTACTGGCAGGTGCTCTATGACGGGAAGTCCAGGATCCTGCGTCAGGTGGTCAAGACTCTCGACCGCGACCTTGATGGCTACAACGGCGCACAGATCAGATACAGCGACCCGAACTACCGCGCAGATGCGCAGTATCTTTTTGTGGGCAGCGAGAAGTACTGCCACGTTGCGGAGGACGGCACCGTGACCCCGCTTCCGCGCCGCAGCGCTTTACTGAAGCTCTATAAACCATACAGGAAGAGCATCAACCGCCATATCTCCGGCCTGGAGGACAGAAAGACCCTCTCATTGGGGGAATTCCTTACAGCGGCGGTTGAATATGTGGAGGGACTCGGGAAATGAAACGGCTCTCCGCAATCTTTCTGGTCTCTGTATGCCTCTTTGCAGGCAGCGCCTCCCTCAGCGCGCAGGACACGGCGCAGTTCGGAGTCGTCAAGGCTGATTTCGACCAGCTGATGGATTTCATAAAGAGAGAGGTGGAATCTTCGGTGTTCTTCGTCAGGGACACCTCCGACGTCAAGTCCTACACCATACGCACCTCCCGTGACAGTTTCCTCAAGGCGGCCTTCGCTCAGCTGCGCGAAAACGGCTACAGCATCACACAGTACGACGGCAGGTACTTCATCTTCCGCGACGCCGGCTTCTCGACCAGGCTGCCTGCCGGCTATTTCGCTCCGTCGGTAAAGGCTGACGATGAGAACCTCCTCAAATATGCCACTGACCAGAATCGGGTCGCGACTTTCCAGAACAAGGTGTATGAGATAGGTGACCCGGCAGCGGTAAGGACAGGGAAAGCAACCGTGAAGGGCTATGTGACCGACGTGGCCACCGGTGAGCCGGTAGTCGGGGTTTCAGTCTACCAGGACAACGGCAGGGCATACACTGTCACGGACGCTTTCGGGTTCTACAAGATTCTGCTTCCGATAGGGGAGAATGTCCTGGGTTTCAGCGGCTACTCTCTCGAGGACCTGAAACTCGACCTTATGGTCTATGAGGACGGCGGACTGGACGTGCAGATGAAAGAGAAGGTTTTCGCACTGACAGGCGCTGTGATCACCTCAGAGAGCATGTCGCACCACAGGACCCCGCAGATGGGTGTCGAGAAGGTGAGGGTGGATGTGATAAAGAATGTCCCGGTGGCGTTCGGCGAGGCTGACGCCCTCAAGGTGGTGATGACCCTGCCGGGTGTGAAGACAGCCGGAGAGGCCTCCACCGGCTTCAATGTCCGCGGCGGCTCCACCGACCAGAACCTCATCCTCTTCAATGAAGGCACAATCTACAACCCGAGCCATATGTTCGGCATCCTGTCGGCCTTCAACACAGACGTGATCAACGACGTCGAGCTCTACAAGAGCTCCATCCCTGCAGAGTACGGCGGCCGCATCTCCTCAGTCCTCGAGGTCCGCAGCCGCGACGGCAACAGCAAGAAGGTGACAGGCTCCCTCGGCCTCGGCCTGCTGACCAGCCGCCTTCACCTCGAAGGGCCGATAATCAAGGACAGGACCACCTTCATCCTCGGAGCACGGACCACCTATTCCAACTGGATGCTCCGCGCGATGCCGGTCAACAGCAGCTACAACGGCGGCACGGCATCGTTCCAGGACGGGAACATAGGCTTCTCGCACAAAGTCAACGAGAACAACTCCATCCACGCCTACGGCTACTGGTCACGCGACAAGTTCGGGTTCAGCAGCGACACAGTCTACCGTTTCCGTAATGTCAACGGATCCCTGAAATGGCACAGCAACTTCTCGGAGCGGCACTCGATGACCGCCACCGTGGGCTACGACAGCTACGCGTACAGCCTTGAGAATTCAGTCAACAGCTATGAAGCCTACCGGCTGGACAACACCGTGAACCAGGGCTTCGCCAAGGTGGGCTTCAAGTCGGTGCTCTCGGACGACCATACCCTCGGCTATGGAGTGAACGCTACATACTACGATCTCCATCCGGGCTCATACGGTCCTCTCGCTGAGCCATCTGGAGAGAAGCCGGACGAAAAGTACTACGACTACTATCCGGGTCCATACAACCCTTTCAGTGAGTTCTCGGGAGTGAAGCCGCGCAGCCTCCCGACTGAGAACGCCTTCGAGAACGCGCTCTACGCCAGCGACACCTGGAAAGTGGACGACAGGCTCTCCGCCGAGTTCGGACTCAGGTATTCCTTCTTCGTGCCTGTGAACGGAGGGAAGCTCTACGGCGGTCCGGAGTTCCGCCTCTCGGGCAAATACTCTTTCACCGACCTTCTCTCCGTGAAGGCCGGCTTCAACACGATGCGCCAGTATATCCATATGATATCCAACAGCATCAACATCTCTCCGACCGACAGCTGGCGCCTGTGCAGCGACAAGATCAGGCCGCAGACAGGCTGGCAGGCCGCTTCCGGACTCTACAGCACTGTCTTCGACAACAAGGTGGACATCTCGCTGGAGGCTTATTATAAGAGAGTGCAGCATTACATCGACTACAAGAGCGGCGCCGTGCTGGTGATGAACGAGAATCTGGCAGACGACCTCATCGAGACTGAGAACAGGGCTTACGGCGCCGAGCTTATGATAAAGAAGAGCGCCGGCAAGCTGAACGGATGGGTATCCTACACCTACTCCCGCTCGCAGCTGCGCGAGATGGAGGACCGCGGAGTGCTGACCATCAACGGCGGAGACTGGTACAGTGCACCTTACGACAAGCCGCACGACGTGAAGCTTGTCAGCAACTACAAGTTCACCCACCGCTACAGCCTCTCCCTGAACCTCGACTACTCAACCGGGCGCCCTGTGACGATCCCGGTGGGCAAATATGTCTACGGCGACGGCCTCAGGCTGGTCTACTCCGAGCGCAACGGCTACCGCATCCCGGACTATTTCCGCCTCGACCTTGCGGTGATCATCGAGCCGGGCCACTACCTGCGCCAGCTGACACATATGTCCTTCACCTTCGGATGCTACAACGTGACCGGCAGGAAGAACCCGTACTCGGTCTACTACACCACTGAAGGCGGCGAGCTCAAGGGACATATGCTCAGTGTCTTCGCCACCCAGATACCTTATGTCAACTTCAACCTGAAATTCTGATGAAAAAGAGATTCGCGATATTGATTATGGCTGTTGCGGCGCTGGCCGCCTCCTGCATCTATGATTTCGATCCTCAGATAGAGGGAGAGGGCGGTTTCCTGGTCATCGAGGGTGACATCCGCATCGGGGCTGTGACCGCCGTGCGGCTTTCACGGTCAGTGGAACTTTCATCTGAGTCCGACAGCAGGCCCGTCGGCCGCTCGACCGTCAAGGTTGAGAGCGAGGCAGGCGGCGTCATTACCGGCACCTGGACAGGAACGGACTACCAGATCGACACCCGCGAGGCCCCTGCAGACGGCAGGTACCGTCTTGTCGTTGAGGTTGACGGGAATACCTACGCTTCAGAATGGCAGGAGCCGCTGCAGGCCGCGAAGATTGACAGTGTCTCGTTCTTTGAGGATTATGAGCGCAGCAGGCTTGCGGTAAGGGTTACTTCCAACGGCGGCGACGGCGACCGCTACTACCGCTGGTCCTGTGACCAGACCTGGCAGTATACCGCTGATTACTACGCTGACTACTATTACCAGAGGGGAATCGACTGGACGCGCGACACTATTGTCGCCTATGAGAGAGGTATGAATGTCTACAACTGCTGGAGCACCGCCTCAGTGGGCGACATAATGATTGCCAGCACCACCGAACAGAGCGAGAACCGGCTGGTTGACCACGAGTTATTCCGGATTGACAGGAGCGACAAAAGGATATCATACCTGTATTGTGCCGACGTTGTCCAGGCCGCCATATCAGAGGAGGCGTACCGCTACTGGACCACTCTTCAGAAGAACAGCACCGATGTGGGCGGCCTCTTTTCGGGAGAGCCGTTCGAGATGCGCGGCAATATCGTCAACGTGGACAATCCCGACGAACTTGTGCTCGGATACATTTCGGTCTCACGCACTGAGACAGTCAGATGCTTCTACAACAATGTGTCAAGGCATTTCTTCACCAGAAAGCGGTCCTACACCTCCGAGGTGCCCACCATACTGGAGCAGAGGACGTGGCGTTCGGCCGTGAGCAAATGGGCTGTCTATACGGAGGCGTACGACGAAGCCAGCGGTGAACCTTTCTACCCTCCGCAGTACTGGTGGCTGCCGAAGGAGTATGTTGACTGCCGCTGCCAGGGCGGAACCAAGAGCAAGCCCGGGTGGTGGCCTAACCACGATATCTAACGGAAGGGAGGAGTGATATGAAAAAAGTTCTGTTTGCAGCAGTTCTTGCGTTTGCCTTCATTGCAGCGCATTCACAGGAGAGAGTGGTGGAGAGGACCTATATCTCCACTGACAAGGATGTATATGTGGCGGGCGAGACACTATGGTGCTCGGCCTTCTGCCTCGACGTGAACCACGGCTGCATCCCTTCGCAGGTCAGCAGCGTGGCATATCTGGAGCTTCACTCCGCCGACGGAGTGCCGTGCTCCTGGAAAGTGGCTCTCTGTGACGGCCGCGGCGCCGGCAGTGTCGTCCTTCCACCTTCCCTTCCTACAGGCAATTACAGGCTCATAGCCTATACGGCTCAGAACAAGAATGAGGAGGGCTACGACTGGCAGGGCATAGCATCCAAGACCATCTCGGTGTTCAACGCCTTCACCAGCGAAAGGGTGAAGGACGGCGTCAAAGTGGTGGATGCTGCTGAGTATGAGTCACTCAGGAACTCAGCCGCTGTCCCGGCTGCGTCAGAGGGCATTGAGATAAAAGTGGCAGGCGACAGCATCGTAATCGCCAATCCGCTCTCCGCCGCAGTCACACTCAGTGTCTCTGTGAGTCACGATGACGGCTTCGTGTCCAACGGCAATCCGACAATAGCCGATTTTGCGGCCGCAGCCGCTGAGGTTGGCGACAGGAAGATGAGCTGGAACGTGGTCCCTGACTACGAAGGTGAGGTCATCCGCGCCAGGGTGGCCGGCTATTCTGAGGATATGGTCCCTGAGTTTGCCGGGAAGTATGCCTTCATCTCCACCCCGAGCGACAAGTCGGATGTCTATTCCACAAATATCAGCGACAAGGGCGAAGCACTTTTCTTCACCAATAATATCTATGGCGACAAGGAGTTCATCTGCGAGATCGAGAATATGGACCCTTCGCTCAACTGCCATCTGGAACTCGTGCCGCCGTTCGTGAAGCCTGCTGTTCAGGTCCCGGCACCTCTCGCCATATGCAGCTCGCTCTCTGACGCGCTCACCGCGCGGGCAGCAGCAATGCAGATTGAGAAGAAGTTCGCTTCCGACACCCTGAAGGAGAGGCTCCCTTACCGGGAGAACCCACTCTTCGCTGATGACGTGATCCGCTATGTGCTCGACGACTACACCCGCTTCCCGGTGATGGAGGAGATCTTCATAGAGTTCATCCAGGAGATCAAGGCCCGCCGCGGCGATGACGGCAAGCGCGACATCCGGGTGAGGATATCCGACTTCAATGCAGGATACTACTACTCCCGCGGAACCTCTCTGATGATGCTCGACGGCGTCCCGGTGCTGGACCAGGAGAAGATATTCGAATATGACCCCCTCCTTGTGGAATCCGTCAACATCTATCCTCACCTCCACTATGTGGGTGCGCGGCTTTTCGAGGGAATCGTCAACTTCGTGACCTACAAGCGCAACCTCCCGTCCTTCAAGTTCAGCAACAACGTCCGCGTCATCGACTTCCAGGGCGTCTCCTGGCCTGAGGCATACACTGCTTCCACCCTGGCATCGGGCGGCGGCTCATATCCGGACTACAGGCAGACCATATACTGGCATCCCCTTGTCACTGTCGGGGCCGGCGGAACAAGCGGTTTCAGGTGCGTGCGGCCGGACTACAAGGGCCGGTTCAAGGTCACTGTCGAGGGGCTCGCCGCCGACGGCAGCCCGGTCTCGGCCACAACGTGGATTGAAAATCTTTAATTTTGTTTAAAACTTGTTGGCAATTAGCGTTTTTTGTTCTATCTTTGCAACCCCGCAAAAAGCGGGTAAATAAACATAAATAAAAGATTAACAACTATTTATGCCAACAATTCAACAATTAGTTCGCAAAGGACGCGAGGTTATCGAAGAAAAGAGCAAATCTCGCGCGCTGGATGCTTGCCCTCAGAGAAGAGGCGTTTGTGTACGTGTTTACACAACCACCCCTAAGAAGCCTAACTCTGCAATGCGTAAAGTTGCCCGTGTAAGGCTTACCAATCAGAAAGAGGTCAATGCATACATCCCTGGTGAGGGCCACAACCTTCAGGAACACAGCATCGTGCTTGTTCGTGGCGGTCGTGTCAAGGACCTTCCGGGTGTTCGTTACCACATCCTTAGAGGAGCTTTGGATACCGCTGGCGTAGAAGGACGCACTCAGAGCCGTTCACTCTACGGAGCAAAGAGACCAAAGAAATCTAAGAAGTAATTCATCAACTATTTAAATTTTCCGAAAAATGAGAAAAACGAAGCCTAAAAAGAGGATTCTACTTCCTGATCCTAAGTTTCACGACGTACAGGTAACCCGTTTCGTGAACAATCTTATGCTGCAGGGGAAGAAGAGTATCGCTTATTCTATTTTTTACGATGCGATCGATATGATCGGCGAGAAGATGAAAGATTCTGAGCAGGCTCCACTCGATATTTGGAAGAAAGCACTCGAAAACGTCACACCTCAGGTCGAGGTGAAGAGCCGTCGAGTCGGTGGTGCTAACTTCCAGGTGCCAATGGAGGTCCGTCCGGAAAGAAAAGTCTCTCTCAGTATGAAGAATATGATACTTTTCGCCCGCAAACGCTCCGGCCATTCAATGGCTGAAAAGTTGGCTGCAGAAATTATGGCTGCATACAATTGCGAAGGTGCAGCATTCAAGAGAAAAGAAGATATGCACAGAATGGCAGAGGCCAACAAGGCTTTTGCTCACTTCCGCTTCTAGTTCTCCACTGTCCGCTTGAATGGCAAGAGATCTTAAATATACGAGAAACATCGGTATCATGGCCCACATTGATGCCGGCAAGACCACTACGTCCGAGCGCATTCTCTATTACACGGGCAAGACCCACAAGATCGGAGAGGTGCACGAGGGCGCTGCTACTATGGACTGGATGGTCCAGGAGCAGGAGCGTGGTATTACCATCACATCAGCGGCCACGACAGCTTTCTGGCATTACAACGGAGAGCAGTACCAGATCAATCTCATAGACACTCCGGGCCACGTGGACTTCACTGTGGAAGTCGAGCGCTCGCTCCGCGTACTTGACGGTGCGATCGCCACTTTCTGCGCAGTGGGCCGCGTACAGCCTCAGAGTGAGACCGTGTGGCGCCAGGCTGACAAATATCGCGTTCCAAGGATCGCGTATGTCAACAAGATGGACCGCATCGGCGCAGATTTCCTTGCCGTGGTTGACGAAATCAGAGAAAAGCTCGGCGCCCGCGCAATCCCTATCTGCCTCCCTATAGGAGAAGAGGAGTCCTTTGCAGGTGTCGTCGACCTGATCTCAAAGAAGGCATATGTCTATAATGACAGCAAGGACCTTGTGAACTATACCGTCGGACCTGTCCCTGAAGATATGGAAGCCGACGTCGAGCTGTGGCGCGGTAAGCTCATCGAGTCGGTCGCTGAATACAACGATGCGATCCTCGAGAAGTTCTTCGACGACCCTGACTCGATTTCAGAAGAAGAGATCGTGGATGCACTGAGGAAGGCCACCATCGATATGGCGGTTGTCCCTGCCTGCTGCGGCTCCTCTTTCAAGAACAAGGGCACACAGTTCCTCCTCGATGCAGTGATGCGCTATCTGCCGTCACCGCTCGACAAGGGAAGCGTCTTCGGCACAGACCCTCGCACCGACAAGCAGGTCGAGCGCAAGCCTGTGAACGATGAGCCTTTCTGCGGACTTGTCTTCAAGATCGCAACCGATCCTTATGTGGGACGCCTCGCCTTCATCAGGGCATATTCAGGCCATCTCGCATCAGGCTCTCAGATACTCAACCCAAGAACGGGCAAAAAAGAAAGAATGGTAAGGCTTTACCAGATGCACTCCAACAAGCAGAACCCGGTCGATGCAATCGAGGCGGGTGACATCTGCGCAGCAGTCGGCTTCAAGGAGCTGCGTACTGGCGATACAGTGTGCGACGAGTCGCATCCTGTCGTCCTCGAATCGATAACATTCCCTGACCCTGTCATCGGAATCGCTGTCGAGCCGAAGACTCAGCAGGACATCGACCGTCTCGCCATCGCCCTGGGAAAGCTTTCAGACGAAGACCCTACCTTTACAGTCCAGTCCGACGCTGAGACCGGTCAGACGATCATCAGCGGTATGGGCGAACTTCACCTGGACATCATCGTTGACCGTCTCCGCCGCGAATTCGGCGTGGAGATCAACCAGGGCGCTCCTCAGGTCAACTACCGCGAAGCGGTCAAAGGCACTGTGGAGCACCGCGAAGTATTCAGGAAGCAGACTGGCGGCAGGGGCAAGTTTGCAGATATACGTGTTGCTGTCGGTCCGGCGGACGAAGGAGTCACCGGTCTTCAGTTTGTCAACGAAGTCACGGGAGGCAACATTCCGAAGGAGTACATCCCGGGCGTCGAGAAGGGTTTCAAGGCCGCTATGTCAAACGGCGTCCTCGCAGGTTTCCCTGTCGACAGCCTCAAGGTTGTGCTTCTCGACGGAAGTTACCATCCTGTGGATTCCGACGAACTCTCATTCGAGATCTGTGCGCGTGTGGCCTTCCACAAGGCGCTCCTCAAGTGCGGTCCGGTCCTTATGGAGCCTGTGATGTCTCTCGAGGTTGTCACCCCTGAGGACTATATGGGCGATGTCGTGGGAGACCTCAACCGCCGCCGCGGTCAGATCAACGATATGGACAGCAAGGCAAATGCAAGGATCATCAAGGCGAAAGTTCCTCTTGCAGAGCAGTTCGGATATGTCACTGTCCTCAGGACGCTGACTTCCGGACGCGCCACAAGTTCAATGGAATTCTCCCACTATGAAGAGGTGCCCGCCAACCTCGCCCGTGAGATCATAGACCGTCAGGGCGGTCCGCGCAGGTTCCATTTCGCCGATGAAAACGAATAAATTCAACAGTAATAATAATGAGCCAGAAAATCAGAATTAAACTTAAATCTTACGATCACGCTCTCGTTGACAAGTCAGCGGACAAGATCGTCAAGACTGTAAAGGCTACAGGCGCAGTCGTCAGCGGTCCTATTCCACTCCCGACAGACCAGAAGATCTTTACAGTAAACCGCTCGACTTTCGTCAACAAGAAAGCACGCGAGCAGTTCGAACTTAATTCTTTCCGTCGCCTTCTCGACATCTACAGCTCCACTCCGAAGACTGTCGATGCTCTGATGAAACTCGAACTTCCGAGCGGCGTCGAGGTAGAAATCAAGGTCTGACAATGACCTGGAGCCGGCTTAGCCGGCATCATTGGTCCCATAGCTCAGTTGGTTAGAGCATCTGACTCATAATCAGGGGGTCGCAGGATCATGCCCTGCTGGGACCACTTAAAACCCTCACAGAAGCGATTCTGTGAGGGTTTTTTGCGTTTCTGCACCACCGTAGCACCACGGATGCCGGCACATAGAGAATCTCTATAACCGTCAGATAATGCCGTACTCAGATGCCTTCCTGATCATTTCCGATATGTTGCTCACGCCCATTTTCTCGAAGATATGTGCGCGATGGTTTCCGATGGTCCTGTCGCTGAGGTTCAGTTTGCTGGCAATCTCCTTTATGGTAAGGCCATCCGCGCTCAGTTTGAGCACTTCCAGTTCCCTTTTTGTAAGACCCATATTGGTTGCCGCGGATTTACGTGCCATGATGACGCCAGTCATGTAGTCTGCAACTTCTTCGTTTAGCGACTCAGTGCTGGCCGCAAGTTCTTTGCACCGGAGCTTGACATCGTCCTCGGAAAGGGATATACATTTTTCCGCGAGTTCTGTAACTGCGTTTCTCTGTGCGGAAATCGGGTTGCTCAAGTCTTTAGAGAGAAAAGTCAGGAGATCCTCCTTTATGTGATTGGCCTTTTGTAGTTCAATGTTGCGCTTTTTTGTGCGCCTGTTGTAGCCATAGAGCCATAATATGATCAAGGCACATAGAGCAATGAGCAGGACTAGAGCCGCCAGCTGGGATTTCATGCGCTGAATCTTGGTCTCCTTCAGGGAGGTCTCATAATGCGTCTGAATGTCGAGCAGTTTATCGTTGGAGGTCTTCAGGTAATACTTGGTTGTCTCCGATGCACAAAGGCTGTGGTACGTGACAACGCTGTCTGTCAGATTCTTTTGCGCCAAGAGGTTTGCCATGTTGTCATAGATCTGCATCCTGATAAGATGGTCATCTTCTGCGGACTCCGAGATGATGTCCCGGCAGTATGCGATGGCGTCATCAGTCCGCCCTCCCTGCCGATAATATCTCATTCTGTATGCCAGAAACTTTATTTGCTGCAGGTCGTTCCCGGAATCTCTGCTCAGTTGTTCCGCCTCGTCAAGAGCTTCCCCCGCTTTTCTATAGTAATCCTGATTCAGATTGGTATTCCACCTGTTCTTGTTGACATACACCTGAGAGAAGCATATCAGAGCGTCTATCCGATCAGAAACGTAATCAGCGGCATTGCAAAGCTTCATGGATTCCTCCAGATACCCGAGCGCCTCATCGTTCCTGTTGGAATCAGGGGCTGTATCCGCCAGCATGCAGATTCTCGCCTTTAGGTTTAGAGCCCGGGCCAGCATCCTGTCAAATCCCCCCTTCCTTGCGATTTCCTCCGCCTGTGTGCTGTATTCCCAGGCAAGGTCATCGTGGCTCGCTGCCACATCTATATGAGCGATGGCGCATAAAGCCTCGGCTTTCAGTTCGGCATAACCGTATTCCTCGGCAATATTCAGAGCTTTGACGGAGATGTCCATCGCATCATCCATATTCTGTGAAGCGAGCGCCTCACGTCCGGTCTCCAACAACTCCAGACATTTATCGTATTGCGCTTTGGATGTGTCTGTTTCTCTCCTGCATCCGGACAGGATGACGCAGGAAAATAATAATGCAAAGTATGTAATTTCAATAGGTTTCATGGGTTCAAATATACTGATTTTTCTCTTTTATGAGTAAAATTACTCAGAAGTATTGAGTAAAATCACTCATGTATATATTTGGGGGAACTCATACTTTTGTCTTACTAATAAGGCGATCTCCTGTTCTCCGGGACTGGTCTGTCAGACCAAGACAGAACTTCCTTGCTTAAGGACAGCACAGTTTCACTCATGAATTTCATTGTCCATACCAGTAAAAATACGCAACATCTCGATGTAATAAACCCTTAAAATAATCAACATGAAAAAGTCATTATGTCTTCTTACAATCGGCCTGATGATGACCTGTACCGGTGCACAAAGTTCTGCCCAGGTCAATCTCGGGGCACTCAAGAACAAAGTTGCGAACAAGGTTAAACAAGAAGCCGCCGCAGCTGTCAAGAGCATTGGGGACAAGAATTCTTCAGAGCAGGTTCAGACACCTGTCCAGCAGCCTCAGGAAGCCGCACCCGCATCCCAAGCAGAGGCGGCAGCAGAAGTCACTGCCGTGAACAACGCACAGCCAGTGGCGCAGGAGCAGACAGACCGGAAGGTGCAGCCGAAAGGCCCTAAGCCGGCGGAAGTGGACGTAAAGTCAAACATCGAGGATGTCTATGCCGCGTTCTATTACTACCAGACTCTCGTCGAAGAGGCTGTCCAGAAAAAGGATGTCAGTTACCTGTGCTCGCCTGATGCCCAGAAACCTTTTGACATCCTGTACAAGGTGATCATGAAGCACCCTCAGAAGAACTCATCAAGCACTACGAATTATTCGGAATCATACGCAACCTTCCGATTCAACCAGACGAACAGTCCAAAGATGGAGCTTATAGGAGAACCGGTATGGTCCAAGAATCCGGATCCATACCAGAAGTATCTTGAGAACGTCGGATGGTATTATGACAAGATAAACGGCACCGAAGACCTCAACATCCAGGGCTATCACCTTGCCGAAGCCCTTGCCATCACAAAGGGAGCGATTGAGAGCAAGGACAAATATATGACTGCGGAGCGTCTGGCATCCCCGGAATATCAGGCAATCGCGACCCGTCTTGAAGAGGTCTGGGCCGACATGAGTCCGGAGTACAAGAAAACGTACAGCTACCTTGAGGGCGCGACCTCGATTGACGGCGCCGCAGCGGCGAGC
>JAZRVT010000038.1:0-31544 GCA_045599325.1 Bacteroidales bacterium | reverse complement strand
GACTTGCATGTGTTAAGCCTGCCGCTAGCGTTCATCCTGAGCCAGGATCAAACTCTTCATTGTATAATTTTCTATATAACTCTTAGTCGATTCCCGTAACTCTTTTCAGTTCCTCATTTCGAACTGACGCTTTGCTCTTCTAGATTTTAATCGTGTTAAAATCGGTACTTGCTTGTACTTTTATTTGTCTTCCAATATTTCAAACAACTTCCGTCTCTTCCGAAACGGGCTGCAAAGGTAGTCACTTTTTCTTTATATCCAAAAAAAACTTTCGCTTTTTCAAGATTTCTTTTCCTTTAAAAGAACTTCGTGACTTCGTTCGTCAAACCCTTTCCTGAAGGGGCTGCAAAGGTAATCACTTTTGCTGAAGTTCCAAAAAAAACTTTCGTTTTTTAGAGGAAAAATGACTTTTAAAGAACTTTGTGGCCGTATTGCCTACCCCTTTACTGAAGGGACTGCAAAGGTAGCCATTTTTTCATTAAAACAAACTTTTTCGAGCCCATTTTTTGACTTTTTTCAAGCCCGAAAACGCAACTGGCAGTAGTACAGCGCAATAATTTTCCAGGCGATCAGAACAACTTCGGATAATTGTCGTCGATCTGCTCCAGAATGTGGGAAATCACCACTTCCCTGATGAAAGCAGACTTGTTCCTGATGCCGTACTTGTCACAGTACTGAGTGATCAGAGACCTCTCCTTCTCGTTGAAGAGGATCGTCTTGCGATAGCGGCGGACAAGCGCTTCGGAGCGCTGGCGGCGGTAGTCCGGCTTGAGATTGTGCTTCTTTGATCTTTTCTTCCTTGCCATTGCTTTATATATTATAAGGTGTCAGTCGCCCAATGGCTCCCCTGCTCCATCAAACCAGTTGCCCTGGAGGAGCGGGCAGTCGGAGTCAGCAGTGATGCGGAGGCGGCAGGAGTACTTCTTGCTCCAGCGCTTGCGGATGCTGCTGAGCCCTTTGGTAAGGTATGCTTCGAATATAGGGCTGACCTTGAGTTCCAGGTCCTTTATGCCCTTTTCACCGGTGTAGTATGCCAGCTGGCGCTCGAGAGTCTCGTCGAAGAGCACTGTCGGACCGACCTTGCCTGTGCCGTGGCAGACCGGGCATACTTCAGAAGTGTTTATCTCTGTAGCAGGGCGCACCCTCTGACGGGTGATCTGCATAAGTCCGAATTTGGTAAGCGGGAGTATGGTGTGCTTCGCGCGGTCGGAAGCCATCACCTCCGACATATGCTTGAAGAGCTGTGCCTTGTGCTCGTTGCTCTCCATATCTATGAAGTCAACGATGACGATGCCGCCCATATCCCTGAGGCGAAGCTGGCGGGCAATCTCGTCGGCCGCATTGATATTAACCTCGAATGCATTGTCCTCCTGGTCCTTCTGCTTGGCGCGGATGCCGCTGTTGACGTCGATGACGTGAAGCGCCTCTGTGTGCTCTATCACCAGATAGGCTCCGGACTTGATCGAGACAATGCGTCCGAACGAGCCCTTGATCTGGCGGGTGACCTCAAAATGGTCGAGTATCGGCTCACTGCCCTTGTAGAGCTTGACAATCTTCTCCTGTTCCGGGCTGATCATCGAGACATAGTCGTCAACCTCGCGGAACACCTGCTCGTCGTTTACATATATATTGGTGAAAGAGTCGTTGAGAAGGTCGCGGAGGATGGTTGTGGTGCGGCTGTTCTCAGTGAAGAGCAGCTGCGTGGACTTGCTTTTTGCAATCTTGTCCCAGGACTCCTCCCATTTGCTGACGAGGCTCTTGAGCTCCGCGTCGAGGACTGCGGCCTTCTTGCCTTCAGCCGCTGTGCGCACGATCACTCCGTAGTTCTGCGGCAGTATGCTGTAGAGCAGCCTCTCGAGACGCTTCTTCTCCTCGCGGGAGGAGATTTTCTGCGAAATGCTCACCTTGTCGGCGAACGGAAGCAGCACTATGTTGCGACCCGCAAGCGAAATCTCGGCAGTGAGGCGCGAGCCCTTTGTCGAAATCGGTTCTTTTACAATCTGAACGATGATCGGCTGGCCCGGCGAGAGGAAGCGCTCAATCTTGCCCTCCTTCTCGAGGATGTCGTCAATGCGGATGCCGTTGTAGAGGTTCTTGTAGTCCGTATTGACATTGATCTGGCGGGTGAACTGATCGAAGGCCTTGAAGTTCAGGCCAAGGTCCAGATAGTGGACAAACGCGTCCTTTTCGTCGCCGATGTCGACGAAAGCCGCATTGAGGGAAGGAAGGAGTTTCTTAACTTTTCCGATGTAGACATCCCCGACGCCACAGCCCCTGCCCTCAGTCTGCTCGCGGTTGAGCTCAATCAGACGCTTGTTCTCAAGCAGGGCTATCGATATCTCGGATGAACCTGCATCAATAATCAGATCCTTGTCCATCTATTCCTGATAAAAACAAAAAATCTAAAGCAGAACCACAGAATGAAACTGCTTTAGATTGATTCCTATTTTAAGAAAAACAGCGATGGCTTATTTCTTCTTATGTCTGTTCTTGCGTAAACGTTTCTTGCGTTTGTGCGTTGCCATCTTGTGTCTCTTATGCTTCTTTCCGTTTGGCATAACAGTATGTATTTAAAGTTGATCCTGAATTATTTAACCTTTGCTGCGAAAGTCTTTGCAGGCTTGAAGGATGGGATGTTGTGCTCCGGAATTACGATAGTGGTGTTCTTGGAGATGTTGCGGGCAGTCTTCTTTGCACGTGTCTTGATTGTGAAGCTTCCGAATCCGCGGAGATAAACGTTTTCGCCCTTAGCGAGTGAACCTCTTACACACTCCATGAAACCTTCTACAACGCTCTGGACTTTAATTTTCTCGACGCCTGTGTTCTTTGCGACTTCGTTTACGATATCAGCTTTAGTCATAGTTTTAATATATAAATTTGTTTTTCAGATTCATTTTTCCGGTTATCCGGATAGGGGATGCAAAAATAGATGTATTTTTTTAATTATCAAAACGTAAAGAGCATTTTTTAAAAGATTTTTGTGGCATAACTATTGACCAGTATCACCCCCGGTCCCGGACGGGCCGTACATACTGACAAATTGACACATCCGAAGAATTCTATGGAAAAAAGCATATTCGACAACATTCTCGGCGGCGGCGCCGGCGAAATGAACATCATCCCGGTAATGAGCGTGGATAATTCGCAGAACGACATCAGGGAATCGGAACTCCCTGAAACACTGCCGATTCTGCCTCTGCGCAACGCCGTCCTGTTCCCTAACACCGTCATCCCTGTGACAGTTGGCAGGGCGAAGTCCCTCCAGCTGGTGGGCGATGCTATGCGCGGCAGCAAGTTCATAGGCGCAGCCACCCAGCTTGACAGCCGCGTGGAGGATCCGACACCGCGTGACATCTTCCAGACAGGAACCCTCGGACGCATCGTGAAGACCATCGAGATGCCGGACGGCTCCACCACAGTCATCCTGCAGGGGATCAGACGCTTCAAGATCGACCAGATCAATATCACCGCACCTTATATGATGGCACAGGTCCACTACCGCAGGGATATTGTGCCGCAGCCGGGCGACGGTGCGATGGATGCACTGACAGGTTCTGTCAAGGACGCTGCCATCAGAATCGTAAAGCTCTCCCCTCACCTCCCTCAGGAGGCCGGGTTCGCCATCAAGAACATCGAGGGATACGAGTTCACTGTCAACTTCATAGCCTCGAGCGTCGAAATCGACGACCAGACCGGGAAGGCGCCGCTGCTTGAGATTGACAGTCTCCACGACCGCGCCCTGAAGCTTCTGGAACTGCTCAACAAGCAGCTGGACATCCTCAAGATCAAGGACGACATACAGAAGAAGGTGAAGTCGGAGATTGACCAGCAGCAGCGCGAGTACTACCTGAACAATCAGCTGAAGACCATCCAGGAGGAGCTGGGCATCAACTCCGACGAGGATGACATAGCCGAACTGAAGAAACGCGCCAAGGAGAAGAAGTGGCCTGCCAAAATTGCAGAGACATTTGACAAGGAGCTGCGCAAGCTGGAGCACATCAACCCGAATTCAGCCGACTACAATGTCCAGTACGCATATCTCGATTTCATCCTCGACCTCCCTTGGGACGAGGTCACAGAGGACAACCTCGATATGAAGAACGCACAGAAAGTGCTCGACGAAGACCATTTCGGGCTCGAGAAGGTCAAGGAGCGCATCATCGAATATCTGGCCGTGCTCAAGCTGAAGGGCGATATGAAGTCCCCTATCCTCTGCCTCTACGGCCCTCCGGGTGTCGGCAAGACCTCCCTCGGCAAGTCGGTCGCACGCTCTCTCGGCAGGAAATACGGCAGAGTCTCGCTCGGCGGCCTGCACGACGAGGCCGAGATACGCGGCCACCGCAAGACCTACATCGGAGCGATGGCAGGCCGCATCATACAGACCATAAGGCGCTGCGGTTCGTCGAACCCTGTCATAGTGCTCGACGAGGTCGACAAGATCACTGAGGATTTCCACGGTGACCCTGCATCGGCGCTGCTCGAGGTGCTCGACCCTGAGCAGAACACCGCTTTCCACGACAACTACCTCGACGTGGACTACGACCTCTCCAAAGTCCTCTTCATAACCACCGCCAACAGCATCAGCGGCATCCATCCGGCTCTCAAGGACAGGATGGAGATGATAGAGGTGTCGGGATATCTCGCTGAGGAGAAGGTGTCCATAGCAGAGAAGTATCTGATCCCCAAGCAGATGGAGGCGCACGGCCTGAAGCCGGAGCAGTTCAGGATGAGCGTCAGCGCCGTTGAGACCGTAATCGACAGATATACACGCGAATCCGGTGTGCGCGGCCTCGACAAGCAGATTGCGAAACTCGCACGCCTCACCGCAAAGAAGATAGCCCTCGAAGAGGAGCTCCCTGAGGAGATCACCCCTGAGACAGTGAGCGAGTGGCTCGGTCTCCCTACCAATTTCCACGACCTGCAGGAGGGCAACGAGGCGCCGGGAGTCGTCACGGGCCTGGCCTGGACCCAGATGGGCGGAGAGATACTCTTCGTGGAGTGCAGCCCGAGCGAAGGCAAGGGCGGGCTGAGCACTACCGGAAACCTGGGAGATGTGATGAAGGAGTCCGTCACCATTGCATACCAGTATCTCAAGGCGCATCCGCAGCTCGCCGGCATCACTGCCAAGGATCTGACGAAGAAAGACCTCCACATCCACGTGCCAGAGGGGGCGATTCCTAAGGACGGCCCGTCGGCCGGAATCACTATGGTCACCGCAATGGCATCAGCGCTCCGCGGGCAGGCCGTGATGAGCGGCATCGCAATGACCGGCGAGATCACCCTCCGGGGCAGAGTCCTGCCAGTGGGCGGCATCAAGGAGAAGATCCTTGCAGCCAAGCGTGCTGGCGTGAAGACCATTGTCCTGAGCAAAGAGAACGAAAAGGACATCAAGGAGATCAAGGAGATGTACATCGAAGGGCTCACCTTCAAGTATGTGGACCGGATTGACGAGGTGATAGAATTTGTATTCAGCTGACAATAAAACCTTTATGGATGTAAAGATAGAAGAGAGCTGGAAGCGCGCGCTTTCTCCCGAGTTCGAGAAGCCCTATTTCGCGCTTCTCGCTGAAAAACTCCACGAAGAGAAAAGGTCCGGGGTGGTGATTTACCCTCCCGGGCCTCTCATTTTCAATGCCTTCAACCTCACCCCGCTGGACAGGGTCAAGGTTGTCATCATCGGCCAGGACCCGTACCACAATCCGGGGCAGGCGGAAGGGCTCTCCTTCTCCGTGCCTCACGGAGTCCCGGCGCCGCCTTCGCTTGTCAATATCTACAAGGAGATAGGGAGCGACCTCGGAGTCCGCGTCTGCAAGGACGGCTCGCTCAGAGGCTGGGCCGAGCAGGGAGTCTTCCTGCTGAACGCCATCCTCACCGTCAGGGCCGGCTCTGCCGCCTCCCACAGCCGAATCGGCTGGGAGGAGTTCACCGATGCTGTGATCCGCACCATATCCGAGCAGAAATCCGGCATCGTGTTCCTGCTCTGGGGCAATTTCGCGCGCAGCAAGAAGGCCCTGATAGACACCTCGAAGCACTATGTCCTCGAAGCCGCCCACCCTTCCCCTCTGGCACGCGGTGCATTCTTCGGCTGCCGACACTTCTCCCGGACCAATGAGATCCTGCAGGCGCAGGGTCTCCCACCGATCGACTGGACAAAGTAATGAGGTACAAATAAGTTTACTTATTTATATTTTTATTAACTTTGTCTCATATTGACAAATCAACAACTAAAAACAATACAAAATGAAAAAAATTCTGACAGCAATCGTTTGCGCAGCTCTCGTACTTTCAGGCTGCGGTAATATGAACAACCTTGCGAAAGGCTCAGCCATCGGCGGAGGCGGCGGCGCAGCTCTCGGAGCAGGCGTAGGTGCGCTCATCGGCAAGGACGGCAAGGGTGCTGCCATCGGCGCAGCCATCGGAACTGCAGTAGGAGCAGGCGTAGGCGCGCTCATCGGCAACAAGATGGACAAGAAGGCAGAAGAGCTTGCAGCGCAGCTCGAGGACGCAAACGTGGAGATCGTCACTGACGCCAATGACCTCAAGGCAATCAAGGTCACTTTCGACAGCGGCATCCTCTTCCCTACCAACGGCACAACCCTCAACGCAGAGTCCAAGACATCTCTCTCCAAGTTCTCAAAGGATATGGCGGATATGCCTGACACAGACCTCACAATCCTCGGCCACACCGACAACACCGGCACATCTGAAGTAAACGAAAGAATCTCCCTCCAGAGAGCACAGTCAGTGGCTGCATACCTCCAGAGCCTCGGTATGGGCAAGGAAAGGATGACAGTCGAAGGACGTTCATTCACAGAGCCGGTTGCAGACAACGCAACAGCTGAAGGCCGCAAGCAGAACCGCCGCGTCGAGGTGTTCATCACAGCTAACGAGGCTATGATCCAGCAGGCTGAGGCAGGCAACCTCAAATAATACCTGAAAACAAACTTATACTATGGCTTACACAGAAACCACGAAGCAGTCCTACGGCAGCCGGGTGAAGAACTCCTTCTCCGGAATCGGAGGCGGCATATTACTCTTCATCCTCGGCACGGTTCTCCTCTGGTGGAACGAGGGACGCGCCGTCAAGACCACCAAGGCTCTCAATGAAGGACAGGATGTCTGCATCGAGATGCCTGACATCAACACCGTCAGTCCTGAATTCGAAGGCAAGCTTGTCCACACCACAGGCGTTGCCGCTTCAACCGACTCCCTCCGTGACGATCTCTTCGGCATCTCTGTCAACGCCATCAGTCTCGTCCGCGAGGTAGAATACTACCAGTGGGTTGAAAACTCCCGTTCGGAGACAAAGGAGAAGATCGGAGGCGGCACGGAGACCGTGACTACCTACACCTACGAGCAGAAGTGGGTTTCAGACCCGGTCAACTCCCTTAACTTCAAGGATCCGGCATATCAGGGCAAGAATACCACAATCACCACCGTCGAAGACCGCGAGGTCATTGCCGGGAACGTCACTTACGGGGCATACCGTCTCCCTGGCTTCGCAATCACCAGCCTGGCATACTCAGAGCAGGTGCCTGTAGAACCTCAGTTCACAGACGGACTCAAGGCAGAATGGCAGAATGCCATCAAGGACACCGCCGTAGTGATCGCCGTCAAAGGCAACCAGGTCACTTTCTGCGCGAACCCTGACGTCCCTGCAAACGGCGATGTGCGCATCACCTTCAAGCAGGTGACCTCCCCTAAGGATATCTCAATGATAGCCCAGGTCACCGGAGACACCTTCAATACCTACACAGCGAAAAACGGCAACAGCGTCTGGAGCCTCCAGAGAGGCACTGTCAGCGCTGATGCGATGTTCGCTTCTGAGCACCAGAGCAACAAGGTCGTCACCTGGATACTCCGCATCCTCGGTGCCATCCTCGTGATCGGAGGCCTCCGCAAGCTCCTCGAGTTCGCAAGCACTCTCTTCGCTGTCCTTCCGTTCCTCAGGAAGATTCTCAGCGCAGGCATCAACTTCGTCTGCACAGTGGTGGGTATCGTATGGAGCCTCCTCGTGATCGCCATCGCCTGGATTGCACACCGTCCGGTCCTCGGCATCTCCCTGCTCGTTGTCGCTGCAGCCCTCATCGTGCTGCTCATAATGCGCTCGAATAAAAAAAAAACTCAGCAGCAGTCTCAGCAGCTCTGATTCTGGCGCTGATGCTTAGCGCAGGCTGCACCGGTGACAACGGCAGCAAAGGCAGCAGCCCTGCCGCCGGCAACAGCGAATCTAAAATCACAACGACCCTTAAGGCCTCAGGTCTTAAGGGTCCTGTTGCATCTGTACTTGAGGTGATCACCACAGGCGGAGAGGGACTGCCGGATGTCAAGACCTACAACTACGACGAGAAAGGCGTGCTCACCAGCATAGTCGAGGAGATAGAGGAGGATATGCTCACACGTATCATCAACTATTCCAACGGGAAACCGGTTGACACCATCGTCATAAAGGATGACGACGCTCCGGAGAATCTGAGCCATACCGACAGTCTGTTCGATGCGAACGGGAACGTCACTGAAGTGGTCTATTACGACTGGCAGGGCAATGAAGTGACCCGTGTCACCAACGAATTCGACGGCAACGGCAACTGCATCAAATCCACATCCAAGTCAGAATGGGGCACCAGCGTGACTGAAAGGCAGTATGACGCCGAAGGAAGGGCTGTCCGCGAGGAATACTCCTACAACGGCAAGCACAGCTCCACAGAACTGTGCGAATACGACAGGAACGGCAATCTCACCCGCAGGGAGAGCATCTTCTCTGACGGAAGCCGCAACCTTCAGCTCGCATCCTTTGACAGCAAGAGCAATCAGACAGGAAGCAGGATGATAATGGTGGAGGACGGCAAGGAGAGCATCGTCTACACTGACACCGTATATTTCACCCCTGACGGACTGAAGCACGAGGACAGGCTGAACTTCTTCGAGGGATATGTCCTCTCGAAGTGCACATTCAACAAGGAAGGCAGACTGCTCACTTTCGCAGAATACCCTGACGGAAAGGGCGAATGCCCGTCCAAATATGAGGGCGAATGCATCTACGGCGACGAGGGCGAACTGGTGAAGACCATCTTCCGCCAGAGGAACGCTTCAGGCAGCTTCGACACCACTGAGAAATCATTCGGCAAGACCGACACTTTCGGCAACTGGACAGAGCGCTCCTTCGGCCCGACATTCTGCATCACAGTTGACGGCAACGGCTATGGAAACCCTGAGGAAATCCTGGCCTACTGCAGCACCGACTACACCAGGAAGATCACCTACCGCGGTGAGGACCAGGGTGACTGCTACCACTACGAAGGCACCTACAACGGCGACCCTGTGACTGTGACATTCTGCGAGAGCGAAGGCATCATCCGCGGAGAGGTCGAGCTTGAAGGAGTCACCTACGATGCCGCCGGCACGGCGAACAGGGGCTTCGTGCAGTTATACAGTTTCGACCGTGACCGCGACGGTCTCGTCACCTTCGAGATGAATGTAAGGCTCGACGGCGGGAATGCCACTGCAAACTGCTTCAGCGACGGAGAGTGGAAGGAGATTGACATCAGCGCCGCAAAGGACAAGCCATACAGGAAATTCAACGTCAAGCCTGTCACAGGCAGCAGGGTCTACGGCACATACCGCTACAACCACGGCGAGAATGGGGCGGAAGGAATCCTGGACGCGTTCCTGGTGAACTGGGACGACCCTGACGAGGGTATGACAATCGCCATTGAATGTGTGGACGGCGCGCCGTCGATGCATATAGCCAGCGACAGGTTCGACAGTTATTCCGAGGGAAGGCACTCCAACTATCTTTCGGACGGTGACCGCCACTTCTACTATGAAGTGACCTTCATCGAAGGTTACGCCATCGTGCGCGGAATCGACGGCAACTCTAACGGATTCTTCGGACTCAACACAACAGTAGAAGGCGTCTACTGCAAGATGGACGCTGCAGGATAATGAAAAAAGCAATCTTTCCGGGTTCTTTCGACCCGTTCACACTCGGTCATCTGGACGTTCTCCGCTCAGCGCTGCGCCTGTTTGACAAAGTCGTTGTGGCGGTGGGCTACAACAGTGCAAAAAACGGATTCTTCGACCCTGACACAAGGGTTGAGATAATCAGGAAATCTGTGGAGGGCCTTGAGAATGTCGAGGTCTGTTCCTACAGGGGGCTGACCGTAGACCTCTGCAGGGAAAAGGAGGCGAACTTCATCATCAGAGGTCTCCGCACAACCACCGATTTCGAGCTTGAAAGCGTAATCTCCCAGGCCAACAGGACTATGGTGCCCGACATACTCAGCGTATTCATCCCTGCAGGGCACGAGTACTCCTTCATCTCCTCCACGGTCGTCAGGGATGTCCTCATCAACGGCGGCGATGCCACCGGATTCCTCGCCAAAGGGGTTGACATTGACAAATATCTGAAAGCAAGGGAGAAGAAATGAAAAGAACCGCCATACTGACTGCACTCCTTCTCACCGTCCTCCCCCTCTCCGCCCAGCAGCAGGAGATGGACGGCGGCAAACTGTACACCTCGGTAACCGGCTATCTCAAGAGCCTTATGACAATGCCCGTCGACACGATCAACTCCCGTGTCGACGAGCTTGTAGGCTCACTCATCGGAGCGAACGACACCCAGAAGGCGCAGGTTGCCGGCATAGCGTTCGATTTCTTCAACGACAGTCCGTATATGGGCCACGAAGGCGTGGCAATCCACATCGTCGACAAATGGTTCCTCGACGGACCTCTCGAGTGGCCGGACCCTGCCGCCCTGCCGCTGCTCCGGACAATGGTGGAATTCAACAAAAGCTCCCTCATCGGATGCACGGCACAGCCGATCGAAATGGAAGATGCCGGCGGGATGAAGGTTTCCGTCCTGGATGTCCCGGCAGACCACAAGGTACTCTATTTCTACGATGCGTCCTGCTCCACCTGCAGACAGCAGACACCGCTTCTGGCAGAACTCATCAACAGCTACAAAGGCGAGTCGCTCGCCGTCTTCGCCATCTACACCCAGGCCGACAAGGCCGAATGGGAGCGCTACGTGGCGGAGCACTTCACACTGGTGGACAACCCTGACGTCAAGGTGTTCCACCTCTGGGACCCTGAAGGGGCCTCATCCTACCACAAGAAATACGGAGTGCTCTCCACTCCGGCAATGCTGCTGCTCGACGACCAGAACAGGGTCATCGGCCGCAGGCTCGACTGCGACGTGCTCTCGCAGCTGCTCAACGTGGACCTCTCGCAGAAAGCCGAAAGCTACAGGCTCTTCGACCAGCTGTTCGACTCGCGGAGGCCGCTCAACCCGTACGATGCCTGCATCGTGGCGGACATATTCGCGGAGCGCGCCCTCCAGGCCGACTCCTCACTCTTCCGTTCGACAATCTACACCCTCTACGAGTATCTCAGCAACTCTGGCGAATACGAGCTCCAGCAGGGTGCCTATTATATTGCAGAGAAATACATCCTTCTCAAGCCAGAATACTGGTCATCCCAGTTCACAGATTCAGTGCTCCACGGTCTGGCGATGGCCAAGCTGAACCCGGTGGGCCGCAAGGCAGCCGACCTCATCCTCCAGAACAGGCGCGGGAAAGACAAGAGGCTGCTGGACTGCGCAGGGCAATACCACATCATCCTCTTCCACCTTGCGGACTGCAAGAACTGCCAGGCGGAGGCAGAGGCCCTGAGACAGATGGAGCTCGACCTGCAGGCGATGAATGTCTCTGTGACGATGGTCTATGCCGGCGACGATGCGGAGCGCTGGAAAGAGTTCCGCAAGAATTACCCGAGCCGCTGGATCTACCTCGCGGACCTCAAGGGAACCTCAAGGCTCCACGAACTCTACGACATCGAATATGTGCCTAAGATATACCTGCTTGACAGCAACGGAATCGTCATAGCAAAGGATATGAAGGCCGACCAAACCGTATATATGCTTCATCAACTATGATAACCGGAGAATACAAACGATTCTACAACGAACTCCGCAAGACCATTCCGGCGGAGAGAATGTTCCACGATGCGCTCAGCACACTTGCCTATGGAACCGATGCGTCATTCTACAGGATGATCCCGAAACTTGTCATAAAGTCATCATCCGAAAAGGAGATTCAGAAGATACTCGAGGTTGCAACTGAAATGAACATCCCTGTAACCTTCAGGGCTGCAGGCACCTCCCTCTCGGGACAGGCTGTCAGCGACTCTGTCCTGGTGGTTGCTTCGCACGGATGGGACAGCCACAAGATCCTCGACCAGGGCAGGAAGATCCGCCTGGAGCCGGGCATCAGAGGCGCCCTCGCAAACCGCTACCTCGCCCCTTACGGCAGGAAGATCGGTCCTGACCCGGCCTCCATCGACTCGGCGATGATCGGCGGCATCGCTGCCAACAACGCCAGCGGAATGTGCTGCGGAACTTCGGAGAACTCATACAAGACCATCGCAGACATACGCATCATTATGGCGGACGGCACAATCCTCGACACTGCAGACGAGGAGTCCAAGAGCACTTTCCGCACCAACCACAGCTCCACCCTCTACCATCTGGAAAACCTGAGCCGCCGTGTCCGCGAAGACAAGGCCCTCAAGGAGAGGATCGAGCGCAAATACAAGATCAAGAACACCACCGGATACTCCCTCAACGCACTCGTTGACTATACCGAAGGTTTCGACATACTGAAACACCTCATCATCGGTTCGGAAGGCACTCTCGCCTTCATCTCGAACATCACCTACAACACAGTGAAGGAGCACCGCCACAAGGCTCTCGCGATGATCACCTACACCGACATCGCCAAGGCCTGCGAAGCAGTACAGATCCTCCGCGCCGACGGCAAGGTATCGGCAGTCGAGCTGATTGACCGCGCAGGCGTGAGGAGCGTCGAGAACACCCCTGGCATACCTGAGTTCCTCAAGACCATCGGCGACGAAAGCTGCGTGATCCTGGTGGAGACACGCGCCGCATCGGCAGATGAGCTGAGTGAAAAGGTTGCAGCCATCAAGGCCAGCATCGAAGGCGTGCCGACAGAGCTTCCATATGAGTTCACGACTGACGCCAGGGAACAGGCACGGCTCTGGAAACTCCGCAAAGAGATGCTTCCTACTGTCGCTGGAATGCGCCGGAGCGGCACTACCGCCATCATCGAGGACATCTGCTTCCCTATCGAGAAACTGG
This sequence comes from Bacteroidales bacterium, assembly GCA_045599325.1. GTDB lineage: Bacteria > Bacteroidota > Bacteroidia > Bacteroidales > UBA932 > Cacconaster. The sequence continues at coordinate 18,388 of JAZRVT010000038.1, read as the reverse complement.
CCGAGGCCACTGTCAAGCTACGCGAAGTATTCGAGGCTGACGGTTACGGTGACGCCGTGATCTTCGGGCACGCTCTTGCAGGCAACCTGCACTTTATGTTCAACCAGGATTTCTCCACTCCTGCAGCGGTTGAGAAATACAGCAAGTTCATGGACGACGTGGCACACCTCGTCGTCGACAGATATGACGGCTCGCTCAAGGCGGAGCACGGCACAGGCCGCAATATGGCTCCGTTCGTCGAACTGGAATGGGGCCGCCAGGCATATAGCCTGATGCACGAGATCAAGGACCTCTTCGACCCTAAGGGCATCCTCAACCCGGGCGTCATTCTCAATGACAACCCGAAAGCCCACATCTCCAACCTCAAGCCTATCCCTTCAACAAGGGAGATCGTCGACAAGTGTATGGAGTGCGGCTTCTGCGAGGGCCACTGCGTCGCTGAGGGCCTCACCCTCTCCCCTCGCCAGAGAGTCGCTGCCTACAGGGAGATCGAGCGCCTCAGGGAAAGCGGGCAGGAGCCTCACCGCGCAGCGGAGATGCAGCGCCTGTACAAGTATGCAGGCGACCAGACCTGCGCCACCGACAGCCTGTGCAACCTCCACTGCCCTGTCAAGGCTGACGCCGGCAAGCTCATCAAGGAACTGCGTCACGAGAATCACAGCGAAAAGGGCGAGAAGCGCGCACTCTGGCTTGCAGACAATATGGACAAGGTGACCGGATTCCTCCGCGGATTCCTCAAGTCCATCAACGCCATCCGCCGCGTAGTCGGCAAACGTGTCTTCGGAGCAGTCGCATCGGCCCTCCGCTGGGTCTCATTCAAGAAGATTCCGAAATGGAACGAATATATGCCTACTGGCGCTGACAAGATAGTCCCTTCTGTCTCAAAGGCTCCGGAAGGAGCGCCGAAGGTTGTCTACTTCCCGTCCTGCATCACCCGCTCTATGGGAACCACGCCTGCATACAGCAAGGAGAAAGAGGTCACCAGAGTTACAGCGGCAGTGCTTGAGGCAGCCGGCTACGAGGTGATCTATCCTGAGAATATGGACAAGCTGTGCTGCGGTATGCTGTTCTCCAGCAAGGGCTATGTGGAGGCGGGCAAGCACGCGTCCGATATGCTCAAGTCAGCCCTTCTCAAGGCTTCTGAAGAGGGCCGGATTCCTGTCCTCTGCGATATGAGCCCGTGCCTGTACACTATGCATACCAATATGGACGACTGCCTGAAGCTCTATGAACCGGCAGAGTTCCTTGACAAGTTCGTCCTCGACCGCCTCAACATCACCAAGGTCGAGCAGCAGGTTTCAGTGTTCGCAGTCTGCTCAGCCAAGAAGATGTCAGTGGACCGCAACCTCCTCAACGTGGCCCGCAGATGCGCTCACGAAGTGCGTCTGATGGATACGAACTGCTGCGGATTCGCAGGAGACCGCGGATTCTTCTTCCCTGAACTCAACGACCACGGACTCCGCACACTTGCATCCCAGACCAAGGAGAGCACCGAAGGCTACGCCACCAGCCGCACCTGCGAGGTGGGCCTCTCCAGCCACAGCGGAATCGTCTTCAAGTCAATTGTCTACCTTGTGGCTGAGGCCGCAGGCATAAACATAGAGAAGTAAATGGCTCTGCCGGAAAAGGCTGTCGAACAGGCAGAAGCGGTATTCAAGGGACTGCTCGACGAGAACAGCGGCTTCGCGGACCGCTTCAGGGCGATGCAGAGGCTATCGTCGTGGATACCGCGCGAGGAGAAAAGGCACGCGCCCTGCCACGACTCTGTGCAGTACATAGCAAACCTGGGGAAACTCGGGCTGCCTGCAGGCACCGTCAACGCCGTCATCGTCACCCCTGCTCCTTCAGGAGGACGGACGGTTGAGAAGGCCTGCTTCGAAATTACCGGTGAAGATACCCTGAACCTCAGGATGCCGGCCGTATCACTTATTCACCGCAATCTCGCAGACTCCACCCACAGGCTGCCGCTGGCACTTGTCATCGGCGCTCCGGAAGCGGTAGAGACGGCTGCCGGATGCAGCATTGAAGAAGTTTCCGAAAGAATAGACAGATACCTTCTCGCCGGGCTCACCGGCGGGAAGAGGATATCTGTCACAGACTGCCTGACGCAGGAACTCCGCGTGCCTGCAGAGTGCAGCATCGTAATCGAAGGGTATGTCCAGAAAAGTGAGGCCGCGTCAGGGTCAGAAGAGGTTCTCCCCGTCCACGTCTCCTGCATCACCCACAGGCTTTAAGCCTATCCTGTCGATCAGCCCCCGGTTGCGACGGATGAAATCCGCCTGATATTCAGACGGGGCGAAGGAGTATGAGCCATAGACTGACTCAATGTCAGAGATGGAGAATGAAGTGGTCTCAGGCTCGCCGAACAAGTCCTTTTCCTCTGTATTTACATCTATTCCAACGACTTTGTCGGAAGCATCCGGGCTTCCTGTCACCCCTATCTTCACGGGAGCGACAAGCCTCCCGTCCTTGAGTTTGAAAAGCATATGACGTTATTCTTATTGTCAGTAAACGGCCGCTGCTAGCCCTGTCCCTGTGACTCCGGTCTCGGGGAGTCCTTGGTCGCAGCCCTGTGGCCTATGCGGCGGGCATAAGCCTTGCCGCCGACCACCACATAAATGATGTCGCCCTTGAATGAGAACTTCTCCAGTTTCCCGGCAGGCACCGGGATGATTCCACGCACGCGTCCGTTCTGGTCGCATATCTGGATTCCAAGGGCAGAAGAGGCATAGAGCCACCCCTCAGTGTCGAATGCCAGCCAGCGGTCGCTGTCGTCAACGCCGCCTTCATCGTGAAGCCAGTAGAAGTCCTGGCCGTATTTCTCCTCGCCGTCCGCGAGGATATAGGTGCAGACAGCAGAGGTGTGCGGCTTCGGCCTTGCGACATAGGCTCCGCCAGGATAGACCGCCTCGTGGGAAGGTTCTCCCTCGATCTTCTTCACCTCACGCCACTCCTCACCCGGAATCACAAGCGAATTGATCAGCGCATTGTCGCCGAAGCGGACTCCGACAGGAGCAGGCCAGCCGGCCCAGAGCCAGCGGAGCACATCTTTCATGATCTTGCCGCCGTTAGCGCCGCTGTGACCGCCCTCGTCCCACTGCGTGCGGACATCATATCCGGCATATCGGAGTGCCGAGGCCATCAGCAGATTGTATTCATACCAGCTTCCGAAAGTCAGATTCCAGCTGTCGCTGTCATTGTCCTGAAGGAAGATTCTGAGAGGCTTAGGCTCACTCTTGCGTATCAGCGCCGGATAGCCGTCGCCACCGCGCATAGGGACGAATGTGCCTACTATGCAGTAAACCCTGCTGTATAGGTCCGGGCGGTTCCAGGCTGCTGTGAAGGCAGCGATTCCGCCGCTGCTGTCGCCGTTGATGGCGCGGTCAGCCGGGTTCCTGGAAATCATTATCCTGCGTCCGTCCGGCGTCGAGAGACGCTCCACTGCAGGAAGGACCTCTGTCTCGATGAATTCCGCCCAGGTTGAGTTCATACGGTCGAACTCGTTGGAGCGGTTGTAGCGGACCACCTCCCCTTTCTCGTCACAGATGCGGCCCGAGGTGATGAAGACACCTATGGTCACAGGCATCGCGCCCTCCTCTATGAGTTCGTCAAAAATCCGTGGCAGGTTGTGGCCGAGGCCGTCCATCCTCACGAAGAGACAGGCGGGACGGGTGCCGTCATACTGCTTCGGCACATAGACGCTTACATTCCTGACAGTGCCCGGATAGATTGCGGAATCAGAGATCTCAAGGCGGAGCATATCCCCCTGCGGCTCCTGGGCCGCAAGGCTGGAGACTGCTGCAAAAAGCAGCGCGAACGCAGCCGCCACTCTTCTCAAATATGTCATAGGCTGAGTTTTACAAGTTCATAGTCGCGGGTTCCGATGCCGACCTTCTCAGCCTGTTCAAGGCAGGAACGCCACTCCACGTTCGGGTTGCTGTTCTTGAAGATGTCGCCCTGGTCCTTGAACCCTGGAGCATTCACGTTGCGCCACAGCTGGCTGCCGATGACAGGCGACTGCAGCTGGCAGGCGTCCGCACAGGCCTGGTCGAGTGCCAGAGGGTCGAACGAGCAGAACATTCCTACGTCAGGGATTATAGGGATGTCGTTCTCAGCGTGGCAGTCGCAGTTCGGAGAGACATCGAGCACGAGGGAGATGTGGAACGACGGGCGTCCGTCCACCACAGCCTTGGCATACTCCGCCATCCTGCGGCCGAGCATCTCGTTGGCATTGCTCTCCTTGAAATATATCGCGTCGAAGTTGCAGGCGCCGAGGCAGCGGCCGCAGCCCACGCAGCTCTCCGTGACGGTCATCTTCCTTGCGGCCTCATCGAAAAGCAGGCCTCCGTTGGCGCATTCCTTCTGGCACTTGCGGCATCCTCGGCAGCGGTCCGCATTGACGTTGGCCTTGCCGTGGCTGTGCTGGTCCTTCTTGCCGGCCCTGGAGCCGCAGCCCATTCCTATGTTCTTGATGGCTCCGCCGAAGCCGGCCTCCTCGTGACCCTTGAAATGGGAGAGACTGATGAAAATGTCGGCATCCATAACGGCCCTGCCTATAAGAGCCTCCTTGACATACTCCCCGCCCTCGACAGGCACCGCCACATCGTCAGTGCCCTTGAGACCGTCACCGATCAGAATCGGACATCCTACAGTAAGCGGAGTGAATCCGTTCTGCCAGGCGCAATATAGGTGCTCGAGCGCATTCTTCCTGAATCCGGGGTACATCGTGTTGCAGTCGGTGAGGAACGGTTTGCCGCCGAGCTCCTTCACGACGTCGACAACTGCGCGGGCATAGTTCGGGCGCAGGAAGCTCATATTGCCGAGTTCGCCGAAATGCATCTTGATGGCGACGAACTTTCCGTCGAAGTCTATGCTGCCGATGCCTGCAGCCTTGATGAGTTTCTTGAGTTTGGTCGGGGTGCCGTCACCGAAGGCCACGGTATGGAAATCGGTGAAATATACTTTTGATCTTTCCATTATAGTTTTTCAATGAGTTCAATGAGTTCGTCGACAGAGTCGCAGAATGTCAGGATGCCAGTGGCGCTAGGCTTCAGGAAACCGTTGTCGGCTATGTTCCGGAGCATCGCCTTGAGAGGTTCATAGAATCCCTCGGTGTTGAGCACATAGCTCTGTTTCGAGTGGGTGGCCACACAGCGGTTGCAGGCATAAGTGAAAAGTTCGTCCAGAGTGCCATAGCTGCCCGGAAGAGCCACGCAGCAGTCGGATATCTCTTCCATAAGTTTCTTGCGTTCAGCGAAATCGGCAGTGAAATGCATCTCAGGGAGGTCTTTTCTGACGACCTCTATCCCGCTATCCTGAATCTCCTTCGTGCCGCGGAAGCCCTCCGGGAAGACACCGATGACGTGTCCGCCCGCATCAAGCGCGCCGTCAGCGAGGAGTTTCATCGTACCGACGTTCGCACCGCCATAGACAAGTGTATGACCCGCCTCGGCGAGCCTCTTTCCCAATTCATATGCCGTTTTCAGGAACACCGGACAGCAGTGTTCGGAAGAACCAAGATAAACTGCGACTTTCATATCACAAATTTACTTTTTTTTGCAACATTAGACCAACTTTTTGCATCTTTGCAGTGTCATCTGACATATGGGGATGTTTTGGTTTTGACAGCAATTGATGTCGGACGGTAAGCATACCGTGAGCCGTGGCCTCTCACGTAAATCCCGGACCTCAAGCCATAACTGGCAACAACAACTATGCACTCGCTGCCTAATTGACCAAGTCAATCAGCTTAATCGCGCGGCCCAGGGCCGTAGCGACGAGTATCCCGCCGGAGTTTAAGCCCCCTATCGCCGGCATCCGGGGTATCATTCAAGGAGGATGCACGCGCCGACTCCTCTGCAGCGCGCCAAGACTTAGAGGATAAGGAGCCGCTGGCCCGCCTGCCGGCAGACGGCCCCCGACAATCAAAGGCCGGATAAGTATGTAGAAAGCCGCCTGGTGCGTTGTTTGGACGGCGGTTCGAGTCCGCCCATCTCCACAGAAACAGGGTGACCCCAAGAGTCCATCCGGACTTGAAGGTCACCTTCTCTTTACCTTTGAGGGCATAAGCATTGCCGACTATGATGAGGACCGCATCGAAAATACTATTTCTGGTTGCGCTTATCGTTTCCTGTTCCCCCATCGAGGAAGAGAAATCGAAATATGATTTCTCGGTCTCACCGAATGTCATTCTGGACACCGACATCGGGAACTCGCTCGACGACCTGCTTGCTCTCGATATCCTGCACCACTGCTGCCGGCAAGGCAGGATAACCCTTCTGGCCGTTATGGTGAACCACGATGTGCCTCTCGCTCCGCAGGCTGCGGATGTGATCAACACCTGGTATGGCGCCGGACAGACTCCATTGGGGATGGTCAGGGACGGAGTGAAGGACAGCCACATCTGGGAGGACTACGCTCCCCTCCTCTGCAACTGTGAATCATACAGGCTTACAATCTCCGACTATGCCTCCTTGCCGGACGCAGTCGCTCTCTATCGTGAAATCCTTGCGAATTCGGCAGACAGATCGGTGACCATACTTTCGACAGGATTTCTCACCAACATCTCAAGGCTTCTTGAAAGCGGGCCGGATGAATTTTCGCCGATGACCGGAACCGACCTTGTAAAGAAGAAGGTACGCAGCGTCGTGGCTATGTGCGGGTCCGGGAACGAAGCTGAATACAATGTGTTCTACGACATTCCATCGGCCAGGAATGTATTCAGCAAACTGCCTGTGGCGATGACCATCGTGCCGGGAGAGACCCAGATATCCGTCTCGTCCGAGGAGATATTCGAGCATACGGGCTGGGCGGCCCATCATCCTGTTGCTCTGGGCTATACGACACACGATATGACAGATATGAATATGTGCTGGGATGCCATAGCCTGTCTGGCTTATGTGACAGGGTTCTCCCACGCCTCGTTATCGGTTCCGTGCGATGCGTCGATCGGAAGCAACGGGATAATGGAGCTTGCCGGGAACCCGTATGGAAACTTCAGGATATTGAGTCTTTCCTCCAGGCAGCAGCTTAAGAACAGGGATCTGCTGCTGAACATTCTGAACACCAGGATAGACTTGCCGCAACTGTAGCCAGACAAGACTTCTGGTATTTGCGGTCCGGCGGCCTGATGCCGCGCGGCGCAGCGCCGTCCACAGTCCACCACCCGCCGTCCGCCGTTCACCGGCCACCGTCCGCCACCCACCGTCCGTCGTTCACCGTCCAACGTCCAACGTCCAACGTCCACCACTTCTGCAGCGTGATTCGTAAAGCTCTCATTATTAGCCATTAATGCAATTTGGCTTCCCGAAAAACGGGAAGCCAAATTAATCATCTGCCAGATATACAACCACTTACGAATCACGCCCAACACCATCAAGTCCTTGAGAGGCTGGCTGACATGCATAAGAGGGTGGCCTTACATAAACAGTTTTCTGTAATATCGGGCCTTCTCTTCAAGTGACATCGGGAAGGCGCGGGAGGTCGACGGCATACGCCACCAGCGGAAAGTGCGGCCGCTGAGACTGATTTCAACGCTCGCCCCGACTGCAGGTATGGAGACTGCGACAGCAGCGGCCGCCTGGCTTGCAGCAGCAGCGAAAGCAAGACCGGCAGCAGCGGCGACAACAAGACCGGCAGCAGCGGCCGCTGTCTCGCGCTGCAGGGAACGGATGATTGCCAGCAGTTCCTCGGATGCTTTACCACCAGTGGTGACGATAGTCCGGCATTCCGGCATCTCCGCCAGCAGCGCGCAGAGGTCAGACGGCTGCAGAATCTGGAGGGAATCGTCGCTCGCGTTACCTTTCATACGGAAGACTTTCTGCGCCGTGTCAAAGAAACCCAGGCCTTCAGCGGTACAGAATTCAGCGATCAGGTCTCTATTGAAATGCTTTCCTGATTCAAAATAGTGAGCGTCATCGAAGTGTATCAGTCCCTGAATCCGCCAGAAGTCATTGATCCAGTTCGGGTAAAAGAAATCCATGGACCAGCGGGATTTCGGAGGCGGGAAACTGCCGAGGAACAGGATATGCCCGGCGGCCGGCAGAAACGGCTTGAGCGGATGATCTTCGATTGTGATCCCATAGCGGCTGAGGTCAACCCTGAATTGCGCCGCAGCACCGCCAGTGGCCGGTCGGCGGCCGTCAGTTGTCGTGCCGTCACCTGACGTGCAACCGCCTGACATGCAACCGTCTGGCGTGCGGCTGCCAGACATGCAACCGCCAGACATGCAACCGTCTGGCGTGCGGCTGCCAGACATGCGACTGCCAGCATCCGAAACGGCAAACTCAATCCCCTCTGCCTCAAGCCTTTCGCGTTGCTTTGCCGGACCGCCGAGGCCATAGTTGCTGCCAAGCCGTCCGTCCGCACAGACCACCCTGTGGCAGGGCACGGCAACAGGGTCGGTGTTCATATGAATCGCGTTGCCCACAGCACGCGACGCCCCGGGAAAGCCGGCCATACTGGCCACCTGTCCATATGTCGCCACCCTTCCCTTCGGAATCCTGGCCACCGCCTCAAACACTTTCTCCTTGAAGTTCACAATACAAAGATAAGAAATTCATCCTGACCGATTGTCCCGGACAACCGAGGATAAACGACGCGGGGCTCAATGACTATTACTTGCTGAAATCGTTTTTTCCAGCTACCACCCCCTCCGCCGGGGGGCAGTAGCGGCAAAAAATGCTCTTTTGCCCATCCGGAAGTGCAGATTGTGCCATTCTGCACCTCCCGCTGACGCGGAACCATCTGAGAAGTGCAATTCAGGACTTCCTGCACTTCTTGCCCCGTCGGAGCGGCCGAGAAGTGTAAAACAGCCGTTTCGGCACCTCCGGAGCTCACCGGAGACATCAAGAAGTGCAGATTGTGCCATTCTGCACCTCCCGCTGTCCTTCCAGGGGGGCAGAAAGTGACAGAAACCTCGATTTGCACTTCCTGAGGAATCAGTCCAACACATTGCCTCCGCAGGCGTGGTTTTTAAGTTATTGATAATCTGGAAGATAACTATTTTGGCTTCTCGAAAAACGGGAAGCCAAATTGCGCTATTATCTGATAATGAGTCCTTTACAAATCACGGGGCGTACCGCGGCTGTTGCTGCCCGGCACAATCACGGGGCGTACCGCGGCTGTTGCTGCCCGGCATAATCACGGGGCGTACCGCGGCTGTTGCTGCCCGACATAATCACGGGGCATACCGCGGCTGTTGCGGTCCGGCATAATCACGGGGCGTACCGAGGCTGTTGCTGCCCGACGTGTACCGGGCGGTTATCTCCCATCTGTCCTACTGAGCGGTCCTTTGGATTTCACGCTCGAAATCAGTAATTTTACAAATCAATCAACCAATGACTCTTATGAAAAGGACTGCATTTATTATCGGGATACTTCTCGCGGCGGGATGCTTGGCGGGCAGTTTGGCGGGCTGCGCGAATGACGGGGCCGGGAACCGCGATGGCCGCAGAAGCCGCGGGAACCGCGCGATGACAGAACACGTGATTCTGATCGGACTGGACGGAATGGGCTCAGCATACTTCGAGCCGGAGGAACTGCCGGCAATAAAGTCGCTTATGGAAGAAGGCTGCTGGACCACTGCGAAGCGCAGCGCATTCCCTACCTCGAGCGCCATCAACTGGGCGACAATGTTCATGGGCGCGGGCACAGAGCTCCACGGCTACACCCAGTGGTACTCACGCACTCCGGAACTGCCGTCTCGGGTCGTGAACGACCACGGCATCTTCCCTACTGTCAACTCCATACTGCGCGAGCAGCGTCCTGACGCCGAGATCGGCGCAGTCTATGAGTGGGAGACCATCAAGTTTCTTGTGGACTCGCTTGCCCTCAACTATTTCGAGCAGGCCGCTGACTGGGAGCAGAACCCGTCGCATCTGACAGATCTGGCAGTCAAGTATATAACGGAAAAGAAGCCGGTTCTCTTCACAATCGTATTCGACCAGCCGGACCACGTCGGCCACGCAGACGGATGGGGGTCTGAAGAGTATCACCAGGTGGTCAGGAAATATGACTCGGAAGTCGCGAAGATCCTCCAGGCCATCAGGGATGCGGGCATCTGGGAGACCAGCACTGTCATCGTCACTGCTGACCACGGCGGAATAGACAAAGGCCACGGCAAAATATCTCCTGCAGAGTATGAGACGCCTTTCATCATCGCCGGCAAGGGAATCCGTCAGGGCGGCGAGTTCTCCGAGAGCATGATGCAGTATGACGTCGCCTCCACCATTGCAGCCCTCCTCGGGCTCGAGCAGCCTCAGGTCTGGACGGGCCGCCCGATGTCGCAGTGCTTCGAGAGGTAACTGCCGCGAAGGTAGGCCGCGAAGGTAGGCCGCAAGGGTAAGCCGCAAGGGTAAGCCGCAAAAAAAGCCGCTGCTACCCCCCTAGCCAGGGGGCAGTAGCGGCAAAAAATGCCCTTTTGCCCATCCGGAAGTGCAGATTGTGCCATTCTGTACCTCCCGCCGACGCGGAACCATCTGAGAAGTGCAATTCAGGACTTCCTGCACTTCTTGCCCCGTCGGAGCGGCCGAGAAGTGCAAACCAGCCGTTTCGGCACCTCCGGAGCAGCTTGAGCGGCTGCTTGAGCGGCACCTCCGGAGCAGCTTGAGCGGCTACTTGAGCGGCACCTCCGGAGCTACTCGAGCGACTACTCGAGCGGCTCTGCACGCTTGTACTCGCGCTCCGAGAGCTCGCGGTCGAGCCTGAGGATGACGCTGTAGTCGCCGCCGGCGTTCTCGAAGAGCTGAAGCAGGTCGCCTGCGGTGCTCTCCTCCTCAACCTGCTCGTCGACAAACCACTGCAGACGGCTGAGGGTTGCCGGGTCCCCGTGTTCGAAAGCCAGCTTGACAAGGTCGTGGATCATAGCGGTGACCTCTTTCTCGTGCTCCAGCGTATCGCGGAGCATCTCGAGCGGTCCAGCCCATTCACTTGGGACTGAAGCTATCGGCTGAAGTTCAACCTTCACCCCGCGGTCATTCATATAGTTCTGGAAAATGCGGGCGTGGTCCTGTTCTTCAAGCCACTGCACGAAGAACCATTTTGCGAGCCCCTTGAGTGTCTTTGCCTCTGCATCAAGCGACATAGAGAGGTATAGATATGCTGACCAAAGTTCTGCGTTGATCTGGTCATTGAGCGCTTTGCGGATTTCTGCTTTCATGGCTTCAAGTGTTATTTTGTTGAGCAGGTGGTCTTCCAGAGGCCGTGGATGTTGCAGTATTCATAGACAGCGGTGACAGGATCCTTGCAGCCGCAGAATTCAGCCTCCGCAGGCTTTTCAGGGTCGAGCTGACGGACCTGGAGTCCGTTCTTTGTCTCAAGACAGATGAAGACGATGTGATGCTGAGGCATCATAGGATGAGGTGCAGATCCGACCTTCACGCGCAGCGTGCAGTCGTCGATTCTTTCAACTGCAGGCAGGTGCTTTTCACCTGAACCTTCAATGGTGTTCGGGGTGAGTTCAATCATTTCCTCACCGCAGCAAACGGGTGTGACTCCGCTGTCGACCATTTTCACGACAACGTTCCCACAGTGTTTGCAGAAATAAAATTTTGTTGCCATAGTTTTAATTTATTTTAATGCCGGAGCAACATTGCTCTGACATTACAAAGATGGGGCGGCGGAACGGTTCCCGTTATTGAAATCAATAGTATTTTTCAATAGTTGCAATAGTTCTCATCAATAATCATTATATTTGTATATACCGCCAAAAACCTGCATACCTATGGAACTCAGACAATTGAACTATTTCGTGACAGTAGCGAAGACTCTGAATTTTTCTGACGCGGCGAAAAAACTTTTCATCACCCAGGGAACACTTTCGCAACAGATCCGGAAACTTGAGGAGGAGATTGATACTCCCCTCTTCTACCGCACCTCCCACAGCGTGGTCCTGACAGAAGCCGGCGCCGAGATGCTTCCCATCGCCCAGAGGGCGATTGACGCCTCTTCAGAATGCCTGCTCAAGGTCCAGGACCTGAAGAAGGTGCTCTCAGGCACGCTGAACATAGGTCTCACCTCCTCTTTCAAGAGGCTGATGGCCGGGACAGTGAGAAGATTCATCAAAAAGTACCCAGGCGTCAAGATGAAGATATGCTATAAGCCTGCACTCGAGCTTATTGATATGCTCGAGGCTGGAGACATCGACTTTATGCTCGCCTTCAAGCCTGCCGCGGCCTACGACTGCCTTGATTCGGAGGTGCTGTTCACTTCCACCCTCAGCGCCGTGATGCACAACTCCCATCCGCTGGCTGGAAGCAAGAGCCTCACAATGCAGGACCTGAAGCGGCAGAAACTGGTCATCCCGGGCAGCGGAATGCAGGCCAGAAGGGCCTTCGAGCGCTTTGTGGACCTCGATACCAGCGACCTCAACATTGTGATGGAACTCAACGACCCTGACATCATCCTCAGCCTGCTTCACGACACAGAACTCATCAGCATTGTATCCTCTTTCGCGACGAGTTACGACCCGTCTCTGGTCGCGATACCGCTGACTGACGTCCCGCGCAAGATGACAGGCTGCGTCCACTGGCTCCGCGGCGGCTACCGCAAGAAGTCAGCCGTCAGATTTGTGGAGATGCTGCGGGAATCCCAGTATCTGAGCGAATGCTAGCGGCCTGTGCCCGAGCAGACTCGGGCGATCCAGTCAGCGAGGTCCTGCATCACCTCAGGGGAGAACGTCTCCTCAATGCGGCGGTACTCGCTCACATCGCCGGTCGTGCAATGCTGGAAAAGATGGTTGAGAGAAGGATACTCCTTCACATAATTGAGAGGGTTCTCCGGCAGCGAAGACTCTATGCCCGGCAGGTTGAGAGAGGAGATTACCTGACAGTCCCTGTCACCGTTGACTGCGAAGACAGGGCATCTGCAGGCAGCGATGTCTGCTGAAGGGTCGTAGTCTATGAACCAGGAGAGCCACGGGCTGTGCTGCTGCGCGGCGACCATACGGTAGTCGGAAACTTCATATCGGCGGTCAGCGCCCTGGAGTTCGAAAACGCGGTTGGCCTGCGCTGTAAGGGCGATGTCACCCTTTACGCCGAGACCGGCGAGGCTGATGACGAAGTCAGCATCCCCTGAAGCGCCGAGCATAAAGGCAATGCTGGCACCCTCGCTGTGGCCCAGCACACCGATATTCCTGAAGCCGCGTTCACGCAGGAATGCAATGCCGGCGAGAGCATCATCCCGGAAATCGGGGGTTATGGCACCGGTCACGTCCCCGCCCTTCGACTCTCCGAAGCAGCGGTCGTCATAACGCAGGGCCGCCACGCCGTTGCGGGCAAGGAAATCGGCAAGCACAAGGAAAGGCTTGTGTCCGAATATCTCTTCATTGCGGTCCTCAAGCCCGCTGCCGCTTACCATTATCACCACAGGGACCGCAGTGCCTGAGGCTTGCGGGGTCACCAGAGTGCCGGCCAGCACCGCACCTGCCGCCGCATTTGTAAAAGTCACTTCTTCCTTATTGTAAGGCACTGGACCCGAAGGGGTCTGAGGCCTGTTCAACTTCTCGAGGCCGCGTTTGAAGCTGAGCGGGAACGACTGGCCGAACTGGCTGAACGTACCTGCCAGCATATTGTTGAAGAGAGTGCCTTTATAAGTCATAGCAATCTCTTTCACTGCTATTTCAAGAACAAATCCGTCGTTTTTGACTATCTCGGCAGGAATACCTTCAGATGCCTGGTCCGGACTGTCCATCCTGCAGACCAGCGTCCCATCCTCCCCTTGAGTTAAATGAAGCACGATCGTGAGTGAGCCGGCGGCACCGAGGTCCAACTTTCCGGTCCAGTCCCCGGAAATCGGATCCAGTGTCTGAGCGGACGATGAGAATACGAAGGAGAGCAGAAAAATGAAGGAGATGACAATCCGTTTCATTGTGACAGGTATTACAATATATTATTCGCCCCGAATCCCGGGGATACACCTGAAGGTGAATCCCTTGGCGGTTACGGTTACGACGTTGATTCCGGAAAAGCCGGTGAGGAAGGCTTTGGCGACAGGCATTGAATTGACGTGACGGATGCCGCCGCTCTGGAAATATCCTCCCAGATGCGAGTGGCCGGAGAAAATGCCCTCAACACCATATTTTCTGAACAGCTCGATATAGCGGGACCTTTTCTCCATCGGGAAATTGTTGTGACCGTCCGGTTCGTTAATGGCGAACATTGCGACAGGACAGTGGCAGAACAGGAATATATGCCTGCTTCCCCGGGCCTTCTTCAGCTCTTCCTCCAGCCATACGAACTGCTCCTCCTCAGCCTCGGCCGCATTGTCCCTGATGCGGTTGCTGTCGAATCCTATGAAGGCGCAGTCCCCTATCCTCTCAGAGAAACGGTCATAGCCGGCGAATTCGACATATCTGTCGCGCTTTTCGGCTGTCCAGCCGCGGATGTCGTGGTTGCCCGGGACGACAAATACCGGAATGGAAGGGTCTATCAGACCCATCAGCCGCTTGTAGATGGTTTTCTGCTCTTCATTTCCGAAGTCGTGCACCAGGTCGCCTGTGTGGATGACACAGGCCGGATGAATCTGGTTGATGGCCCTCACCGCACACATCATAAGGGAGTCGGACACTCTGAAATGGGCGCTGGTGTCCTGAAACCCTATCTGGGTGTCCGTGATCTGGATGAATGTCAGGATACCGGTATCATTGCCGGCCTGCGAGGCGGAAGTGCGGTCTGACGCCACTCTAGCGCTGCCGCAGGAGACTGACAGCACCGCAGTTATGAAGATTGCTGAAAGCAGCAGGATTTTTCTCATATATGAATATTGTCTATACTTTCGATACCCTGCAAATTTACAATAAAATCAACAATTGTTATCTTTGTGAAGTCAAACAGCCGCCTGCCTTATCAGCCAATGATTCTCGTCATCATCCTCATCATCTTCTCAATCTGCTTCCTGGGATTTATCATCTCCGCCGCCATCGCTGGCACAAGGGAAAGAGCAAAGGGCGGAAAATCAAGTTACAGCGCGCTTGAGGAGTCATTCCTGCAAGAGAAAGGATTTCCTGAGGGCTTCCACACAACCAGATGGGCCACCAGCGGAGCACTGCCATTTGTCGGCGTAGCGCTGGACGAAAACAACCGGCTCGCGGCCTGCAGCACCGGGAACTCCTGCATATTCAGTTTCAGCTGGAGCGACATCATATCGGTCGACCTGCTGACCGACGGCTGGAACAGCCAGAACATAAAGCTTTCAGCCGGAAGGGCCCTTGTCGGACGCGCCATTGCCGGCAGGACCGGCGCCATCATAGGAGCGCTGTCCGGGGGAACGGAGAACTCCAGGGTCTGTACATCAATCCGGATCCACATCCTGCTCCGCAACAATGCCTTCACCTCCTACGACCTCCATTTCCTCAATGAGACCCTGGAGGAAAGCAGCTGCGCTTTTCAGACAAGATACGCCGCCGCTCAAAGTGTGATGGACCTGCTCCTGCTGGCAGCAGCAGTGTGATATCAATCTCGCCAGCCGGCCAGAGTGGAGCAATAACCTGCTTACTCTTATTTTCGCACAGGGACCTGGATGATGGTCAGCCATTTCTCCGGGTCTTCCTGATTCCAGATGCCGTCCACATAACAGGCGCGTGGCGCATCAGCGATTCCGTATCCCATTTCAGCAATCTCTGCAAAGAGTTCGATGTAGCTCTCGCGCAGTTTGGTGTATGGACCGTAAACTTTCATACAGATGGCGGCCGGGTACTCCGGCAGGGTCTTGAATTTAACGATATCGGAGTCTTTCTTTGCGGATGTAACCTTTTCGCAATACTCTATCTCGAAGTTTTCGGCTTTGTATTCCTTTGCAGTCTCTACGGTGAAGCAATAACCCGGCTCGGGGCATTCGCAGCCGAGCCGTGCCATTTCAGGTGCCATATTTATTCTTTTCTTTTGGGCGGCCACCAGGCTCTTGAGCTGGGCATGACGGGTCTTAAGCGTCTGCAGCTCTTCTTCACAGGTCCTGATCTTGGACTCAAGGGCCCTGATATCGGGATAGTGCGTATCATTCTCATATAGCTCCGTTATCTCCGCAAGGGAGAACCCGAGCTGCTTGAGCTGTACGATTGAGAGAAGTTTCTGCAGCTGGTCCGGACTGTAGTAGCGGTAGCCCGTCCACTGGTCCACAATGCCGGGCTTCAGCAGCCCGATTTTCTCATAGTGACGCAATGTCCTGACCGTAACTCTTCCAAGTCTGGAGAACTCGCCGATTTTATACTTTGTCTGTGACATCATTAAAGCGCTTTTGATGTTAACGGATACAAAGATAATATATGACCTAAGGTACGAGTCAAGAGGTCCTCATCCTGATACTTGCCGGTTCCACGGAAAATGATCTCAAATCCACTTCTACCGTCTCCCACACTTCGTCCGGGACAAACCGTCTATTATCTTCATCGACTGAATTTGCCTGGACCAGCGCCGCCATATCCATTGTATATTCAGTAATGACCAGTCTCTCGGTTTCAATCATCATAAGTCGATGACCGTCTTTTCCCCTTCAGCCTTGAGATGTGGAGTAATATTCACAACCGGCCTGCCTGACTTAAGCAATGAAATGGTGCTGATGAACTGGGTCGAAATCATTTCGCTTATCATCTCCTCCGGGTAATCCTCGGGTGACTGCGTTGCAAGAACTGCAACCCCGCAGGTGAAGGCCCAGAGCTGCCGGTACAGTATCAGGACCTGCTTATCTGTGAACTGATACCATTCCTTGATCTCATCCAGGCACTTCAATGCCATAAGGGGAGCATTCTCCAAAAGGCTGTTCCCCTGCTCAAAGAAAAGCTGGAAGATATTCTGTTCCTGCTTCGCGAAGCGGATGAGCCTCATCCCGTATTCCTTGAAAGCAGGCTGGTAGTCGGAAACGTCTTTCACATAGTCGGAGAACAGAGCGGCTGCTGCCTGTCTGACGGCGGTATGGATTTCGTCCATATCCCTGAACACTGTAAATATGGGACTGAGCGAGCACCCGAGCTGTTTGCTCAGTGACCTTGCGGTAAGTGCACTTATCCCCTGCCTGCGGACTATTTCAAGCCCGGCTGCCGCTATTGTTTCCTTTGAGAAGAATGCTGATCTTGGCATTTGAGAACATTTGTTTTAGAACATCCGTTGCAAATATAGACATTATCCGTATCTTTGCAAGACCAAAAGGGAATTATTTTATCCCGTAAGACAGCATGAGGAAGAATTGGGAGGTAAAAGAAATTAAAGAATGGGAAAAATGGGAAATATCAGAAAATATAACATCCGATTGGAAGAACCTGCCGACTGGCAGGAAGTGGAGAATCTTACACGGGAGGCTTTCTGGAATGTATATCGTCCGGGATGTCTCGAGCATTTCGTACTGAACAGATACCGCAGCAATCCGGATTTCATACCGGAACTCGACTTTGTGATGGAAGCAGGCGGCCGGATTATCGGCCACGTGATGTATTCCCGCGCAGAGCTGACCTCAGACGGAGGTGAAGTGCTCCCTGCCTGGACATTGGGTCCGATAAGCATCCACCCCGACTGGAAGCGGAAAGGTTTTGGCCTTGCTCTGCTTGAGTTCTCATTGAGAAAGGCACGGGAAATGGGAATCGGGGTGCTTTGTTTCGAAGGCAATATCGATTTCTACGGGAAAGCCGGGTTCGTGCTTGCCAGCAGCCTCGGCATCCATTATCACGCAGAGCCAAAAGATGATCCGGTGCCATATTTCCTCGCACAGGAGCTGGTCACGGGCTACCTTGGCGGCAGGGAGTGGACGTACTGCCCTCCGAAGGGCTACTTTGCCGCTGATGATGACCCGGAAGGTTTCGAAAGCTACGAGGCCTCCTTTACTGCAAAGGAGAAGCATTTCCTCGAGGGACAGCTTCCGCAGTTCTGCCAGAGTTGCGGTATGCCTATGACATCCGATGACGTATGCGGCACCAATGCTGACGGAAGCGCCAATTTCGACTACTGCAAGTACTGCTATCAGGACGGAGAATTCGTCGACAAGGTGTCAATGGAAGAATATATCGAAATGTGTTCGCAGTTCGGAGCGCAGGCAGGGATGACGAACGGGCAGATGAGAGAGCATTGCCGGATGCTGTTCCCGATGCTGAAGCGTTGGAGGCGGAAATAAGTATGGAAACCGGCGAAAGCAGGTAGCATTGCGGAAAGGCAAGGTCCCTGTGCTTAATTTTACAGAGTATTTATTTTCAACGAAATAGGTACTCTGTTTTTTGCAGCGGGGCGATTTTGCCCTCAGGCTCCCCAGAATTGCTGATTTACAAGCATTTTGGGGGAATATTCGGCAATATCAATCCCGAATGGAGGGAAAGTTGGAAATAATAAAGCCCTAAACCAAAGTGATTTACGGCAAAAAAATGACGGCTGCGGAGCTTGATGCAATCTCGCCTATATGCAACTCTCGTCTT